>NZ_CP109150.1:7012458-7317348 GCF_035920365.1 Micromonospora sp. NBC_01740 | reverse complement strand
CGGCCCTGAACTGCGTTACGGCCCATTTGGGGCATGGCCGAGAGCCGAATCCTGCGGGGACCGGAGGCCGAGAGCCGGATCCCCCGGGACCGGAGCAGGGTCGATCGGGCGGCGGATTCGTTTTCAGGCCGGGGCCACGGGTTCCCCCGCCAGGCGCCGGGGACACTCCGCCCGCACCACCTGGACTCCACCCGCACCACCTAGGCTCGGGCCGCGCCACCAGGGCTTCGCCTGCACCACTTGGACTCGGGCCGCGCCACCTGGACTCCACCCGCCCACCTGGCCCTCGGGCCGCGCCACCTAGGCTCGGGCCGGGCGGCCAAGGCGTTCAGCCTCGGGTCTGGATCTCCTCGCGCATGGCGCGGAACAGCCCGCCGGCGTCGTCGACGGAGCGACCCGGGAACATCGCCATCACCACGCTGCCGTGGTCGGCCCACCCGCAGACCGCGAAGTCGCCGCCGTCGCCGCTGGTCGTGCCGCACTTCATCACGCCGCCGAAGCGCCCGGCGGGCATCTTGCGCAGCCCCGTCACCTTGCCGGTCTCGTCGGTCAGCAGACCGAAGAGGCTGTTCAGGTCCCGCTCCGGCTGCCAGAGCAGGGTCGTCCCGCCGAAGACGAGCACCGAGCGCCTGTCGTCGGCAGGATCCCGGTAGACGGTGCCGAAGCTGCTGTCCAGGTCGATGTCGGCGGCGAATCCGCTGCGCAGGTAGTCGGAGGTGCTGCGGGCCCGGTCGCTGTCGTCGCGTACGAGGCCCGCCACCCGGTCCGGGGTGGCCAGATCGGCGTCCTTCTGCTGGGCGACCCGCCAGCCGGCGGTGCCGAGCACCGCGGCTCCCGCGAGTCCGACCACCGCCGCCACGGCCCACGCCACCCGCCGGCGCCCCGACCACGTCCCCCGCCGCTCCGGGGCGCTCTCCGGGTCCCGGTTGCTGAGCTGGATGGGCTCGTCGGTCAGATCGATCGGTTCGGGCCCGTCGGCGACCGGGCGATCGGTGAGATGTGCGTCGGACATAGCCGACACCGTACGCGAACAGCAGGTGGCGCACGTCGGGTCCCGGGAAGCGCTCCGTAGACTTTCAGGGTGACCGAGAGACTGGATGCCCGACGCCCCGACGCCCCGACCCTTGCCGGCCAGTACCAGCCCGGCGAGGTGGAGCAGCGACGGTACGAGCAGTGGGTAGCCGCCGGCCACTTCCGGGCGTCGGCGGACAGCGACAAGCCCCCCTTCACCATCGTCATCCCGCCGCCCAACGTCACTGGCTCCCTGCACATGGGCCACGCGCTGGACCACACCGTCCAGGACGCGCTGGTGCGGCGCAAGAGGATGCAGGGCCACGAGGCGCTGTGGCTGCCGGGCATGGACCACGCCGGGATCGCCACCCAGAACGTGGTCGAGCGGCAGCTCGCCGGCCAGGGCCTGTCCCGGCACGACCTGGGCCGGGAAAAGTTCGTCGAGCGGGTGTGGCAGTGGAAGGCCGAATCCGGCGGCGCGATCCTCGGCCAGATGCGTCGCCTCGGCGACTCCGTCGACTGGGACCGTGAGCGCTTCACCATGGACGAGGGCCTGTCCCGGGCCGTCCAGACCATGTTCAAGAAGCTCTACGACGACGGGCTGATCTACCGGGCCAACCGGATCATCAACTGGTGTCCGCGCTGCCTGACCGCGCTGTCGGACATCGAGGTGGAGCACACCGACGACGACGGCGAGCTGATCTCGATCCGATACAGCGACGACGTCGTGGTCGCCACGACCCGGGCCGAGACGATGCTCGGTGACACCGCAGTCGCCGTGCACCCGGACGACGAGCGCTACCGGCACCTGATCGGCACCGAGGTGGCCGTGCCGTTGACCGACCGGCGGATCCCGATCGTGGCCGACGAGCACGTCGACCCGAGCTTCGGCACCGGCATGGTCAAGGTGACCCCCGCGCACGACCCGAACGACTTCGAGATCGGCCAGCGGCACGACCTGCCGTCGCTGACGATCATGGACGAGCGGGGCGTCATCACCGCGCACGGCCCGTTCCAGGGCCTGGACCGCTACGAGGCCCGCCCCGCGATCGTCGCCGCGCTGCGCGAGCAGGGCCGGATCGTCGCGGAGAAGCGGCCGTACGTGCACGCGGTGGGGCACTGCTCCCGGTGCCGGACGACCGTCGAGCCGCGGCTGTCGCTCCAGTGGTTCGTCAACACCGCCCCGCTGGCCGAGGCCGCCGGCGACGCGGTGCGCGACGGTCGGGTGAAGATCGAGCCGGCGGAGCTGGCCAAGCGGTACTTCGCCTGGGTCGACAACATGCACGACTGGTGCATCTCCCGCCAGCTCTGGTGGGGTCACCGCATCCCCGTCTGGTACGGCCCGGACGGCGAGATCGTCTGCGTCGGCCCGGACGAGGAGCCGCCGAGCGGCGAGGGCTGGCACCAGGACGAGGACGTCCTGGACACCTGGTTCTCCAGCGGCCTGTGGCCGTTCTCCACGCTCGGCTGGCCGGAGCAGACTCCCGACCTGGCGAAGTTCTACCCGACCAGCGTTCTGGTCACCGGCTACGACATCCTCTTCTTCTGGGTCGCCCGGATGATGATGTTCGGCCTGTACGCGATGGACGGCCGGCCGCCGTTCCACACGGTGGCCCTGCACGGCATGGTCCGCGACCAGCACGGCAAGAAGATGTCCAAGTCGTTCGGCAACGTGGTCGACCCGCTGGACTGGATCGACCGGTACGGCGCCGACGCCACCCGGTTCACGCTCGCCCGGGGCGCCAACCCGGGCGGGGACGTGCCGGTCAGCGAGGACTGGTGCCAGGGCTCCCGCAACTTCTGCAACAAGCTGTGGAACGCCACCCGCTTCGCGCTGCTCAACGGCGCGCACACCGAGGGGCCGCTGCCGGCGGCCGACACGCTGTCGACGGTCGACCGGTGGATCCTGTCCCGGCTGGCGCACGTCACCGCCGCCGTCGACGAGCAGTTCGAGGCGTACGAGTTCGCGAAGGTCTGCGACCTGCTCTACCACTTCGCCTGGGACGACGTCTGCGACTGGTACGTGGAGCTGACCAAGCCGGTGCTCGCCGAGGGCGGCCCGGCCGCCGAGGCGACCCGCCGGGTGCTCGGGCACGTGCTGGACCAGCTGCTGCGGCTGCTGCACCCGGTGATCCCGTTCGTCACCGAGGAGCTGTGGACCGCGCTCACCGGCGGCGAGACGGTGCTGACGGCCGCCTGGCCGGTGGCCGACCGTACCGGAGTCGACGACGCCGCGGAGGTCGAGGTCGGCACCCTCCAGCGGGTGGTGACCGAGATCCGGCGGTTCCGCTCGGACCAGGGGCTGCGCCCGACGCAGCGGGTCGCCGCGCGGCTCGACGGCCTGGCCGCCGCCGGCATCTCCGCGCACGAGCCGCTGATCCGGTCGCTGGTGCGCCTCGACGCGGCCGGCGACGGCTTCCAGGCCAGCGCCACGCTCGCCATGCCCGGCGAGGTCAGCGTGGCCCTGGACACCCGGGGGACGATCGACGTGGCCGCCGAGCGGGCCCGGCTGACCAAGGACCGGGCCGCCGCCGAGAAGGAGGCCGCGCAGGCCCGGGCGAAGCTCGGCAACCCGGCGTTCGTCGACAAGGCGCCGGAGCCGGTGGTCGCCAAGATCCGCGATCGGCTCGCCGTCGCCGAGGCCGACCTCGTCCGCATCGACGCCGCTCTGGAGGCGCTGCCCTCGTGACCGACCGCACCGATTTCGCCGCCGTCGAGGCCGAGCTGGCCGAACGCGGGTTCACCCGCATGGCCTTCGAGCTGGACAAGATCGAGTCGCTGCTGGACCTGCTCGGCAGCCCGCAGCGGGCGTACCCGTCGATCCACCTGACCGGCACCAACGGCAAGACCTCGACGGCCCGGATGATCGACTCGCTGCTGCGGGCGTTCGGGCTGCACACCGGCCGCTACACCAGCCCGCACCTGGAGAACGTCCGGGAGCGGATCAGCCTGGACGGCGAGCCGGTGGACGAGGCACGGTTCGTCGCCACGTACCGGGAGATCGAGCCGCTCGCCCGGCTGGTCGACGAGCGCTCGGCGGAGCCGCTGACGTACTTCGACATGACGACCGCCCTGGCCTTCGCCACCTTCGCCGACGCCCCGGTGGACGTGGCGGTGGTCGAGGTGGGTCTCGGCGGCGCCGAGGACGCCACCAACGTGATCCAGGCCGGGGTGTGCGTGCTCACCCCGGTCGGGCTGGACCACACCGAGTGGCTCGGCGACACCATCCAGGACATCGCGCTGGCCAAGGCGGGAATCATCCACAAGGGCGCGACGGTGATCTCCGCGGCGCAGGAGGAGGAGGCCGCCGGGCCGATCCTGGAGCGCTGTGCCGAGGTCGGCGCGACCATCGCCCGGGAGGGCGCCGAGTTCGGGGTGCTGCGGCGGGCCGTCGCCGTCGGCGGGCAGGTGCTCACCCTCCAGGGCCTCGGCGGCGTCTACGAGGAGGTGTTCATCCCGCTGCACGGCGCCCACCAGGCGCAGAACGCGGCGGTGGCGCTGGCGGCGGTGGAGGCGTTCCTCGGCGCCGGGGCGAAGCGGCAGCTCGACGTCGAGGCGGTCCGGGAGGGCTTCGCCACCGCCAGCTCGCCCGGCCGGCTGGAGCGCGTACGCAGCGCGCCGACCATCCTGCTGGACGGGGCGCACAACCCGCACGGGATGGCCGCCACGGTGGCCGCCCTCCAGGAGGAGTTCGCCTTCAGCAAGCTGGTCGCGGTGGTCGGCGTCCTCGCGGAGAAGGACGCGGCCAGCCTGCTGGAGCTGCTGGAGCCGGTGGTCGACCAGGTCGTGGTGACCCGCAACAGCTCGCCCCGGGCACTGCCCGCCCGGGAGTTGGCCGCGCTGGCGGCGGAGGTCTTCGGACCCGAGCGGGTGGAGGTGGCCGAGGAGATGCCGGACGCGATCGAGGCGGCGGTGGCGATGGCCGAGGAGGACGTACCGGGGGAGCTGAGCGGGGTCGGGGTGCTGGTCACCGGGTCGGTGGTGACGGTGGCCGACGCCCGTCGGCTGCTGAAGCGATGACCGGGCCGGAGCGGGCCACCGCGGGCGACGACCGCCCGACCGGGGCACCCGACGGGCTCCCCGGCGACCTCCCCGCCAGTACCTCGGACGGCACCCCGGACGACGGCGCGGTCCGGGCGGCCGACGGCAACCCCGCGGGGCGCCCGCCGCGCCGCTCCGGGCTGCGCAACCCGGAACGGGCGGTCCGTGGCCTCGGCGCGGGCACGCTCAGCCTGGAGGCGCTGGTGCTGGTGCTGGCCATCCAGCCGATCCGGGTGGTCGGCGGCGACCTGGGCGGCGCCGCGATCGGGGCCGTGGTGGCGCTGGCCGTGGCGGCGGTGCTGCTCGCCGGCATGATGCGTCGGCCGTGGGCCTGGCACGCCGGCACCGCCCTGCAGGGACTGCTCATGCTGGCCGGCCTGCTGCACTGGTCGCTGCTGGTGCTGGGCGTCGTCTTCGCCCTGGTGTGGGGCTACGCCCTGCACGTGCGCCGGGTCATCCTGGGCTGACGGTCAGGCCTCGGCGAGCTGGGCTGACGGGTCAGGCCTCGGCGCGTTCCCGCCACTGGGTGAGGGCGATGCCGTGGCCGTCCGGGTCGCGGAACGCCGCCGCCCACACCTCCAGCTTCGTGCCCCGGTTGACCACGCGGGGGGCGTACGTGAACCGGACGCCCGTGCCGCGCAGCCGCTCGTAGGCGGAGCCGATGTCGTCGACCTCGAGGTTGACGTGCACCAGCCGGCGGCTGATCGGCGCCGCCTCGGTCACCTCGCGCAGCACCAGGCGGGTCGTCCCGGAGGAGAGGACCGCGTTGCCGGAGCCCCGGTCGACCTCGGCGAAGCCCAGGTCGCGGTAGAAGTCCAGCGAGCGGGGCAGGTCGGTGACCAGCAGGGTCAGCCCCACGCCGGCGATCGGCGCCCCGAACTCGTCGCCGGCCGCCGCGGTCTCCCCGGCCTCGTTGTCGGCGTCGGTCGCCGGACCGGGGCCGAAGATCGCCTCGTCCAGTTCCTCCGGGCTGATCCGCTCGTCGCGGACCCGCTCGTCGCGGACCCGGTTGCGCGGCGGGGCGGGATCGTCCAGGGGCAGGTCGAGCGGATCCGCCGGCGCGGACGGGTCGAGGCGCTCGCCGGGCGCGTCGAACCGCTCCTCGGCGGGCGGGCGGGGCGTCGGGGTGGCCCGGCGCGGCAGGGTGCCGGTGGTGGGCTGCTCGACGAGCGTGCCCTCCAGCACGACCGGCCCACCCGGACGCTGGTGCATCACGACGGGCTCGCGCTCCTCGGGCCGCCCGACCCGGTCCCCACCGAGCGGATCGCCCAGCGGATCACCGACGGGGTCGCCCAGCGGATCGCCCACCGGCGCCCGGAAGTCGTCCCGGAAGTCGTCGCGGTAGTCGTCCCGGAAGTCGTCGTCCGGCGCCCGGTCCGCCCACGGCGGGGCCTCCTGCTGGATCAGCACGTCGTCCAGCGACTCGGAGCCCGCGTACTCGGGCGGCAGGTCGGCCGCGACGGCGGCGGCGGTCTCCGCGTGGGTGGGCACGTCGTCCCAGAGCACCCGGACGTGGCGCTGGTCGTCCAGGGCCACCCGGATCGGCAGCGTCTGGCCCAGCGACGGCCACTTCGCCACCGGCACCCGCGGCTCGATGATCTTCTTGGACCGGGGCGGCAGCCCCGGGGCGTCGATCACCAGCTGGAGTTCGCAGCGGCCGAAGGCGTACTGCGTGGGCGGCTCGGAGGCGCTGTGCACGTGCCCTTCGCCGATCACCCAGGTGCGACCGCCCCCGCGCACCGTGGCCAGCGCGATGGCCAGCACCAGCAGGGCGACGCCGAGTGCCACGATCGCCCAGCTCGTCATGCCCAGGCCGAACAGGACGACGAAGGTGGCCACGGTGCCCAGCACCGCGGCGATCAGCTTGCGTACCGGTGCGATGGGCCGGTTCCCGCCATTCGCCACAGTGGACCTCCCGAGGGTCAAGGGCCAGGCTAGGCCGGATCGGCCGCCGGAGGAAGGACCGGCCGCCGCGCCGGTGCCGGGACCGGGTCGCTAGGCTGACCGTACCCAGCCCGACCGTCTTCCGCGCACAGGAGGAACCCAGCGTGTCCAGCAGCAGCCCCGATGAGCGCACCCTCGTACTGATCAAGCCCGACGCGGTCCGCCGCGGGCTGGTCGGCGAGGTGATCTCCCGCTTCGAGCGCAAGGGGCTGCGGATCGACGCGATGGTGTCCCGGACGATGGACGCCGCGCTGGCCGACGAGCACTACGCCGAGCACGTCGACAAGCCGTTCTACCCGCCGCTGAAGGACTTCATGACCGGCGGCCCGCTGGTGGCGCTGGTGCTCGCCGGCGACCAGGTCATCGACGTGGTGCGCGGGCTCGTCGGCGCGACCGACGGGCGGCGGGCGGCGGCCGGCACGATCCGCGGCGACCTCTCCCTGTCCAACCGTGAGAACCTGGTGCACGCCTCCGACTCGCCGGACAGCGCGAAGCGCGAGATCGCGCTCTGGTTCCCCGAGCTGGTCTGACGCACCCGCCGCCGCGGGGCCGGTGCGCGTCGCGCGCACCGGCGCCTGCGTCGCGTCGCGGACCGTCACACGTCCGTGGGCAGATCGGTGCGGCAGGTCACGGCGATCCGGTTCCACACGTTGATGGTGGCGATCGCCATCAGCAGGTCGGCGAGTTCCTTCTCGGACCACACCTTCGCCGCCGCGTCCCAGACGTCGTCGGGCACGCCGTGCTCGCCGAGCCGGGTCACCGCGTCGGTGAGCGCCAGCGCGGTCCGCTCCCGCTCGTCGAAGAAGGGCGCCTCCCGCCAGGCGGCGACGGCGAAGAGCCGCCGGTCCGACTCGCCCGACGCCAGCGCGTCCCGGCTGTGCATGTCGACGCAGAACGCACAGCCGTTCAGCATCGACGCCCGCAGCTTCACCAGCTCCAGCACGGTGTGCCCGACGTTCGCCCGGACGTACTTCTCCAGCCCCAGCACGGCCTGGTACGCCTGCGGTGCCACCTCGGCCACGTTGATCCGTTGCATGACGGTCCTCCTCGGTCCGGTCTGTGTCGACACCCATCCGACGAAGCGCGCAGGCGCGGCGTGACACCGGCGGACGTGAGCCCGGTCACGCCGCTCGTCACCCTGGGTAACCGGTCACCGGGCGGGTTTACTCGGCGGCGATCTTCGTGCGTGGTCGGGTAACCTTGGCGGTCGTAAGGCGATGACCCGGCCATCACCGGTGAGCCTCCGGAAGAACAGCCGGTTCACCCCGGCCCAGTAGAACCGGACGGGTCCGGCCCGTCACAGCCGGCCAACGAGCGGGCGGTCGATCCTGGCCGCCAAGCGGGGTGGTACCGCGGGCCTGCCCGGGGGCGCCGTCGAGGCGTACCCGAGAAGGCTCGTCCTCGCAGACCCACACGACAGTGAGCTGCGCGAGGAGAGCGACCCCCGATGGTCTATCCGTTGCACGAACCGACCGCCGCCGGCGTCCCGGCGAGCCCGGACCTGCCCGCGGTCGAGCGCCGCGTCCTGGAGCACTGGACGGCCGACAAGACCTTCGAGGCCTCCGTCGAGGCCCGGCCGGCCTCCGGCCGGCGACCGGAGAGCACGGACGCGGCCGGAGGCGGCGTCGCGGGCGACGCCGACAACGAGTACGTGTTCTACGACGGCCCGCCGTTCGCCAACGGCCTGCCGCACTACGGCCACCTCTTCACCGGTTACGTGAAGGACGTCGTGCCGCGCTACCAGACGATGCGCGGTCGGCGGGTGGAGCGGCGCTTCGGCTGGGACTGCCACGGCCTGCCCGCCGAGGTGGTCGCCGAGAAGCAGCTCGGCATCACCAGCAAGGCGGAGATCCTCGACCTCGGCGTGGCCCGGTTCAACGAGGCGTGCCGCACCTCGGTGCTGGAGTTCACCCACGACTGGGAGCGCTACGTCACCCGGCAGGCCCGCTGGGTCGACTTCGCCAACGACTACAAGACCCTCGACCTGGACTACATGGAAAGCGTCATGTGGGCCTTCAAGACCCTGCACGACAAGGGCCTGGTCTACGAGGGCTTCCGGGTGCTGGCGTACTGCTGGCGCTGCGAGACGCCGCTGTCGAACACCGAGACCCGGATGGACGACGTCTACCGGGACCGGCACGACCCGACGCTGTCGGTCTGGTTCGCGCTGACTCCCGACGAGAGCGCGCCGGAGCTGCTGCGCGGGCCGGTGCGCCTCGGCGTCTGGACCACCACGCCGTGGACCCTGCCGTCCAACCTGGCGCTCGCCGTCGGCCCCGACATCGAGTACGCCGTGCTGGAGCGCGACGGCCAGCGGTACGTGGTCGGGGCGGCGCGGCTGGCCGCGTACGCCAAGGAGCTGGAGGGCTACGAGCAGGTCGGCACCGTCTCCGGCCGTGACCTGGCCGGGCGCCGCTACACCCCGCTGTTCGACTTCCTCGTCGAGCAGGCCGGCCCGAACGCCTACCAGGTGCTCGGCGCGGAGTTCGTCACGACCGAGGACGGCACCGGGATCGTCCACCTGGCCCCGGCCTTCGGCGAGGACGACCAGAACGTCTGCAACGCGGCCGGCATCCCCACCATCGTCACGGTCGACGACCACACCCGGTTCACCGCGCTGGTGCCGCCCTACGAGGGCGAGCAGGTCTTCGACGTCAACAAGCCGGTGATCCGGGAGCTCAAGGAGCGGGGGGTCGTCCTCAAGCAGGACACCTACACCCACTCGTACCCGCACTGCTGGCGCTGCGACACCCCGCTGGTCTACAAGGCGGTGTCGTCGTGGTTCGTCGCGGTGACGAAGTTCAAGGACCGGATGGTCGAGCTGAACCAGCAGATCAACTGGACGCCGGGGCACATCAAGGACGGCTCGTTCGGCAAGTGGCTGGCCAACGCCCGCGACTGGTCGATCAGCCGGAACCGGTTCTGGGGCTCGCCGATCCCGGCGTGGAAGTCCGACGACCCGAACTATCCCCGGCTCGACGTCTACGGCTCGCTTGAGGAGATCGAGCGGGACTTCGGCGTACGCCTGAGCGACCTGCACCGGCCGGCGGTGGACGACCTCGTCCGCCCCAACCCGGACGACCCCACGGGGCGCTCGACGATGCGCCGGGTGCCGGAGGTGCTGGACTGCTGGTTCGAGTCCGGCTCGATGCCGTTCGCCCAGGTGCACTACCCGTTCGAGAACCGCGACTGGTTCGAGCACCACTACCCGGGCGACTTCATCGTCGAGTACATCGGGCAGACCCGCGGCTGGTTCTACACCATGCACGTGCTGGCCACCGCGCTGTTCGACCGGCCGGCGTTCCGCAACTGCCTCAGCCACGGCATCCTGCTCGGCTCCGACGGGCGCAAGATGTCCAAGAGCCTGCGCAACTACCCGGACGTCTACCACGTGTTCGACTCGTACGGCTCGGACGCGATGCGCTGGATGCTGATGTCCTCGCCGGTGCTGCGCGGCGGCGACATGGCCGTGACCGAGCCGGGCATCCGCGACGCCGTCCGGCAGGTGCTGCTGCCGCTGTGGAACGTCTGGTACTTCTTCTCGCTCTACGCCAACGCCGACGGGTACACCGCGAAGCGGAACACGACAAGCACCCACCTGCTCGACCGGTACGTGCTGGCGAAGACGAACGAGCTGGTGTCGACGGTCCAGGAGCAGATGGACGCGTACGACATCTCGGGCGCCTGCGTCACCGTGCGGTCCTACCTGGACGCGCTGACCAACTGGTACGTGCGGCGCTCCCGGGACCGGTTCTGGTCCGGCGACGCCGACGCGTTCGACACCCTGTGGACGGTGCTGGAGACGCTGTGCCGGGTGGTGGCGCCGCTGGCGCCGCTGACCGCCGAGGAGATCTGGCGCGGCCTCACCGGCGAGCGGTCGGTGCACCTGACCGACTGGCCGTCCGCCGGGGAGTTCCCGGCCGACCACGAGCTGGTCGCCGCGATGGACGCCACCCGGGAGGTCTGCTCGGCGGCGCTGTCGCTGCGCAAGGCCAAGGGCCTGCGGGTGCGCCTGCCGCTGTCGACGCTGACCGTGGCCTCGCCCGTCGCGGCGCAGCTGCGGCCCTTCGGCGACCTGGTCGCCGACGAGGTCAACGTGAAGGCGGTGGAGTTCACCGACGAGGTGTCGGCGTACTGCCAGCAGGTGCTGACCGTGGTGCCGCGCGCGCTCGGCCCCCGCGTCGGCAAGCAGGTGCAGCAGGTCATCAGGGCGGTCAAGGCGGGGGAGTGGGAGCTGGTCGACGGCGCCCCGGTCGCCGCGGGCGTCACCCTCGCCGAGGGCGAGTACGAGCTGCGCCTGGTCGCCGCCGACGCCGAGCACTCCGCGCCGCTGCCCGGCGGCGAGGGCGTGGTCGTGCTGGACACCGAGGTCACCCCCGAGCTGGCCGCCGAGGGGCTGGCCCGGGACGTCGTCCGGGTGGTGCAGCAGGCCCGCCGCGACGCCGACCTGGACGTCTCGGACCGGATCGTGGTGGCGTTGTCGGCCGGCGAGGAGGTGCGTGCGGCGGTGGCCGCGTACACCGACTTCGTGGCCCGCGAGGTGCTGGCCGACTCCGTCGACTTCGCCGACGGGGTGGACGGCTTCACCGGGGAGGTCGGCGAGGGCGAGCGGGTGACCGTGGCCGTCCGCAGGGTATGAGTCGGTGAGACGGGGGCGGTCCGGCGGAGTGTCGCCGGACCGCCCCCACCGGCCCCGACAGGCCCGCTCACCAGGCGGTCGACCCGCCACCCGGGCGACGACGCGTGGACCCGTCGGTTACGGTGACACCGCCTGTTCGCACACACTCCGCCGGAGGACCAGTGCCCCTGCTCTACACCATCGGCAAGCTCACCGTGGCGCCCGCGCTCCGGCTGGCCTTCCGTCCGACCGTGGAGGGGTTGGAGCACATTCCGGACGCGGGGGGTGCGATCTTCGCTGGCAACCACCTCTCGGTCGCCGACGAGCTGTTCCTCGGCACCGTGGTCCCCCGGCACCTGGCGTTCTGGGCCAAGTCGGAGTACTTCAAGGGCACCGGCCCGAAGGGCGCCCTCTCCAAGCACGTGCTCACCGGCCTGGGCGCCATCCCGGTCGAGCGGGCCGGCGGTCGGGCGGCGCTGTCCGCATTCGACGCCGCCATCCCGGTGCTCAGGGCCGGCGACCTGGTCGCGGTCTATCCGGAGGGGACCCGGTCGCCGGACGGCCGGCTCTACCGGGGGCGCACCGGGGCGGTCCGGCTGGCCGTGGCGGCCGGTGTGCCGGTCATCCCGGTCGGTATGACCGGCACCGACAAGGCCCAGCCCATCGGCACCCGGGTGCCCCGTCCCGGCCGCGCCAAGATCACCATCCGGTTCGGCAAGCCGCTCGACTTCACCGGCCGGTCGGACGACCGCACGTCGCTGCGCGAGATGACCGACGAGGTCATGGCCGAGATCCAGAAGCTCACCGGCCAGGAGTACGTGCCCCGCTACGCCCCGCCGCGCGGGCACTCCGCCACCCCGGGCGACGCCCCGGCCTGAGCCCGGGCACGGGGCGGCCGGAGCCGCGCCGCTGCCCCGTCGCGGACGTGGGACCGCAGCGACCTGTCGACCGGGCCGCCGGGCCCGCTCGACGGCGTCGAGCCGGTGGAGCCGCTACTTCTGGCTGGTCGTGACCATCTGCTCCCGCAGGGTGCCGAGCAGGGTGGCGCTGTCGTCGAGGGAGAGCCGGGTGAAGACCGCGGTGGCGATGCTGCCGTGGTCGACCGAGGTGCACACCACCACGTCCTGGCCGTCGGCGCGCCCCACCGCGCAACGCTGGTGCCGGCCGCGTACGCCGGTGTCGACCACCTGGGCCTCGCCGAGGGAGTACTGCCCGGTGAGCCGGGTGATCTCGTCCTCCGCGTCGGACTCCGGGGTGAACCGGAAGCCGGTGCCGCCGAAGACCGTCACCCGCTTGCCGGCGGGCGTGGCGTAGACGCCGGCGAAGGTCTTCTCGGCCAGCCAGTGCGCCTTGCGCACGTCCGCCTCCAACTGCTTGGCGGTCGCCTTGCTGGTGTTGTCGTCGCGCAGCCGCAGGTCGGCCACCTCGGCCGGCAGGCTGGCCTCGGCCGGGTACTGCGACGCCATCGGCACCCCGTAGTAGGCCGGGCAGCCGCAGCAGCAGGCCAGCATGAGCAGCAGGTACCACGGCCAGCGGCGACGCTTGCGGGCGGGCGTCGGGGCGTACCCCCGGGGGGCCTGCTGGCCGGGTGGCGGCCCGGCCGGCGGCGCCGTCGCCCGACGTTGCCTCGGCGGCGCGGGCGGCGGAGGCGGGGGTGACGCCGGCCGCGCCGGGCCGGGCGCCCGGGAGACCGGCGGCGGGGAGACGGGGTACGCCGACTGCGGCGGGGCGGCCGGGTACGCGACCCGCGGCGGTGCGGGACGCGGTGGCTCCGGCGGCGCGGGGGAGTGCACGGGTGGGGTCGGCGGCGCGGGGGAGTGCACGGGTGGCGCCGGTGGCCCGGAGTACGGCCTGGGCGACGGCGCGGCGGGGTAGGGCAACGTCGGCGAGGGCGGCGGGGGCGGCGGGAGGTCCCACCCGCCGGTGTCCGCGCCCGCCCACGGGTCGACCGGCGTGCGGTGCTCGGCGGACTGCTCGGGCGGGGGCGCCGGCGGAGGCGCCGGCACCGGGGGGATCACGGCCGATTCGCCCCAGGCCCGCTTGCGCGGCTTCGGCGGGGGCACCGCCGCCGAACCGCTCCACCGGGGCGCGGGCGGTTCGGCCGGTAGCTCGTCGGGGGAGAACATCCGGGTGCCCTGCGGCCCCACGGCCGGTCGCTCGTCGCCGGGGAACATCCGGGTGCCCTGCGGTCCCACGGCCGACGGGCCGTCG
Organism: Micromonospora sp. NBC_01740; assembly: GCF_035920365.1. Lineage (NCBI taxonomy): Bacteria > Bacillati > Actinomycetota > Actinomycetes > Micromonosporales > Micromonosporaceae > Micromonospora > Micromonospora sp. NBC_01740. Next base: position 7,303,523 of record NZ_CP109150.1, on the reverse strand, counting down.
TCGGGCAGCAGGCGGGTGCCCTCCGGGCCGGTGCCGGCGACCCGCCCGGGCCCGGCGTCCCGGGTGTCCTCGGCCCCGGCGTCGTCGGCGTCCTGCGGCGCGGTGGCGTCGCCCGGGTCTGGCCGGCCGGCGGCGTCGCCCGAGCCGTGCGGCGCGGTGGCGTCGCCCGTGTCCGGCAGCGCGGCGTCGGCCCCGGCGTCGTCCGGGTCCTGCCCGATGTCGGACGTCGCGGTCGGCTCGGGGTCTTCGGTGGGCAGCTCACGGGTGCCCTCCGGGCCCGTGCCGCCGGCGGGGGCGGGCGTTGCGGGGGAGGTCGGGGGCTCCTCGGTGACCGCCGGATCCGGACCCTGGTCCTGACCCGGGGGGCTCCCGTCGGCCGGCCGGTCCGTGCCCGGCTGCGGCTGCGGCATCGCGGCAATCTCCTCTCGCGCCGGTCCGAGGTTAGTACCGATGCGCCAGCGGGGCGATTCCGGCCACCGCCGTCGCCGGTACCGCAAGGCCGGACGGGCGCTTGCGAGGTGCCGAGGGCGTGGCGACCGGCGCCCCGAGGGCGTGGCGACCGGCGTGCGCGCGGTGGCCGCTGCCGGGCCGCGTACCCTTGGGCATCATGAGCGTCCCGTCCACCACGCCGCGCCCCGCCGCGGCCAATTCCGTCTGGCCCCGGCTGGAGCCGCTGCTGCCCCAGGTGACCAAGCCCATCCAGTACGTCGGTGGCGAGCTGGGCGCGGTGGTCAAGGACTGGGACGCGGCGGCCGTGCGCTGGGCGTTGATGTACCCCGACGCCTACGAGGTCGGCCTGCCCAACCAGGGCGTGCAGATCCTCTACGAGGTGCTCAACGAGCTGCCCGACGTGCTCGCCGAGCGGACCTACGCGGTCTGGCCGGACCTGGAGAAGCTGATGCGCGCCCACGGCGTGCCGCAGTTCACCGTCGACGCGCACCGCTCCGTGCGCGACTTCGACGTCTTCGGCGTCTCCTTCTCCACCGAGCTGGGCTACACCAACCTGCTCACCGCGGTCGACCTGGCCGGCATCCCGCTGCTCGCCGCCGACCGCACCGACGCCGACCCGGTGATCGTGGCCGGCGGCCACGCCGCGTTCAACCCGGAGCCGATCGCCGACTTCGTCGACGCCGCCGTGCTGGGCGACGGCGAGGAGGCGGTCCTGGAGATCACCGGGATCGTGCGGGAGTGGAAGGCCGAGGGCTCCCCGGGCGGGCGCGACGAGCTGCTGCTGCGCCTGGCCCGCACCGAGAGCGTCTACGTGCCGCGCTTCTACGACGTGGACTACCTCCCCGACGGCCGCATCCAGCGGGTCGTGCCGAACCGGGCGGACGTGCCGTTCCGGGTGCACAAGCGCACGACCATGGACCTGGACGCCTGGCCGTACCCGAAGAAGCCCCTGGTCCCGCTGGCCGAGACCGTGCACGAGCGGTACGCCGTGGAGATCTTCCGGGGCTGCACCCGGGGCTGCCGGTTCTGCCAGGCGGGGATGATCACCCGCCCGGTGCGCGAGCGCTCCATCACCACCGTCGGGCAGATGGTGCGGGAGGGGCTGGAGTTCTCCGGCTTCCACGAGGTGGGCCTGCTGTCGCTGTCGTCGGCCGACCACTCCGAGATCGGCGACATGTGCTCCGGCCTGGCCCAGCAGTACGAGGGCACCAACGTGTCGCTCTCGCTGCCGTCGACCCGGGTGGACGCGTTCAACATCGACCTCGCACAGGAGCTGTCCCGCAACGGGCGGCGCACCGGCCTGACCTTCGCCCCCGAGGGCGGGTCGGAGCGGATCCGCAAGGTCATCAACAAGATGGTGTCGAAGGAAGACCTGATCCGCACCGTCGTCACCGCGTACACGAACGGCTGGCGGCAGGTGAAGCTGTACTTCATGTGCGGCCTGCCCACCGAGACCGACGAGGACGTCCTCGAGATCGCGGACATGGCCCACGAGGTCATCCGGGCCGGCAGGGCCGCCACCGGCTCGAAGGACATCCGCTGCACGGTCTCCATCGGCGGGTTCGTGCCGAAGCCGCACACCCCGTTCCAGTGGGCGTCGATGGAGCGGCCGGAGGTCATCGACGGCCGGCTCAAGATGCTCAAGCAGGCGATCAACGCGGACCGGTCGCTCGGCCGGGCGATCGGCTTCCGCTACCACGACGGCGAGCCGTCGCTGATCGAGGGCCTGCTCAGCCGGGGTGACCGGCGGGTCGGCGCGGTGATCCGGCGGGTGTGGGAGAACGGCGGCCGGTTCGACGGCTGGAGCGAGCACTTCTCCTACCAGCGCTGGGTGGAGGCGGCGACCGAGGTCCTGCCGGCCTTCGGCGTCGACCTCGACTGGTACACCACCCGCCAGCGCGACGAGCTGGAGGTCCTGCCCTGGGACCACCTGGACTCGGGCCTGGACAAGGACTGGCTCTGGCAGGACTGGCAGGACTCGCTCAGCGAGTACGAGCAGGACGACTGCCGGTGGACCCCGTGCTTCGACTGCGGCGTCTGCCCGTCGATGGACACCGAGATCCAGATCGGCCCGACCGGGAAGAAGCTTCTCCCGCTCACCCCGATCAACGGTCTGAAGCTCCCCACCGGCGCCCAGCAGTAGCTCCGGCGCACGGCGGGCACGCCCGCCGTGCGCCGGGTTGATCATGTGGTTATCGTCAGCGGCACGCGAGTCGCGAGCAGTGCCGTCACGATCAACCGGTTCCGACACGAGGAGCACGACGATCAGTAGGAAACCACAGCCAGAGGGCGGCCAGGCACCCGTCGTGCAGCGGGTCCGGATCCGGTACGCCAAGCGCGGCCCGCTGCGCTTCACCTCGCACCGGGACTTCGCCCGGGCGTTCGAGCGGGCGCTGCGCCGGGCGGGCGTGCCGATCGCCTTCTCCCAGGGCTTCACCCCGCACCCCAAGATCTCGTACGCCAGCGCGGCCCCGACGGGCGTGGCGAGCGAGGCGGAATACCTGGAGATCGGCCTCCGCGAGCAGGTCGACCCGGCGGAGCTGCGCGCCGCGCTGGACGCGGCCCTCTCGCCCGGTCTCGACGTGCTCGACGCCGTCGTGGCCGCCGGCGGGAGTCTTGCCGACCGGATCGAGGCGTCGCACTGGCGCATCGAGCTGCCCGAGGTCGACCCAGCCGTCCTGCAACGGGCGGTTTCCGCCTTCACGGCCGCCGAGGAAGTGCTGGTCGAGCGGATGACCAAGCAGGGCCGGCGCACCTTCGACGCCCGGGCAGCGGTGATCCGCATCGATGTGATCGCGTCGCCGGAGACGCCTTCCGGGGCGCCGGCCGTACCGTGTGCGATACTCGAACTGGTCGTGCGGCAGGTCACCCCCTCCGTGCGGCCCGATGACGTCCTTTCCGGCCTCCGCGTGGTGGCCGACCTGGAGCCGCCGGTCTCACCGAGGGTGATCCGGCTGGCACAGGGCACGCTGACCGCGCAGGATGCGATCGCGGATCCGTTGGAAGCGGACCGCGACGGGGCAACCATCGGTGAACGCTGACCGTCGGTCGACGTTCAGGTAGGCAGACTTCGGCGGTCGCGCACCGTGCGCGCCCGGCGGAAACACTTTTGCGGCGACCCTGCGTGGCAGCGCTCACCCGCGCCCGGGGCAGCCAGAACTGGAGAACGTCCATGCTCGAGAACGAGCCCGAGGGCGGCGAACGGACCGGTTCACAGCCGGCCGACGAGACCGCTGACAGCAGCACCGTCGAGAACACCGCCGGGGCGGAGAACGCCGCCGGCGCCGCCGACGCCGACGCTGGCGGGGCCGAGCAGGCCCCGGCCGCGCCGGTCCGACGGCGTACGACCCGGCGGCGGGCCACGCCGCTGAACCAGCCGGAGCAGACCGAGGTGCCGGTCGAGGCGTCGACGGCGCCCGTGCCGGGCAGCGGCGAGGCGCTCCAGGCCGAGGTGTTCGCCCCCGTCTCCGGCGACCTCGACGCCGCCCCGAAGGCGACGCGCCGCCGCCGCAAGGCCACCACCGCGAAGGCCTCCGAGGAGGCCACCGCGCCGCCCGTCGAGGCCGCCGGGCCGGCCCCCGAGGTCGCCGCGCCGCCCGCCGCGGAGGCTCCGGTCGAGGCGGACCAGGCGCCCGCCGAGCCGGCTGCGCCGCCGGCCAAGGCGACGCGTACCCGTCGGAAGAAGGCGGCCCCCGCCGCGGCCGAGCCGGCCGCGGAGACCCCGAGCGACGCCCTCGGGGCCGATCGGACCGGCGCCGCGCCCACTGAGCAGCCGCCGGCCGCCGCCGGCATCGAGCCGGAGGCCGGCACCGGGTTCGGCGCCGCCGCCCCGCCCGCCGCGGTCAGCGGTGCGGAGAGCCGTTCCGGCGAGGTCCCGCCCGGCGTGGCGGTCACCCCGCCCGCCGAGGAGGAGCCGACCGAGGCGGTCGAGCCGGCCGTCGAGCCGGAGCCGGCCGTCGAGCCCGAGCCGGTCGTCGAGCCCGAGCCGGTTGTCGAGCCCGAGCCGCGCACCCGCCGCCGGCGGGCCGCGCTCTCCGCGCCCACCGTGCTGTTCATGGCCCCGCAGCCGGAGGACGTCCCGGTCGCCCGGGTCGTGGCTCCCGCTCCGGAGCCGGAGCCGGAGGAGCCCGCCGCCGAGGAGCCGGCCGAGCCGGCGCGCCGCCGCCGGCGTGGCCGCCGCGACGTCGAGGCGGTCGAGGTCGTCGAGCCCGAGGAGCCGACCGAGGAGGCCGAGGAAGCCGCCGAGGACGAAGACGAGGACGAGGACGAGAGCGCCGCGGCCCGCCGCCGGCGCCGCCGTGGCCGCCGTGGACGCGGCCGGGGCAAGGGCGGCGCGGAGGACGCCGAGGACGAGGAGTCCGAGGAGGCCGCGCAGGCCGAGGCGGAGGAGTCCGAGGGCGACGAGGACGAGGAGGGTGAGGGCGGTGACGGGCTGACCCGCCGCCGTCGTCGTCGCCGCCGTCGGGGCGCCGGTGACGTCGAGGCGGGCGCCGACGACGGCGTGCCGACCGTCGTCAAGATCCGCGAGCCGCGCAAGACCGTCGACGAGGTGCAGGGCGTCTCCGGCTCCACCCGGCTGGAGGCCAAGCGGCAGCGCCGCCGCGACGGCCGCGAGCAGCGCCGGACCCGGCCGCCGATCCTCAGCGAGTCGGAGTTCCTGGCCCGCCGGGAGGCCGTCGACCGGGTGATGGCGGTACGCCAGCGCGGCGACCGGACCCAGATCGCCGTCCTGGAGGACGGGGTGCTCGTCGAGCACTACGTCACCCGCAACTCCTCCGGCACCATGGCCGGCAACGTCTACCTGGGTAAGGTGCAGAACGTCCTGCCCAGCATGGAGGCGGCGTTCGTCGACATCGGGCGCGGCCGCAACGCCGTCCTCTACGCCGGCGAGGTCAACTGGGACACCACCGGCCTGGAGGGGCGGGCCCGCTCCATCGAGCAGGCGCTGCGCTCCGGCGACTCGGTGCTGGTGCAGGTCACCAAGGACCCGATCGGCCACAAGGGCGCCCGGCTGACCAGCCACATCGCGCTCTCCGGCCGGCACCTGGTCTACGTGCCCCACGGCAACGCCTCCGGCATCAGCCGCAAGCTGCCCGACACCGAGCGCAAGCGGCTGCGGGACGTGCTGAAGAAGCTGGTGCCGGACGGCGCGGGCGTGATCGTCCGGACCGCCGCCGAGGGCGCCAGCGAGGACGAGCTGGCGCGCGACGTCAAGCGGCTCCAGGCGCAGTGGGAGGACATCCAGGCCAAGGCGGCCGAGGGCGGCGCCCCGGTGCTGCTCTACGAGGAGCCGGACCTGGTCATCCGGGTCGTCCGGGACCTGTTCAACGAGGACTTCCGCGAGCTGGTGATCGAGGGCGAGCAGTCGTACGACATCGTCGAGTCGTACCTGTCGCACGTCTCGCCGGACCTGGTCGCCCGGCTGCGCCGGCACGTCGGCACCACGGACGTCTTCGCCGAGTACCGGATCGACGAACAGATCATCAAGGGGCTGGACCGCAAGGTCTTCCTCCCCTCGGGCGGCTCGCTGGTGATCGACCGGACCGAGGCGATGACGGTCATCGACGTCAACACCGGCAAGTACACCGGCTCCGGGGGCAACCTGGAGGAGACGGTCACCCGGAACAACCTGGAGGCGGCCGAGGAGATCGTCCGCCAGCTCCGGTTGCGCGACCTCGGCGGCATCGTGGTGATCGACTTCATCGACATGGTGCTGGAGTCCAACCGTGAGCTGGTGCTGCGCCGGCTGACCGAGTGCCTGGGCCGGGACCGGACCAAGCACCAGGTCACCGAGATCACCTCGCTCGGGCTGGTGCAGATGACCCGCAAGCGGATCGGCGCGGGCCTGCTGGAGGCGTTCAGCGAGACCTGCGAGTGCTGCAAGGGCCGGGGCCTGATCATGCACACCGAGCCGGTGCCGGAGAAGCCGCGTTCCGGCGGTGGCGGTGCGGGGGAGAAGGTCAAGGCGGTCGCCTCGGCCGTGGCCGCCCCGGCGGCGGCGGAGCAGGGCGCCGGCACCTCCCGGCGGCGGGCGCGCAAGAGCGCGCCGGCCGAGCGCACCGTGGCCGAGGTCACCGAGACCGACGCCGACGCCGCCCCGAACGCCGAGTACCACGACACCATGGGCTACGACCTGTCCCGCTACGAGGCGGACACGGCCGCCGCCGGAGAGGTCGCCGACAGCCAGACGGGCGAGTCGGCGCGGCTGGCCGCCCCGGACGACCCGGACGCGCTCTCCGACGCCGACGGCGACGAGTCGGAGGGGGGCTCCGGCCGGCGCCGGTCCCGCCGCAGCGGCGCGCGGCGGCGTACCCGGCCGTGACCGGCTGACCGACCCGACGTGTGACAGGGCCCCTTCCCGGTGATGTCCGGCGGGAGGGGCCCTGTCGTATGGTCGATCCCCGGCCACGATCGGCCGCCTGCGGTCAGGAGAAGAACGATGCGCCGTATGCTCGCCGTCACCGCGCTCACCGCCGTCCTGCTCTCCGGCACCGGGTGCGCGGCCGAGCGCCCGGAGCGGGCCGGCCCACCCGGCGGCGCACCTAGCGGTGGCGTCACGCCGGGCGGTTCCGTCGGCGGCGGGGCGCCGGGGGCCGGCAGCGGGGCGGCCGGCGGCAACGCGCCCGAGGTGTGTGCCGCGGCACAGCGGGCCGGCGAGACGGCCGTACGGACGTACGTCGAGGAGCTCGGCAAGATGGTCGCGGCGGTCGGGGCGGACGACGCCGCGGCGGCCCGGACCGCCCGGGACCGCATCTCCACCGCGCTGACCGACTGGCGCAGCACGCTGCGGCGCGAGTCGACCCGGGCCGAGGACGCCCAGCTCAAGACCCTCCTCGCGGACATGGCGGCGGAGGTCGGCACGCTGGGCACCGACGTCGACTCGATCGACGAGACCGGGCTCGACCGGCTCCGGCAGCGCCTCGACCAGCTCTGCGCCCGCTGACCGGCGGGGCCCGGTTTGGGTGTGGGCCCTCCGATGGCGTACGCTGGCCGGCGGTGCACTTTGGTGTACCGAGTTCTCGCGTGCCCGCGCCGCCGTGCCTCTGCTACCCGGCGAGCCGCCGCGGGAACACCCGCCAGCAGCCTCAACGACAGGGAGTCCGCCTCCGATGTACGCGATCGTCAAGACCGGCGGCAAGCAGTACAAGGTCGCCGAGGGCGACGTGATCGAGGTCGAGAAGCTCGTCGGTGCCCCCGGCGACGCGGTGAAGCTCACCGCGGTGCTCCTCGTCGACGGTGACGACCTGGTGACCGACGCGGCGAAGCTTGCCAAGGTCGCGGTGTCCGGCGAGATCGCCGCGCACACCAAGGGCCCGAAGATCCGGATCCACAAGTTCAAGAACAAGACCGGCTACCACAAGCGCCAGGGTCACCGCCAGCCGTTGACCCAGGTCAAGGTGACCGGCATCTCCAGCGGGAAGTAGGTCGTCCTCAGATGGCTCACAAAAAGGGTGCGTCCAGCTCGCGCAACGGCCGTGACTCCGCGGCGCAGCGGCTCGGCGTGAAGCGCTTCGGTGGTCAGGTCGTCAGCGCGGGTGAGATCCTCATCCGTCAGCGTGGCACCAAGTTCCACCCCGGTGACCTGGTCGGCCGCGGCGGAGACGACACGCTCTTCGCGCTGGCCGCCGGTTCGGTCCAGTTCGGCACCAAGCGCGGTCGCAAGACCGTCAGCATCGTGCCGCAGCAGTAGTTCGAAGGCGTTGCGGGCCGCGGACCTCGTGTCCCGGCCCGCTTCGCTTTTTTCGTGCGGGGCGTGACCCTCGCTGGAAGGATTGACGCCCGTGGCGACGTTCGTTGACCGGGTCGTCCTGCACCTGCAGGCCGGCGATGGTGGGCACGGTTGTGTCTCGATCCACCGGGAGAAGTTCAAGCCGTTCGGCGGCCCCGACGGCGGCAACGGCGGGCACGGCGGCAGCGTGTCCCTGGTGGTCGACCCGCAGGTGACGACACTGCTGGACTTCCACTTCCGCCCGCACGTGAAGGCCGAGAACGGCAAGGGTGGCGCCGGGTCGAACCGGGACGGCGCGAACGGCCGCAACCTTGTGCTCAAGGTGCCGAACGGCACCGTGGTGCAGGCCCCCGACGGCACGGTCCTGGCCGACATGGTCGGCACCGGCACGACCTTCGAGGTGGCCCGGGGCGGGCGCGGCGGCCGGGGCAACGCGTCGCTGGCCAACGCCCGGCGCAAGGCCCCCGGCTTCGCCGAGCTGGGCGAGCCCGGCGAGCAGCTCGACGCGGTGCTGGAGCTCAAGAGCGTCGCCGACGTCGGGCTGGTGGGCTTCCCGTCGGCCGGCAAGTCGTCGCTGATCTCGGTGATCTCCGCCGCCAAGCCGAAGATCGCCGACTACCCCTTCACCACCCTGGTGCCCAACCTGGGCGTGGTCCGGCTGGACAACCACACCTTCACCGTCGCCGACGTGCCCGGCCTGATCCCCGGGGCGGCCGCCGGCAAGGGCCTCGGCCTGGAGTTCCTGCGGCACATCGAGCGCTGCGCGGTGCTGGTGCACGTCATCGACACCGCCACCCTGGAGCCCGGCCGGGACCCGGTCGCCGACATCGACACCATCGAGGCCGAGCTGACCGAGTACGGCGGCCTGGCCGACCGTCCCCGGCTGGTGGCGCTCAACAAGGTCGACGTGCCCGACGGCCGGGACCTCGCCGAGATCGTCCGCCCCGACCTGGAGGAGCGCGGTTTCCGGGTGTTCGAGGTCTCCGCGGCGACCCGGGAGGGGCTCAAGGAGCTCATGTACGCCATGGCGGAGCTGGTGGAGCAGGGACGCAAGGCCGCGCCGCCGGCCGAGGCGACCCGGATCGTGATCCGCCCCCGGGCGGTCGACGACGCCGGCTTCACCATCGAGGCCGCGCCGGACGGCGCCTGGGTCGTGCACGGTGTCCGTCCCGAGCGGTGGGTGCGGCAGACGAACTTCGACAACGACGAGGCCGTCGGCTACCTGGCCGACCGGCTGGCCCGCCTGGGTGTCGAGGAGAAGCTGGGCAAGGCCGGCGCGGAACCGGGCGACCTGGTCCGGATCGGCGAGCGGGAGTTCGACTGGCAGCCGACCCTCTACGCCGGGGCCGACTTCATCCCCGGCAACCGGGGCACCGACGTCCGGCTGGAGGAGAAGTCCACCCGGGCGTCCGCCGCGGAGCGGCTGGCGGCCCGCAAGGCCCGCCGGCAGCGCCCGGAGGACGACGTCGAGGGCACCGACGCCGACGTCTCCGACGACGTCGCCCCGGCGGACGGCTTCGGCGACGCCGGGCCGGTCCGGGAGGCTGACCCGTCCGACGGGCCCGGTGCCTCCCAGGGGCCCGGCCCGTCCCGCATCGCGGCGGCGGGCGACGCCGAACAGCCCGCCCAGGCGGGCGACGCCGAATAGCCCGCCCAGGCGGGCGACGCCGAATGGCTCGTCGCGCTCCGTGCGCGGGTCGATTGCCGGAAACCTGCCCGAAATCCCCGCCGCCTAGCGTGGCCTGATGCTGATCGAGTCGCGCCCCGCCACCGATGCGGAGATCGACGCCCTGGTCACCGCCCAGCAGCGCGAGCTGCGGGCGGCCGACGGCGGGCTGGACGGCCAGGCGACCGTCACCCACGACGACATCCGCTACCTGGTGGTGGTCGCCGACGGGCGGGCGGTCGCCTGCGGCGGGATCCAGGCGCTCGACGCCGGCACCGGCGAGGTGAAGCGGATGTACGTCCGCCCGGCCCACCGGGGGCGGGGCATCGCCCGGCAGTTGCTGACCGCGCTGGAGGAGTTGGCCTTCCAGCAGGGGTACGCGGTGCTCCGCCTGGAGACCGGCACGTACCTGCCGGCCGCGATCGGGCTCTACACCTCCAGCGGGTACGAGCCGATCCCGGTCTACGGCGAGTACGTCGGCAACCCGTACAGCGTGTGCTTCGCCAAGCGGCTGCGCGTGCCGGCCTGACGGGGCCGGACGGTCAGTCGCCGGTGTGCGCGTGTACGGCGGTGACCGGCTTCGACTCCGGCGACGCGTGCTGACGCAGGAAGATGCTCAGCACGATCAGCGTGCCGACGGCGAGGAACTCGCTCTGCCAGTTCTGCATCGACTGGAACCAGAAGTCGCTCGTGCCGAGGAACTCCCACACGCCGATCGGCGGCGCGTCGCTCTGCAGCGCCTGCTGCTGGTTGTAGTCGGCGGTCCCGCCGAGCAGGTGGCCGACGAACGAGCCGGCGAAGATCAGCAGCAGCGCGATGGAGAGGCTGTTGCGGTAGACCACCAAGGGCAGCCCGCCGGCGCGTACGGGCCAGGGGGAGTCCGGGGTGGCCCGCCGCTCGTCGTCCTCGGGCCGGTCGGTCTGCCCCACCGGCTTCGACTCCGCCGACCCGCGCTGCACCAGGTAGGCGGTGAGCAGGACGTAGCCGCCCATCTGGAGGAACTCCGACTCCCAGTTCTCGAAGACCGACTCCATGAAGTGCCCGGTGCCCAGGTACGCCGGCCAGCTGGTCGGCGCGGCCCCGAACTCGGCCAGCTCCTGGTTGTACGTCTGCCAACCGAACACGCTCTGCAACACCAGGAAGACGAGAAAAGCGCCGAACATCGCCACGGTCAGCGCGTTGTCACGCAACCACCTCGGCATGACGCCCCTCCTCGTCGACGGCCTCCGACCTCCGTGCCCGGAGGGCGCGGCGGGCAAACGCCGCCACGCGGCGCGGGTCAGGGGCGGTCGAAGGGGTCGTCGGCCCGGGTGCCCGTGCCCACCTGGTTGGAGAGCAGCAGCCCGAAGGCGAGCATGCCGAAGCCGAGGACCAGGTGCAGCCAGTTGTCGGCGTCGTTGACCGGGATGAAGTTCGCCGCGCTCTCCCGGTCGATCGCGAAGCCGTACAGCCACAGGCCGAGGTAGAGGGCGCCGCCGCCGGCGAGGAAGACCCGGGCCCCGGCGACGCTGCGGGCCAGCAGCAGACCGGCCAGTCCGAAGCCCAGGTGCAGCGCGTTGTGCAGGATCGACACCTGGAACAGGCCGAGCAGCCGGGCCTCGGAGTGGTGGCCGGCGAACGTCATGTCGGCGTAGTTGATGGTGATGCCGGGGATGAACCCGAGCACTCCGATCAGGGTGAAGACCCCGGCCGCGGCCACGGCGGCGAGCTGCACCTTCGGCTTCGGGCCCGCCGGGCCGCCGCGTGCATGTCGTGCCATCGATTCACCTCCGTGGACCTGCGGAACGCCCTGCCCGCGGCGCCGGCGGCGGGGGAGCGTCGGACACTGTGCGTGACAAGGACGACACGCGATCCGCCGATCCTCCATTTTGTAGCGGTCCGGCGGCGGCCCGCAGGGAAAGTCACGAAGGAGGTATGGAACCGGCAACGCAGGGTAGGTCAAGAGGTGCGACGGCAGTAACGGCCGACGCATCCCCCCAGCACACACCCGCGGAGACTTTCCGAGCGGAAGGGAAATCATGACCTACGATCTGTCACCCACGACTTCCACGTACGGGCAGGAGTCGAGCAACGGCAGCGGCGTCCGCGAGCAGGCCCGTCAGGTCGGCTCGGAGGCCAAGCACGCCGGTGGCGCCGTCGCCGGGACGGCCAAGGAGCAGGGCCGGGAGGTCGTCGGCGAGGCGAAGCTCCAGGCGCGCAACCTCTACGGCGAGGCCCGCAGCCAGCTCGCCAGCCAGGCCGGCGACCAGCAGCGGCGTGCCGCCGGCGGGCTCCGTTCGCTGGCCGACGAGATGCGCTCGATGGCCGAGCAGGGCGGCCAGGCCGGCCCGGTGAGCGAGATCGCCCGCCAGGCCGCCGACCGGGTGCACGGCGTGGCCGGCTGGCTGGAGCAGCGCGAGCCCGGCGACCTCATCGCCGAGGTGCGCGACTACGCGCGTCGCAACCCGGGCACCTTCCTGGTCGGCGCCGCCGTGCTGGGTGTGCTCGCCGGCCGGCTGACCAAGAACATCTCGGCCGCCGGCGACGGCCAGGGTGGCAACGGCTACCCCGCGTACGGCTCGGGCGCCGGCTACGACCCGGAGCGGACCGCGGTCATCCCGACCCCGCCGGCCCCGCGTGCGGTGCCGGACGCCGTACCGCCGGGCGGCTACCTCGACCCGACCCCGGGCGCGTACGCCGACCCGCAGACCACCACCAGCTACGCCGACCCCGCCGGTGGCGTGGGCCAGCCGCTGCCGCCGGTGAGCCAGACCGACCCGCTGCCGGGCGTGCCGTCGACCGGGACCACCCGTCCGTGAGCCCAGGAATCACCCGAAGGGAGGCGGCGGCATGAGCATGCCGACGCAGGGGGCGGGGCTGGACTCCGGCTACCACCCCCACGACGCGGACGAGGTCAGGGGCAGCTCGATCGGTGAGCTGATGCGCCAGGTCACCAGCGACCTGTCGACCCTGATGCGGCAGGAGGTCGAGCTGGCCAAGGCCGAGATCCGCCAGGAGGGCAAGAAGGCGGGCAAGACCGCCGGCTTCTTCGGCGGCGCCGGCTTCGGCGGCTACATGGTGGCCCTCTTCCTGTCGCTGGCCCTCTGGGCCGGGCTGTCCAACGTGATGGACGCCGGCTGGGCGGCCCTGATCGTGGCCGTCATCTGGGGCGCGATCGCCGCGGTCCTCTACACCAAGGCCAAGAAGAGCGCCGAGCACATCCGCGGCCTCAAGCAGACCAACGACAGCGTGCAGCGGATCCCCGACGCGCTCAAGCCCCACCCGCAGGAGGTCGCCCGATGAGCACCGACCCGGACCAGATCCGCCGGGAGATCGAAGCCACCCGGAACAACCTGAGTTCCGACGTGGACGCGCTGGCGTACAAGGTCAGCCCCGCCCGCATCGTCGACGACCGCAAGCAGCGGGCCCGCAACGCACTGCAGAATGTGAGGGACAAGGTGATGGGAAGCGCTTCCGACCTGGGTCACAGCACCAAGCACGGCGCCCACGCGGTGGGCGACCATGCCTCCTCGGCAGCATCGACCGTGAGTGACAAGGCCCACTCGGCCGCCTCGACGGTCAGCGACAAGGCACACTCGGCGGCCTCGACGGTCAGCGACGCCGCGCAGCGGGCGCCGCACGTGATCCGGCAGAAGTCCGAGGGCAACCCGCTGGCCGCCGGCCTGATCGCCTTCGGCGTCGGCTGGCTCGCCTCCTCGCTGATCCCGTCGACCCGCCGCGAGCAGCAGGTGGCGTCGCAGGTCAAGGAGAAGGCCGGCGAGCACGCCGGGGTGGTGAAGGAGAAGCTGGGCGAGGTCGCCAACGAGCTGAAGGAGGAGCTGCGCGAGCCGGCGCAGCACGCCACCCAGTCGGTGCGCTCCACCGCCCAGGACGCGGTGCACGCCGTCAAGGACGACACCCGTTCGGCCGCGCACGACGTGAAGGACCAGGCGCAGCACTCCCGCGAACAGGTGCGGTACTGACCAGCCCGATCACCGTACGCCGCAGCTCGCGGCCACTCCCGGAGCACCGTCCGGGCAGTGGCCGCGAGCTGTCGTCTGCGTCCCGGGCGGGTGAGGGTGCGGGAAGTCAGCGCAGGTGGCGGCGGAGGGTGCGTTCGAAGTGGGCGGCGCGACGCACCCGGCCGCCCGCGTAGCGGACCCCGCCGAGGAGCAGGCGCCGGCCGACGGCGAGCCAGCCGCACACGCCGCGCTCCAGCAACCAGAGCGGGGCCGCCAGGGCGGTGGCCGGCGGGAAGACCGCGGCGCCCCCGCCCCGGCGCCGGCCCGCCTCGGCGAGCGCCACCGTGGTCACGGCCGCCCCGAGCAGCAGCCTCGGCCGCCGGGTCGCGACCGCCACGGCCAGCGCCGGCAGGACCGCGAGCGAGGTGACCAGGCGGGCCGGCTGGGCCAGGTCGTCGTACGCCTGGCGGACCCGTTGGCCCAGGAAGTGGGCGGTGTCCGGCGGCAGCCGGCGTACGTGCAGCCAGGCGGGTGCCGCCTCGGTCCCCCCGTACGCGCGCACGGTGCGGATCAGCTCCAGGTTCTCGAAGAGCACGTCCGGGTCGTACCCGCCCATGGTGAGGAAGGTGCTCCGGCGTACCGCCAGGGTGCCGGGGTAGTCGGCGCCGAGCGCCCGGTTGAGCAGGGTGCGCCCCGTGTCCCACCACGCGTGCCAGGGCAGCGGGTCGAAGTAGTTCTGCGGCCGGACCAGGTCCACCCGGTCGAGCAGCCGGTGCACGGCGAGCAGCCCCGCCTCGTCGTACCGGACGTCGTCGTCGGCGATCACCACGTGCTCGTGCCGGGCCGCGCCGACGCCGGTGAGCACCCCGGTCACCTTGCCGTTGACGCCGCGCAGGGCGGGATCCGGCCGCAGGTGCCGGACCAGGCCGCGCCAGGCCTCCGCGTGCCGGGCGAACACCTCCGGCGGCGACCCGTCGACCACGGTCACGTCGACCCGGGCGCTCAGCCGCCGCAGGTAGGCGGTCAGTTCGGCCAGCCCGGCGTCGTCGGTCCAGCGCAGCGGCAGCACGTACGCCAGGGGAAGCCGACGCTCGCCGGCGCTCCCGGCCGTCGGCGCGCCGGTGCCGCGGCCGTCGCCGCCGGGAGCGGCACCGGCCGGGCGGGCCGGGGCGCTCACGCCTGCTCCGGGCGGCGGTAGACGGAGACGTGCTCGCGGCTGTGGTCGGTGAACGGCCGGCCGCTCCAGTCCTCCCACCGGTGCTCGCGGCGCAGCCCGCCCAGTTGGGCCATCAGGTCAAGCTCCGCCGGCCAGGCGTAGCGGTGGTTGGCGGGCAGCAGGCGCACCCCGTCGTTGCCGATCCGGACCTTCGTGGTGGTCATCCGCTGCTCGGCGGGGTGCAGCAGGGCCGCCTCCAGCAGCACCACGTCCTCCGCCACCCGCACCGGCCGCAGCGCACCGCCGGCGCGGAAGGCGCCCGGGTCGGGCACCCACGCCTCGACGACGAACCGGCCGCCGGGGCGCAGGTGGGCGGCGGCGTTGCGGAAGCAGGCCACCTGGGCGGCCTGGTCCGGCAGCGCGAAGATCGTGTTGAACGCGAGCACCACCAGGGCGAACTCGCCGGGCACCCGGGTCTCGGCGAAGTCGCCGACGGCCACCTCGACCGCGTCCCCGCCGGGCTTGGCGCGCAGCCCGGCGGCCATCTCCGGGGAGCCCTCGACACCGGCGACGGTCAGTCCCCGGGCGGCCAGCGGCAGGGCGAGCCGGCCGGTGCCGATGCCGAACTCGCACACCGGGCCGCCGTCGGCGAGCGCGGCGAGCCGCTCCACCGCCGCGTCCGGTGCCAGGTGCGCGTACGTCTCGTCGTAGACGTCCGCGGCGTGCCGGCCGTACTCGCTGGCGTCGAAGGACACGGTGCCTCCCGGTGGCGGTGGGTGCCCGCAGCAGGTGCCCGGTTATCGACCGGGCAAACCGGCCCGTCGTTTCGGTGGGGCGGTCCCGGGTAGCGCAACTGGTGCGGGTGGTCGATTCCCGAACACCCGGGTGGAGGAGACGAGATGACCAGCAACGGAACGAGGTGGGCGCTGCTCGGCGCCACCACCGTGACCGTGGTCGGCGTCGGCCGGGCGGTGGCCCGTCGACGACGCCGGCACCAGCCCGAGCGCCGCGACGGCTGGTACGTGGTGCGGCGCGGGGTGACGATCGACCGGCCGGCGGCGGCGGTCATCGGCTTCTGGACCGACCGGGAGCGGATGGACCGGGCGCTGGCCGGGTGGGCGACCCTGGAGCGGCTCGACGACGACCGGTGGCGCTGCGTCGCGCGGGACCCGGCCGGCGGGGGCACCGAGTGGCGGGCGGAGATCACCGTCGAGGGTCCCGGGCGGCTGCGCTGGCGGGTCACCGACGGGCCGGAGCAGGAGGGCACGGTCCACCTGACGCCGGCGCCCCAGGACCGGGGCACGGAGGTCCGCGCCGAGCTGCGGTGGCGCTCCGGGCCGCTGCGCCGGGCGTTCGGACTCCTCGGCGGCGACGACCCGGACCAGGCCCTGCGGGACGCGCTGCGCCGGGTGAAGGCGCTGGTCGAGTGCGGCCAGGTCATCGACACCCGGCGGGACCCGTCCGGGCGCGGCCCGGCCCAGGAGAAGGCGACAGACAAGGTGCGGGAGAGGCTGAGGACGGGAGGGCGGGCATGAGGGCGCTCTGCTGGGAAGGCGTCGGCAAGCTGGCCGTGCGCGACGTGCCGGAGCCGCGGATCCGCGCCGAGGGCGACATCATCGTCAAGGTCGGCGCCAGCAGCGTGTGCGGCTCCGACCTGCACCTGATCAACGGCTTCCTGCCGGCGATGCGGGAGGGCGACGTCCTCGGCCACGAGTTCATGGGCGAGGTCGTGGAGACCGGTCCCGGCGTACGGCGGCTGCGCGTCGGCGACCGCGTCGTGGTCGGCTCGGTGGTGGCCTGCGGCGGCTGCTGGTACTGCCGCACCGAGCAGTACTCGCTCTGCGACAACTCCAACCCGCAGCCGGTCTTCACCGAGAAGCTCTGGGGCCACTCGCCGGCCGGCATCCTCGGTTACTCGCACGCCGCCGGTGGCTACTCCGGCAGCCACGCCGAGTACGTCCGCGTGCCCTTCGGCGACATCGGGGCGTTCCAGGTGCCGGACGGGGTGCCCGACGACTCGGTGGTGTTCGCCTCCGACGCCATGCCCACCGGCTGGATGGCCGCCGACTTCTGCGCGCTGAAGGGCGGCGAGGTGGTCGCGGTCTGGGGCGCCGGCGGGGTCGGCCAGATGGCGGCCCGCTCCGCCCAGCTCCTCGGCGCCGAGCGGGTGATCGTGATCGACCGGCTGCCGGAGCGGCTCGCCACCGCCGCCGACCGGCTCGGCGTGGAGACGGTCAACTACGCCGAGACCGACGTGCTGGAGGCGCTGCGGGAGATGACCGCCGGCCGGGGGCCGGACGCGTGCATCGAGGCCGTCGGCATGGAGTCGCACGACGTCGGGCCGGTGTACGCGTACGACAAGGCGAAGCAGACGGCCCGGCTGCAGACCGACCGCCCCACGTCGGTCCGGCAGGCGATCATGGCCTGCCGCAAGGGCGGCACGGTGAGCATCGTCGGCGTCTACGCCGGCCTGGTGGACAAGTTCCCGCTCGGCGCGGCGATGAACAAGGCGCTGGTGCTGCGGATGGGGCAGATGCACGCCCAGCGCTACATCCCGATGCTGCTGGACCGGATCGCGGCCGGCGAGATCGATCCCGGTTACCTGGCCACCCACCCGATGTCGCTGGAGCAGGGCGCGCGGGGCTACGAGATGTTCGAGAAGAAGGAGGACGGCTGCCTGCGCAGCGTCCTGCACCCGGCCTGAGCGCGTCGCGACCGCACCGCCCCCGGGGCCGTCGAGGTCCCCGGGGCGGTGTCGCGTTCAGGCCGTGCGGCGGACGTTGGTGACCAGGAACCCACTCGGCGGCAGCGCCGGCATCCGGTGCAGGCTCAACGCCAGGTCCTGCGGTGGCACGTCGTACCGCATCGTCGTGGTCAGGTTCGTCACCGCCCGCTTCATCAGCTCGATCGTGATCCACTCCCCGGCGCAGCGGTGACCGGTCAGGTGCTCGCCGCCGCCCTGCGGCACGAGGGCGAACGGGTCGCCCCGCCAACCGGTGAAGCGCTCCGGCCGGAACCGCTCCGGCTCCGGCCAGAGCGCCGGGTGGTGGTTGGTGCCGTACAGGTCGAGCAGCACCCGCCGGCCGCGCGGGAAGTGGTAGCCCTGCCAGTCGAACGAGCGCCGGACCCGGGCGGCGGCCACGGGGAAGAAGGGGTAGTAGCGGCGTACCTCCTGCACGAAGCTCTCGGCGGCCTCGTCGCTCTCCCGGACGCGTTCCCGCCAGGCCGGGTGGTCGTGCAGGGCCAGCGCGGCGAAGACGATGAAGCGGTCGACGGCGACCGTGGGCCGCAGCACGTTGAGCAGCTCGACGGCCGCGATCCGGCGGGGGAGCAGCCGCCCGTGGGCGTCGCGGTGCTCGGCGACCACCCGCAGCGCGCTGCCGTCGGGGGCGGGGAGCGTGCCGGCGCGCTGCCGGTCGACGATCCGGCCGATCCAGCGTTCGCCCCGGCGGCGGCCCCACAGGCCACGCCAGTGCTGGGGGCCGAGCGCCGCCGGCCCTTCGATCATCGCGTGCAGCTCGGCGGTACGCCGGTCCACCTCGGAGTTCGCGAGCGGCACGCCGGCCCAGGCGCAGACCGCGCGGGTCAGCATCCGGCCGACCTCGTCGTAGAGCACCACCGGCTTGCCCGACTCCCAGGACGGGACGCGGGCCCGCCACTCGTCGTCGAAGAGCTGCGCGAGCTGCCGGACCGCGGCCGGCGTCATGATCGACATGAACATGGCCTTGCGGTCGGCGTGGTCCGCCCCGTCCAGGCCCTGCACACCGCCGCGGCCGGTGAGGGTGCGCTGCGCCCGCTTCGGCATGGCGCCCGCCCGGACGAAGCGCTCGGTGTCGTAGAAGAGCTCCGCCGCCGCCCGGCCGCGCAGGCAGATGGTGGGCTCCAGCAGCAGCCGGGCCTGGAAGATGTCGGTGCCGTGGCGGTCGCAGCGTCGGCCGACGAAGCGGTAGCCGTCGCGCAGGAACGCCACCGAGCTGTCCGGGCTGCGCTCCGTCGGGATGGTCGCCATCGGGCCTCCTGACCGAAGGTGGCGGCCGTTGCCGGCCGGGTCCTGTCCGTACCTCTGCGTCTACCCGGGCCGGCGTGCCTGAACCCCGCCGCCGGGTCGGCCGCGGGCGCGGGGCGGGCGGCGGGTGGTGCCCGGGGGAGGGGCCAGCGGACGACGCGTCTGCTGGCCCCTCCCAGGGACGCGGCGAGCTGGTTGTCTCGGGAGAGCGGTCCGCGCCGGTCCGCCGCCGGCACGACCGCGGCGGTGGCCGGGACGGAACGCGGGCGGTCCACCGCAGGACGAGGCCGCCCACGATCGCCACGGGGAGGACACATGCGTGACAACAGGCCGGCGTACTGGCGGCAACGGCAGGCGCGGGAGGCGCTCGGCGCGGCCGGGGAGGTTGCCCGCGCCTCGTTGATCGCGCCGCCCCGCCGTTCTGCCCGGCCGGGCCGGTTCTTCACGGTGCACCTCGGCTTCACCGCCGCCGACCTGGCGTCGGCCCGGGAGTTGGCCGTCGGGTACGCGGAGGCGCTGAGTCTGCTGCGGTCCGAGGTGGCCCTGGGCGCGTCGGCGCTGTCGCCGGCCGAGGCGTGGCAGCAGGCCGAGCGGTTGTTCTGCGGCGCGTCCGGCCCGGACGGCGAGCGCTGCGCCGACGTCGCCGGCCATCCCGGCTTCCATCACGCTCCGGGTCCGGGCGGGCTCGGCTGGGGCGACGGCGACTAGCCCGCCATTCGAGATCACCGATGCGGCAGTCGCGCGCGCGGGCGATGGGAAAGATCGACCCGTGCGCGGCTGTCGGATACCCGTCGCGGACGTGAATCCGGGAGCGGGGACATCGTATTTGCCGTCATCGAAGAAATGCCGTGCCGGGAATCCCGCCAGCGGCTCATTTCGAAGCGGCGACAGCTCTGCTGAGGAATTGATCTCAAGATCCGCGCCGGAGCAACCTCTTCGCCAGTAGCCCGTTTTGTGGTTATTTAGTGGTCGAATTCGCAGCGGCGGCGACGCCGAAAGGTCGGCCCCGATCACCAATGCCGGAAGTACCTCGTTTGTTCACTGAGGCAACCGCGCCAGGTGATCCGGAGGTTGACTCCCCATCAGGCGGAAACGACCGCTCCTGCGAGTTCGGGGGAATCGCACATGCACGTGATGTTGGCCTGGTTCGCCGACGACAATCTGTCGGAGAGCGCCCGGCGCGCCGCGAGACATCGCTTTGAAACGGCCGTCGCCGACGTGGTGCCCGACAGTTTCGTACGGCACGAATTCGGCGCCGACGACTGGGGCGTGACCGTCCTGCACCGCAGCGACCGGGGCGCCTACCGGTGGCCGACCGTCGACACCGTCGGGCCGGTCACCGCCGTGTCGCTCGGGCTGCCCGTGGGGGTCGACGTGACGGGCGGCCCGGCGGCGCTGGCCGGGCGCCTGCTGGTGGGCGAGGAGGTGCACCGCGAGGTGGTGCCACCGTTCGGCCTGCTGGCCCTCGACGCGGCCGGGAACTTCGCCCTGCAACAGGACTGGATCGGCATGTGCCGGGTCTTCACGGGCCGGTCGGCCGGCCTGACGGCCTTCTGCACCCGGCCCAGCCTGCTGGCCGCGTTCCTGCACGGCGACCTGCGGCCCGACCTGGACGGCTGGGCGTCGTACACCCTCTGTGGGCACTTCGGCGGCGACAGCTCCCCGGTGCGGGGCGCCCGACTGCTCCGCCCCGGCGAGCGGGTGACCGGCCGCCGGCGCGACGGCGGCGGGTGGCAGCTCACCACCACCACGAAGTACGCGACCGACGACGTGGTGCGGGACGGGCTGGCGGCGCAGGGGCGACCGGTGACCGAGCTGCTGGACCGCGCCGCCGACGCCATCACGACCACCGCGGCCAGCATCCACGGCCTCTACGACGAGGACATCACCCTCGGGCTGTCCGGCGGGAAGGACTCCCGGCTCATCGCCGCGTCGCTGATCGCGGCCGGCCGGACCCCCAGGTTCCTGACCAACGAGGACACCCGCGCCGAGGGCGAGGTCGCCCGCGAACTGGTGCGGATCCTGCGCGACAAGCGGGGACTGCACCCCGAGCACACGCTCCGGCTCGCCGGGGCGCGGGCCAACGTGCTCGGGACCGGCCTGTACGAGCGGGCCCGGCGACTGCAACAGCTGACCGACCACCAGTTCCCCTCCAGCTACCTGGTGCGCCCCGCCGGCCCCGGGCGTCTGGTCGACCAGGCCGGCCCGGCGACCTTCACCGGTGCCGCCGGGGAGCTCGCCACCGAATACTGGTATCCCCCGACGGGCGACGACGGCGAGCCGTCCCCGCAGGAGACCGCCCTGGCCCGGCTGCTGAACGCCGTGCCGACGGGCGTGGCCGACGCGGCCGTCGTCACCGCGGAGCGGGAGAGGATCCGCGGCCTGCTCGACCACGGCAGCGGGCTCGGCCTGCACGACCTGCGCCTGGTCGACTACATCTACCTGGTGGAGCGGGTCCGCCGCTGGTACACCTCCGCCTACGCGATCGGGATGGTCACCCCGTTCCTCTCGCCCGGCTTCGTCGCCGCCACCTTCGCGTTGACTCCCGGGCAGAAGCGCGAGCGGCTGATGCACACCGGGCTGATCGCCCGCCTGGTGCCCGAGTGGGCGCAGGTCCCGTTCGTCAGCGTCTCCACCGGCCCGTCCACCGCCACCCGGGTGTGGGAGGGCGACGGCCTCCAGGCCATGGCCGAACTGCTGGACACCGCCCACGGCCCGCTGACCGGTCTCGTCCGGCGGCCCGCCGTGGAGAAGGCGCTCCGCACCGCCGCCCGGGGCGGCCGACCCGACCAGCGGACGCTGCAACAGTTCACCTGGCTGGCGCTCGCCTCCGAGCAGCTCGAACCGGGCACCACCCGGGCCGCCACCGGCGCCGCGTACGCCCGGATCACCGCGCCCCCGCAGCAACGCCAGCCGGCCGGCGGCGCGGTCGCCCGACTGCGCTGGGTCAAACGGACCCGGCTCGGTGGCCGGCTCTGGTCGGCGGTGGCCAAGCGGGTGCGGGCACGGCGACCGAGCCAGTGAGCGGGCCCGCCAGCGGCGCCTGGCCCCGCCCCGCCACCTGACCGACCACCGGTGCGGGGCCGGGTACGCGGAGCGCCCGGTCCCGTACCGCCGCCGGCCGGGGGAACAGCCGACCCATCGACAATGTCCTATTGCGAAGCCTGCGTGACCACGAGTAGCTTGGCACCGTTGCAGAGCCGAGCCGGCCTCGCACCCGTACGTCGCACTCGTCACGAGCGCGCCGCGCACCGCCATCCGCGTGCGCCTGGGCAGGCGTGCCTGTGCCCCGATCCGTCGGGGCCTCACCCTGAGGTAGGCCATGAAGAGAAGACTTCTCTCCGTCGGCGCCGCGTTGCTCGCCGTCGCCGCGTCCGTCCTGATGTTCGTCAAGCCGGCGGACGCGGCGGTGGGACTGCACGTCGAGGGACGCAACATCGTCGAGGCGAACGGCCAGCCGTTCGTCATGCGAGGCGTCAACCACCCTCACGTCTGGTACACGGGCGAGACCGACTCGTTCGCCGACGTCAAGGCGCTCGGCGCCAACACCGTCCGGGTGGTGCTGGGCAGCGGCAAGCGCTGGGGTCCGTCCACCGACGTCGCCGACGTGATCTCACTGTGCAAGCAGAACCGGCTGATCTGCGTACTGGAGGTCCACGACACCACCGGCTACGGCGAGGAGGGCACCGCCGCGTCGCTCGACGAGGCGGTCGACTACTGGATCAGCCAAAAGAACGCGCTCGTCGGCCAGGAGAACCACGTCGTCATCAACATCGGCAACGAGCCGATCGGCAACGTCAACGCCGGTCAGTGGACCGCCGCGACCACCGCCGCGATCACGAAGATGCGGGCCAACGGCTTCGAGCACCTGCTCATGGTCGACGGGCCGAACTGGGGCCAGGACTGGCAGTACGTCATGCGGGACAACGCGCAGGCGATCCTGGACGCCGACAGCCGGCACAACACCGTGCTCTCCATCCACATGTACGCGGTGTTCAACACGGCCGCGGCCATCACCGACTACCTGGACCGGTTCGAGGACAACGGCTGGCCGCTGGTCATCGGCGAGTTCGGCTGGCGGTTCAACGCCAACGAGGTCGACCACGAGACGATCCTGGCCGAGTCGCAGGCCCGTGGCCTGGGCTACCTCGGCTGGTCCTGGAGCGGCAACACCGACCCGATCCTGGACATGGCCACCAGCTTCGACCCCACGCGGCTCACCACCTGGGGCGAGCGGATCTTCAACGGCGCCAACGGCATCAGGGCGACCGCCAGGGAGGCCACGATCTTCGGCGGTGGGCCGAGCCCCACCGCGACGGTGACGCCCACGGTCAGCCCGACGGCTCAGCCCACCCCGACCAGCGGCAGCAAGTCCTGCACCGCCGCCTACCGGATCGTGGGCCAGTGGCCGGGCGGCTTCCAGGGGGAGATCCGGATCACCGCCGGGAGCGCGGCGATCAGCGGCTGGACCGTGACGTGGGCCCTCGCCTCCGGCCAGGCCGTCAACCAGGCCTGGAACGCGACGGTCACCACCAGCGGATCCGCCGTCGCCGCGCGCAACGTGGGCTACAACGGCAGCCTCGGCCCGGGTGCCGACACGGTCATCGGCTTCCTCGGCTCGTGGAGCGGCACCAACCCCGTACCGCCGCTGACCTGCACCGCCACCTGACGGCCGGGCGTGCGGGCCGGGCGCGGTCAGCCCGGCCCGCACGCTCGGGCAGGCAAGCGGTCAGCCCGACTCAGTCCAGGTCGAACTCGCCGTCCTGGGCGCCGGCGACGAAGGCGTCCCACTCGGCCTGGGTGAAGACCAGGACCGGGCCCTCCGGCTCGGCGGAGTTGCGCATGCCGATCAGGTCGTCGACGAAGGCGACCTCGACGGCGCTCTCGGAGGTGTCGCCCTCGGCCCGCTGCCAGACCGCCCGGGAGAGGTCGAAGTCACCCTTGGGGTGCGAAGCCATCGTTCAGTCCTCCAGTGCCAGGGGTCATGAGGGAAACACGCACGGTTCCCCATCGGGCAGGATAAGCGGATGCCGAGCCTGACCCGTGTAGAGGCGACCGCGCGTGGCGCGGCGATCACCGTCGAGTCCTATCAGGTGGACCTCGACCTGACCGGCGACGGCGAGCGATTCCGCTCCGACGTCACCATCCGCTTCCGGGCGACCCCCGGCGCGGAGACCTTCGTCGAGGTCCAACCCGCGAAACTGCTGGCGGTACGACTCAACGACCGCGACGTCGACCCGGCCACGCTGGACGAAAACCGGCTGCCGCTGACCGGGCTGGCCGAGGCCAACACGCTCACCGTCGCCGCCGAGATGGCGTACTCGAACACCGGGGAGGGGATGCACCGCTTCGTCGACCCCGCCGACGGCGAGACCTATGTCTACGCACTGTCCTTCCTGGACAACGCGCAGCGCATCTTCGCCGCCTTCGACCAGCCCGACCTGAAGGCTCCGGTCACCATGTCGGTCACCGCCCCGCCGGAGTGGACCGTCGCGGCCAACGGCCAGCTCGCCGCCACGCCGCGCCCCGGGCGCTGGGAGTTCGCCCCGACGGCGCCGCTGGCCACGTACTTCGTCTCGCTGATCGCCGGCCCCTGGCACGTCCGGCGCGGCGAGCACGACGGCATCCCGCTCGGCGTCTACTGCCGGCGCTCCCTGGCGGCACACCTGGACGCCGACGCCGAGGAGATCCTCACGGTCACCGGGCAGTGCCTCGACCGGTTCCACCAGCTCTTCGCCGAGCGCTACCCGTTCGACAAGTACGACCAGGCGTTCGTGCCGGAGTTCAACGCCGGCGCGATGGAGAACCCGGGCCTCGTCACCTTCCGCGACGACTACGTCTTCCGCTCCGCGGTCACCGACACCGAGCGGGAGCAGCGCGCCACCACCATCGCCCACGAGATGGCGCACATGTGGTTCGGTGACCTGGTCACCATGCGCTGGTGGGACGACCTGTGGCTCAACGAGTCCTTCGCGGAGTACCTCGGCACCCGGGTGACCGCCGAGGCGACCCGTTTCGACCAGGCCTGGACGACCTTCGCCCTGCGGCGCAAGGCCTGGGGCTACGCGGCCGACCAGCGCCCCTCGACCCACCCGGTGGCGCCCGAGGAGGTCGCCGACGCCGCCGAGGGCCTGCTCAACTTCGACGGCATCTCGTACGCCAAGGGCGCCAGCGTGCTGCGGCAACTGGTCGCCTGGCTCGGCGACGACGCCTTCCTCGCCGGCCTCAACGCCCACTTCGCGAAGCACCGTTTCGGCAACGCCACCCTGACCGACCTGCTCGGCAGCCTTGCCGCAGCCGCCGGGCGGGACCTGTCCGGCTGGGCGGAGCGCTGGCTGCGTACGGCGCAGGTCGACACGCTGCGCGCCGAGGTCAGCGTCGACGCGGACGGCCGCTACACCCAGGTGGCGATCCGGCAGAGCGCCCCCGACTCGCACCCGGTGCTGCGCCCGCACCGCATCGGCGTCGGCCGGTACGCCGCCGACGGGACGGTCGTCCGGGCGGAGGTCGACCTCGACCCGGACGCCGACGGCGGCCGTACGGTGCTGACCGGGCTGGTCGGCGAGCCGGCGGCCCGGCTGCTGCTGCCCAACGACGGCGACCTGACGTTCGCCAAGATCCGGCTCGATCCCGCGTCGGCGGACGCCGTGCCGCTGGTGCTGCCCGGCCTGGCCGACCCGCTGGCCCGGGCACTGCTCTGGGGCGAGGCGCTGGATGCCGCCACCGACGGGGAGCGCCCGGTCGCCGGCCTGGTGGCCCTGATCGCCGCCGCCCTCCCCGCCGAGACCGAGGTGATCATCGCCGAGGACGTGCTCACGCTCAGCCGCTCGCTGGTCGACCGCTACCTCGACCCGCCCGCCCGCGAGGCCGCCCTGGCGCAGGTCGCCGCCGCCTGCCGGAAACTGCTCGACGGCGCCCCGGCAGGCGGCTCGCTCCAGCTCGCGGCGGCCCGGGGCTGGATCGCCGCCAGCACCGACGCGGACCGGCTGGCCGGCTGGCTCGCCGGCCGGGACGTCCCGCCGGGGCTGGCGGTCGACGCCGAGCTGCGCTGGGCGCTGCTGCTGCGGCTGGTGGTGCTCGGCGCGGCCGGCGCGGCGCAGGTCGCCGCCGAGGCCGCGGCCGACCCGAGCGCCGCCGGTGCCGAGCGGGCCGCCCGCTGCCGCGCGGCGCTGCCCGACCCGGCCGCCAAGCGGGCCGCATGGGAGATCGTCGTGTCGAACACCGAGCTGTCGAACCGACTCGTCGAGGCGACCGCGGAGGGGTTCTGGCAGCCGGAGCAGGCCGAGCTGACCGCCGGCTACGTGGCGCGCTACTTCGCCGACATGCCGGCCGCCGCGCGGGCGCGTACGCCCTGGGTGGCCGACCATGTCGCGAGACTGGCCTTCCCCCGGCACGCCGTCGCGCAGCCCACCCGGGAGGCGGCCGCGGCGCTGCTCGCCCGCGACGACGTCACCCCAGGCCTGCGCCGCGTGGTGACCGACGCCGACGACGACCTGCGCCGCGCCCTGGTCGCCCGGACGGCGGTCGCCGCGGCGGCGGCCTGACGGCCGAAGAGGGTGGTCGCCGGCGGCCACCGTGAGCGCGCAGGGGCCGGGTCGCCGGACGGGACGGTCCGGCGACCCCTCGGGGCCGCCGGTTCCGCCCGGCCTAGGATCGCGGGGTGGAGGAAGACATCCGGCGGGTCGGGATCATGGGCGGCACCTTCGACCCGATCCACCACGGGCACCTCGTCGCGGCCAGCGAGGTGGCGGACCGGTTCGGGCTGGACGAGGTGGTCTTCGTCCCCACCGGCCAGCCGTGGCAGAAGGCGGACGAGCCGGTCAGCCCGGCGGAGGACCGCTACCTGATGACGGTCATCGCCACCGCCTCCAACCCCCGCTTCCAGGTCAGCCGGGTGGACATCGACCGGGGCGGGCCCACCTACACCGTCGACACCCTGCGTGACCTGCACGCCGAGTACGGCCCGAAGGTGCAGCTGTTCTTCATCACCGGGGCGGACGCGCTGGAGCGGATCCTCTCCTGGAAGGACCTGGACGAGATCTTCGAACTGGCCCACTTCATCGGGGTGACCCGGCCTGGCTTCGAATTGACCGCCGCGCACCTGCCGGCCGACACGGTGAGCCTGGTGCAGGTCCCGGCCATGGCCATCTCGTCCACGGACTGCCGGGCCCGGGTCGCCCGAGGGGAGCCGGTCTGGTATCTGGTGCCGGACGGTGTGGTGCAGTACATCGCCAAGCGACGCCTCTATCAGACGTGATTCGGCCCGGTATGGGGCGGTTCGGGCGGGTAACGCGCCAGAACTGACGAGTCGGGATTCCACCGGGTGTGAGACGCTTGGAGGATCGCACGGTTGATCGAAGGAGAACGGTGACAATTTCCGAACGCGCCCACGAGTTGGCCATCGCCGCCGCCCAGGCCGCGGCCGACAAGAAGGCGCAGGACATCGTCATCATCGACGTGGGCGACCAGCTCGCCATCACCGACGCGTTCCTGCTCGCCGCGGCTCCCAACGAGCGTCAGGTGCTCGCCATCGTCGATGCCATCGAGGAGCGGCTGCTGGAGCTGCCGGAGAAGGCCAAGCCGATCCGGCGCGAGGGCGAGCGGGGCGGCCGGTGGGTGCTGCTCGACTACGTCGACATCGTGGTGCACGTCCAGCACACCGAGGAGCGCGAGTTCTACGCCCTCGACCGGCTCTGGAAGGACTGCCCGACGATCCCGTTCGTCGACCGCGACCTCGTCGACGCCGAGTCCGGCACCGGCTCCACCACCGCGGAATGACCCGCCTGATCATCTGGCGGCACGGCAACACCGACTGGAACGCCGCCAGCCGGGTCCAGGGGCAGACCGACGTACCGCTCAACGACCTCGGCCGCGAGCAGGCCCGCACCGCGGCGCCCCTGCTGGCCGGGCTGCGGCCCGACGCCATCGTGGCCAGCGACCTGAGCCGCGCGGCGGACACCGCCGGCGCGCTGGCCGCGCTGACCGGGCTGCCGGTGCGCACCGACCCACGGCTGCGGGAGCGGCACTTCGGTTCCTGGCAGGGGCTGGCCCTCACCGAGGCCGCCGAGCGCCATCCCGCCGAGTTCGCCCGCTGGCGGGCCGGCGACCCGGACCCGGGCGCCGGCATCGAGACCCTGGACGACCTCGGCAAGCGGATGGGCGCGGCCCTGTCCGACGCCGCCGACGCCGTGCCCGGCGGCACCGTGGTGGTCGCCACCCACGGCGGCGCGGCCCGGCAGGGCTGCGGCCACCTGCTCGGCTGGGAGCACGCCGTCCTGCGCACCATCGGCTCGCTGCAGAACTGCCACTGGACCGAGCTGCGCCACGACGCCGCCCGGGGCTGGCACCTGCGCGCCCACAACGTCGGCCTGATCACCGTCCCGGCCACCGAGGCCGTCTGACCCGGGCGTTCCCCGACGACATCGGCTAGCGTGCCGGGCATGCCCGTCGCGGTCGTCACCGACTCCACCGCCTATCTCCCGCCCGAGCTGCTGCGCGTGCACCGGCTGACGGTGGTGCCGCTGGCCGTCGTGCTCAACGGCGCCGAAGGGCTGGAGGGGGTGGAGACCACCCCTGCCGACGCCACCCGGGTGCTCGGCGGCCGGCGCGTCTCGGTGAGCACCTCGCGCCCCGCGCCGGAGCAGTTCGCCCAGACGTACCGGGAGCTGTTCGACGCGGGCGCCGACGGGATCGTCTCGGTGCACCTGTCGGCCGAACTCTCCGGCACGGTGGAGGCCGCCCGGCTGGCCGCCGCCGGGTTCGACGACCGGGTCGCCGTGGTCGACAGCCGCTCGACCGGCATGGGCCTCGGCTTCCCCGCCGTCGCCGCCGCCACGGCCGCCGAGCGGGGCGAGGACCTGTCGGCGGTACGCGACGCCGCCGTCGACGCCATCGCCCGTACCAGCATCTGGTTCTACGTCGACACGCTGGAGTTCCTCCGCCGGGGCGGCCGGATCGGCGCCGCCGAGGCGCTGCTCGGCACCGCCCTGTCGGTCAAGCCGATCATGCACATGCCGGACGGCGCGATCGTCCTCAGGGACAAGGTGCGTACGGCCAGCCGGGGCGTGGCGCGGCTGGCCGACCTGGCCGTCGAGGCCGCCGGCGACGCCGACGTCGACCTGGCGGTGCACCACCTCGCCGCGCCGCAGCGGGCGGAGGCGCTGCTGGAGGCGCTGACGGCCCGGCTGGGCGACCGGCTGCACGACTCGTACGTCTCGGAGGCCGGCGCGGTGGTCGCCGCGCACGCCGGGCCCGGCCTGGCCTGCGTGGTCGTGCACCGCCGGCCGCCGGCCGCCGGCCAAGGTGCGTCCTCTCGTTCGTGATCTCTGTCGATCATGCGGGGCAGCGCCGGCACCCGTCCGGATGCCATCGTGACCCGATGAAGGACGACCTGCACAGTTACCTGAAGGGCGGCCGTGACGCGCTGCTGTGGAAGCTCGACGGGCTCAGCGAGTACGACGCCCGGCGCCCGCTGACCCCGACCGCGACCAACCTGCTCGGCCTGGTGAAGCACGCGGCGGCCATGGAGATCCTCTACTTCGGCGTCGTGTTCGGCCGGCCGTTCGAGCAGGAGCTGCCGTACGTCGGCGACGGCGCCGAGACCAATGCCGACATGTGGGCGACCGCGGACGAGAGTCGCGAAGAGATCGTCGCGTTGTACCGTCGCGCCAGCTCCCACGCCGACACCACCATCGAAGCCCTCGCGCTCGACGACATCGGCCGGGTGCCGTGGTGGGGCGATGCCGCGGTCACACTGCACCGCGTCCTGGTCCACGTCGTCGCGGAGACACAACGGCACGCCGGCCACGCGGACATCGTGCGCGAGCTGGTCGACGGCGCGGCCGGGCTGCTGCCGAGTAACGACAACCTGCCACCTGCTGACGAGCCGTGGTGGCGGGACCACCGCCAGCGGGTGGAGCAGGCTGCCCTCGACGCCAGCAACCGCTGAGCTGCCGTTCTTCGCCGCCCTAGCACATCACCCGCATGATCAGGCGGTTGTCCACAGGCGGTGCCGTCATCCACAGCCGTGCCCCGGCCGGCCGCGCGCCCCGGGCTCGCGGACCTAGCTTCGCGTCGTGTCAGAAGACGAGGAGACGGTGGTCCGGGAACGACTGCGCCAGCTCGTGGCGGGCTGGCCGTCGAGCGCCGCACCGGCGCACCTCGGCGAGTCCGCCGATCCCCTGGAACGGACCGGCGAACCCGCCGGGCAGTTCGACGACCGTCAGGGGCCGGCCGGGCCGTTCGGCGACCGTAACGGGCCGGCCGGGCTGTCCGGCGATCATCGGAGGCTCGCCGGACTGTCCGTCGACGGTCCGGGCTCGGTCGGGGTGCCGGAGCCGGTCGTGGCGCTGCCGCCCCGCACACCGGCGTTTCCGTCCCGCGCACCGGCGTCGCCGGCCGGCGCGACGGGGCCGCCGGAACCCGACCCGCCGACCCGGGCCGTCGATGCCGGCGTGGCGTCCCGGTTGCCGGGGCCCGGGGCGTTCGACCCCGGCCGGCGGGGAGTGCGGGCGCTGGCCGTCGTCGCCGTGCTGGTGGTGCTCGGGGCCGGCTTCTGGGCCTGGCGGTCCCGGCCGCAGACCGAGCCGGTCCGCCCGGTCGCCACCGCCGAGGCATCCGATGCGACGGTGACCGGCCTCGCGGAACCGGCCGCCACGTCGGCCGGCGAGCTGGTGGTCGCGGTCGCCGGCAAGGTACGCCGTCCCGGGCTGGTCCGGGTGCCGGCCGGCGCGCGGGTCGCCGACGCCGTGGAGGCGGCCGGCGGGGCGCTGCCGGGGGTGGACGTGGCCCTGCTCAACCCCGCCCGCAAGGTCACCGACGGGGAACTGATCCTGGTCGGCGTCGCGGCACCGCCGGGCGCGGCACCCCCGCCCGGGGCAGTTTCCGGCGGTGCGCCGGGGGTGCCCGGCGCGGGCGGCCGGCTCAACCTGAACACCGCGACGCTCGCGCAGCTCGACGCGCTGCCGGGCGTCGGGCCGGTGCTCGCCCAGCGCATCCTCACCCACCGCGACCAGCAGGGTGGCTTCCGCTCGGTCGGCGACCTGCGCCAGGTGGACGGCATCGGCGACGCCCGCTACGAGCAGCTCAAGGACCTGGTGACGGTGTGACGACCGGCGGCGCGCTCGGCCCGTCCGGCACTGGCCCTGGCCTCGGCTCGTCCGGCTCCGGCCCGGCCGGCCCCGCGGCCTCCGGCGTCGACGCCGGGGGCGAGCGGGTCGCGGCGGCCATCGACCTGCGGCTGGCCGGACTGGCGGTGGCCACCTGGCTCGCCGCGCTGGCCGGGCTGCACCTGACCGTCGGCCGGACCCTGCTCCTGGCGGCGGTGGCGGCCGGAGGGTCGGTGCTGGGCGGGCTGCACCTGGCCGGCGTCCTCGGGCGGCCGGCCGACCCCGTCCGGCGGTACGGCTGGATCGCCGTCGCCGTGCTGCTCGGCGTCGTCTGCGGCGCGACGGCCACCGCCGCGCGGCTGTCCGTCCGCGACTCCGGTCCCGTCCGCGCCCTGGTCGAGGAGCGGGCGGTCGTCACCGCCGAACTGGTCGTCCGCGACGACCCCCGCCCCGTACGCGGCGTCGCCGGGCGCCCGGCCACCCTGCTCGTGCCGGCCGAGCTGACCTGGTTCACCGGCCCGGACGGACGACGGGTCGCGACGCCGGCCCACGTGCTGGTCCTCGCCACCGATCCCGCCTGGCGGGGGCAGTTGCCCGGTCAGCGGCTGACCGCCGAAGGACGGCTCGCCGCCCCGCGCGGCGGCGACCTGACCGCGGCGGTGCTGAGCGCGGCCGGACCGCCGGTGCCGCACGGGGCCGCCCCGTCGCCGCAGCGCGCCGCCGGATCGTTGCGGGCCGGCCTGCAACGCGCCTGCCTGCCGCTCCCCGACGAGCAGGGCGGGCTGCTGCCCGGCCTGGTGGTCGGCGACACGAGCCGGCTGCCGCCCACCGTCGAGGAGGACTTCCTCGCCACCGGCATGACCCACCTGAACGCGGTCTCCGGCTCCAACGTGGCCATCGTCGTCGGGGCGGTGCTGCTGCTGGCCCGGTGGGCGCGGGCCGGGCCGTGGCTGGCCGCCGGGCTCTGCGGGTTGGCGCTGGTGGGCTTCGTCATCCTGGTCCGTCCCTCACCGAGCGTGGTGCGCGCCGCCACCATGGGCGCCATCGGGCTGGCGGCGTTGGCGGCCGGACGTCCCCGGGCGGCGCTGCCCGCCCTCTCCGCCGGGGTGGCCGTGCTGGTGCTGGTCGACCCGGAGCTGGCCGGCGACGCCGGCTTCGCGCTCTCCGTGCTGGCCACCGGTGGTCTGCTGCTGCTCGCCCCGAGGTGGCGCGACGGGCTCCGTCGGCGCGGGGTGCCGGCCGGGCTCGCCGAGGCGTTGGCCGTGCCGGCGGCCGCGCAGCTCGCCTGCGCCCCGGTGGTGGCCGGGATCTCGGGCACGGTGAGCCTGGTCGCCGTGCCGGCGAACCTGCTGGCGGTGCCGGCGATCGCGCCCGCCACGGTGCTCGGGGTGCTGGCGGCGGCGGTGTCGCCCGTCTGGCCGGCCGGGGCGGAGTTCGTCGCGTGGCTGGCCAGCTGGCCGGCCTGGTGGCTGGTCATGGTGGCGCGGCACGGCGCGCGGCTGCCGGCGGGCACGCTGCCGTGGCCGGGCGGGGTGCCGGGGGCCCTGCTGCTGACCGGGCTGACCGTCGCGCTGCTGGTGGCCACCCGGCACCCGGTCGTCCGCCGGCTGGTGGCGGTGGTCGTCGTCGCCGTCGTGGTCGGCACGCTGCCCGTACGGCTGGCCGCCCCCGGCTGGCCCCCGGCGGGCTGGGTGGTCGCCGCCTGCGCGGTCGGCCAGGGCGACACCGTCGTGCTGCCGGTGGCGGCCGGCCGGGCGGTGGTGGTCGACGCCGGGCCGGACCCGGGGGCGGCGGACGGCTGCCTGCGTCGGCTGGGCGTACGGGAGGTCGCGCTGCTGGTGGTCAGCCACTTCCACGTCGACCACACCGGCGGCGTGGCGGGCGTGTTCCGGGGTCGACCGGTGGGTGCCGTGCTCACCCCGCAGTGGTCCGAGCCCGCCGCCGGGCGGGAACTGGTCCTCGCCGAGGCCGCGGCGCACTCCGTCGACGTGGTGGCGGGCGCGGCCGGGTGGCGGTACCGGGAGGGTGGCGTCGAGTTCACCGTCATCGGCCCGCCCCGCCCGATGCGCGGCACCCGGTCGGATCCCAACAACAACTCGCTGATGCTGCTCGCCACCGTCTCCGGCGTACGGATCCTGCTCGCCGGGGACGCTGAGACCGAGGAGCAGCGGGCGCTGCTGGACGACAGCTCGCCGGGCGGCCTGCGGGCCGAGGTGCTGAAGGTCGCGCACCACGGGTCGGCCTACCAGGACCCGGCCTTCCTGGACGCGGTGCGTCCCGTGGTGGCCCTGGTGCCGGTGGGGACGGGCAACACCTACGGGCACCCCAATCCGGCGGTGCTCGGGCGGCTGGCCCGGGGCGGGGCGCGGGTGCTGCGTACCGACACGGAGGGGGACGTGGCGGCGGTGCTCGGCCGGGCCGGCCTGGGGGTGGCGACACGAGGCACGCCGCCGGGCCGACAACGGTAGGAATCGACGCCGATTATTCGCTTTAGCGGTGCACTGAGGTAAATGTCTGGATTTGCGCTGAGTGCGGGCTCCGCAACCGGAGTGCGGACGAGCAGACTGGATCCGGCCGCCGGCCGTGCGAATATGGGCGGCGTGACCGCCGCCAGCTTCGCTCCTATTCTGCTCGTCCTCGGCGACGAGGAGCTGCTCGCCACGCGCGCGGTCACCGAAGCCGTCGTGAAGGCCCGCAGCGTCGACCCCGACGTGGACGTCCGCGAATACCAGGCCGGCGCCCTCGTCGTCGGCGAGATCGCCGAGATGCTCAGCCCGTCCCTCTTCGGCGGGCGACGGGTGCTGGTGCTGCGCGCCGGCCAGGACGCCCGCAAGGACCTGGTGGCGGCCCTGCTGGCGTACGCGAAGAATCCCGACCCGGACGTGCAGCTGATCGTGCTGCACCTCGGCGGGGCCAAGGGCAAGGCGTTCGCCGACGGGCTGAAGGCGGCCGGGGCGACGGTGGTGCCGGCGGCAAAGCTCAAGGGGCACCGCGACCGGGTGGCCTTCGTCCGGGACGAGATCCGCCGGGCTGGCGGGAAGTGCACCGACGACGCGGCCGAGACGCTCATCGCGGCGGTCGGCAACGACCTGCGCGAGCTGGCCGCCGCCTGCTCCCAGCTGATGGCCGACACCGACGGGCGCATCGGCGCCGACACGGTCGCCCGCTACTACCGGGGGCGGGTCGAGGTGACCGGCTTCACCGTCGCCGACGCCGCCATGGTGGGCGACGTGCCGGCGGCACTGGAGGCGCTGCGCTGGGCGCTGCACGTGGGGGTCGACCCGGTGCCGATCGCCGACGCGATCGCCGACGGCGTCCGCACCGTGGCCCGGGTCGCCGCCGCCGGTCGGGGCGACCCCTTCCAGTTGGCGAGCACCCTCGGCATGCCGGCATGGAAGATCAGGTCCGCTCAGCAGCGGGCCCGTGGCTGGACGCCCGAAGGGCTGGTCGAGGCGATGCGGGCCGCGGCCGAGTGCAACGCGGCCGTCAAGGGCGGCTCGGACGACCGCGCGTACGCGCTGGAGCGGGCCGTGTTCTCGGTCGCCGCCGCCCGGCAGGGTGGCGCCCGGTGAGCGGAGCACCCCGCGGCTCGTGGGCCACGATCCCCGCCGACGAGGAGCGGTACCGTCCGCTCTACGCGCGCCTGCTCCGGCTGCGCTTCGTCAACCCGGGCGGGGTGCTCTGCTTCCTCTTCTTCGAGGGCGCCGTCGCGCTCGCCGCGCTGCTCGCCCTCGCCGAGCTGGTCACCTGGTGGTCGGTGCTCGTCCTGCCCGCCACGGTGGCCGCGATGGTGAAGCTCAACGACATGGTGGCCGCGATGGTGGTCCGCACCGCCGCCCTCGTGCCCGAGCAGGAACGGGACCGCTTCCGCCAGCAGATGGAGCCGGTGGTCGGGCGGGCCAGGGTCGACTGGGTCGCGCACACCGTGCAGGGCGTCGTCGTCACGGCGTCGCCGGTGCCGCACACCGCGCGGGCCGTACGCGACCGGCAGGTGTACCTGGACGCGCAGTACGGCACGGGGGAGCGCGACGGTGGCCGCGCGGACGCCGAGTTCGGCCCGCAGCGTGCCCACCCCGATCCGTTGGGCTGACGATCCGCCGCCGACCGGAGGCCGGTCACAGCGATCCGACGGCGAACCCGGCGACCGATCGGTGCCCAGCAGGCCGTGGCCCACCCGAGGCCGCCCCGCTTGAGATCTTGGAAGGAAACGGCCCCGGTGAGGGCCTGTTCCCGCCAAGATCTGCTGTGCGACCGACGGCGAGCCGCAGCGAACGACGCCAGGCCATGGCGAACGGCGGCGCGTTCGCAGCGCAGCGCGTGAAAAGCAGACAGCCGGAAGCCCCGGGTCGTGCCCGGGGCTTCCGGTCAGGTCTGAGGTCGCCTCGTCAGGCGGAGAGCGACACCACGCGCCGGGCGATCGCGGACTTGCGGTTCGCGGCCTGGTTCGAGTGGATCACGCCCTTGCTGACCGCCTTGTCCAGCTTGCGCGAGGCGTCCCGCATGAGGATGGTGGCCTTCTCGACGTCACCGGCCTCAGCGGCCTCGTTGAACTTCCGGACGGCGGTCTTCAGCGACGACTTGACCGACTTGTTACGCAGCCGGCGCTTCTCGTTCTGCCGGTTGCGCTTGATCTGGGACTTGATGTTCGCCACGCGACAGCCTCGTCTTGATAGCTCGGGTTGGTCTGCATTCCGCGCGCGACGAGCATGCGTCATCGCTGCGCGAAGAGCCAGGTTACCAGGTCGCCCGGGACGAGCCAAAACGGCTCGGTCCCCGCCCTGGTGGGCGCCGCGCCCCACGGCGAACGGTCAGGTCCAGCCCTGCCGGCGGGCGAGCCAGCCGAGTGACTGCTCGCCGCTCCACCGCTGGTGCGCCGGGAGGTGCGGTGACGCGGTACCGGGCGCCGAGGCGGCGGTGGTGAGGAAGTAGCCGGAGAGGGCGGCGAGGCTGGCGTCCAGCGCGTCGGGAGGCGCGCCCGCCGATGCCGGGTGCCGGGCGAAGAGCGCGTCGGCGTCCAGGCCGTCGGCGTACGCGGTGAGCAGCAGGGTCACCAGGTCGAACCAGGGCGGCCCCTGGCAGAGCCACGTCCAGTCGCAGAACCAGGCCCGCCCCGCCCCGTCGATCAGCACGTTGTCCAGCCGCAGGTCGCCGTGGATCAGGCCGGTGGCGCCGGCGGCGTACGCGGGGAGGCGGGACTCCAGCGCGACCAGCTCGGGCAGGCGGTCCCGGAGCGGCGCGGGCAGCGGCGGTGCCGGCTCCCGGCCGGCGGCCACCTCGCCCCACCAGAGGATGTCGTCGCGGGCCAGGTCGGCGAGGTGGGGCAGCCCGAGTTCGCGCAGCCCGGCCGGCGCACCGGCCAGCGCGGCGGCGACGTCGGCGTACCCGGTCAGGGTCGCGGTCAGCTCGGCGGGGTCCCAGGGCAGTCGGGGCGTGTGCCCGTCGACGGCGTCGAGGCAGAGCGCGAACCAGCCGGCCTCGTACAGGGTCCACCGGGGGCGGGGCGCCGGCAGCCCGGCCGGGAGCCGGTCGAGGATCGCGGCCTCCCGGGCGTACCAGTCGACCAGTCGCGGTTGCTCGGCGGTGGCCGCGGCCTTGACGAAGGCCCGGTCCCCGGCGGCGGTGCGGAGCACGGCGGCGAAGCCGCGGGTGAAGCCGGCGCCGGCGACCCGGGCCGCGACCACGGGCGCGCCGAGGCGGTCGCCGATGGCGGTACGCAGCGCCGCCGGCAGCGTCGCCCACTCCGGCCGGCGGGCGGTCGCGTGGTACGGCACGGGCGGCGGGGACGTCGGGGTCACGCCACCATGCTGCCTGGCGGGGCATCGGCCCGCACCGCCACTGCGCCCGGCGCCCGCGACCCGCCGTGCCTCCCTTGGCGGGGCGGGAGCGGCGCGAGGTCTGCCAGACTGCCAGGCCATGAGGACCGACGACTTCTGGCAGTTGATCGACCGGGCCCGGGCCGGCGGCGGGGGAGAGCCGCACGCGGTCGCCGCGCGGGCCGTCGCCCTGCTCGCCGAGCGCGACCCGGAGGACATCGTCGGGTACGCCCGCCACCAGGCGCGGGTGCTGTCCGCCTCCCACAAGGTCGACCTCTGGGGTGCCGCCTACCTGATCAACGGTGGTGTGTCCGACGAGGGCTTCCACCACTTCCGGGGCTGGCTGATGACCCAGGGTCGCGAGGTGTTCGCACGTGCCGTCGCCGACCCGGACTCGCTGGCCGGGCTGTCCCAGGTCAGGGCGGCCTCGCTCAGCGGTGAGGAGTTCTCGGCCGCCGAGATGCTGGCGGCGCCGTGGGACGCGTACCGCCGGGTCACCGCCGCCGAGCTGCCGGCGGACCCGGAGCTGGCGCCGGTGCCCGACCTCAACGACTTCTGGGACTTCGACGACGAGGAGGAGGCGAAGCGGCGGCTGCCCAAGCTCGCCGCCCTCTTCGTCGAGCCCCCCGCCGAGTGACCCCGCTCGCCCCTCCGCCGCTCGCCCCTTCGCCGCTCGGCGCGGCGCGGGAGGCGACGCCGGGTGAGGGGGCGGTGCTCGCGACGCCGGGCGAGGCGGCGCTCCCGGGGCGGTCCCGGCGGCGGGGATCGCCCGCGCAGCGGACGCGCGGCGGCGACGTGGGAGCATAGAGGGAGCCGGCGTCGTGCCGGCCCGCTCACGTCAGCCGATCAGAACGGACCGCTGTGCCACCGACGCTCGATTCCGGCGCGAACGCTCCTGGTGCCACCGACCCGGCGCGCATCCGGAACTTCTGCATCATCGCCCACATCGACCACGGGAAGTCGACCCTGGCCGACCGGATGTTGCAGCTCACCGGCGTGGTCGACCCCCGGCAGATGCGTGCGCAGTACCTCGACCGGATGGACATCGAGCGCGAGCGCGGCATCACGATCAAGAGCCAGGCCGTCCGGATGCCCTGGACCATCCGGGAGGGCGACCGGGCCGGCGAGACCGCCGTGCTCAACATGATCGACACCCCGGGCCACGTCGACTTCACCTACGAGGTGTCCCGGTCGCTGGCCGCCTGCGAGGGCGCGATCCTGCTGGTCGACGCCGCGCAGGGCATCGAGGCGCAGACCCTGGCGAACCTCTACCTGGCGCTCGAGAACGACCTGCACGTCATCCCGGTGCTCAACAAGATCGACCTGCCGGCCGCCCAGCCGGAGAAGTACGCCGAGGAGCTGGCGCACCTGATCGGCGGCGACCCGGCGGACTGCATCAAGGTGTCCGGCAAGACCGGCGAGGGCGTGCCGTACCTGCTCGACGAGATCGTCCGGCAGTTCAAGCCCCCGGTCGGCGACGCGGAGGCACCCGCCCGCGCCATGATCTTCGACTCGGTCTACGACGTCTACCGGGGCGTGGTCACCTACGTCCGGGTCATCGACGGGCGGATCAGCGCCCGCGACCGGATCAAGATGATGTCGACCGCCGCCGTGCACGAGCTGCTGGAGATCGGCGTCATCTCGCCCGAGATGGTGAAGGGCGACGCGCTCGGCGTCGGCGAGGTGGGTTACCTGATCACCGGCGTGAAGGACGTCCGCCAGTCCCGGGTCGGTGACACGATCACCATCAACTCCCGGCCGGCGAAGGAGGCCCTCGGCGGCTACAAGGACCCGAAGCCGATGGTCTACTCGGGCCTCTACCCGATCGACGGCTCCGACTATCCCAACCTGCGCGAGGCGCTGGACAAGCTCAAGCTCAACGACGCCGCGCTCGACTACGAGCCGGAGACGTCCGGCGCGCTCGGCTTCGGCTTCCGGTGCGGCTTCCTCGGCCTGCTGCACCTGGAGATCATCCGGGAACGGCTGGAGCGCGAGTACAACCTCGACCTCATCTCCACCGCGCCGAACGTGGTCTACCGGGCCATCACGGAGGACGGCGAGGAGATCGTCGTGACGAACCCGAGCGAGTACCCCACGGGCAAGATCGCCGAGGTGTACGAGCCGGTCGTGCGCGCCACGGTGCTCACCCCGAACGACTACGTCGGCGCGGTGATGGAGCTCTGCCAGGGCCGCCGGGGCAGCCTGCTCGG
The DNA here is from genome assembly GCF_035920365.1 of Micromonospora sp. NBC_01740. Classification (NCBI taxonomy): domain Bacteria; kingdom Bacillati; phylum Actinomycetota; class Actinomycetes; order Micromonosporales; family Micromonosporaceae; genus Micromonospora; species Micromonospora sp. NBC_01740. The sequence continues at coordinate 7,264,445 of NZ_CP109150.1, read as the reverse complement.
CATGGACTACCTCTCCGCCGACCGGGTGGAACTGCGCTACACGCTGCCCCTCGCGGAGATCATCTTCGACTTCTTCGACCAGTTGAAGAGCCGTACCAAGGGCTACGCCTCGCTGGACTACGAGCCCTCCACCGAGCAGGCGTCCGACCTGGTGAAGGTCGACATCCTGCTGCACGGTGAGCCGGTGGACGCGTTCAGCGCGATCGTGCACAAGGACAAGGCGTACAACTACGGCGTCACGATCGCGGCGAAGCTGCGCAACCTGATCCCGCGCCAGCAGTTCGAGGTGCCGATCCAGGCGGCGATCGGCAGCCGGGTGATCGCCCGGGAGACCATCCGGGCGATCCGCAAGGACGTGCTCGCCAAGTGCTACGGCGGTGACATCAGCCGCAAGCGCAAGCTGCTGGAGAAGCAGAAGGAGGGCAAGAAGCGGATGAAGATGGTGGGCCGGGTGGAGGTCCCCCAGGAGGCCTTCATCGCCGCGCTCTCCTCCGACTCCGGCGACGGGAAGGCCCCCGGCAAGAAGTGACCTGCCGCCGGTGCGTCCGGCGGATGACGACGTACGACGGCCGGCGCCCCGGCCGGGCTGCGGACCCTCGGTGGTCCCGCCCGTCCCGGGGCGCCGGCCGTTCGCGTCGGAGGAATTTTTCGGCCCCGTGGCCCCCGGGCTCCGCCCGCCGGGCAGAAGGGCGCCACCTGCGCGAATGATCGCGCGGGTGCGGTCACCGCCGGTGCGCCATTGATGTACGACGTCGTCTTCGTCGGTCGAACCGGTTTGGGTTTTCTGCGGGTCGGGAACTTAGCGGTCACGACAGGAACACCACAGACAGTGGAACTGATTCTTTTTGAAGGAGGAGGGCGACGTGGAGCTCACCGTTTGGGGCATCGTCACTGCGCTCATCGTTGGTCTTATCATCGGCGCTCTGGGTCGCCTGCTCGTGCCGGGCCGCCAGAACATGCCGATGTGGCTGCACATGCTGATCGGTGTCGGCGCCGCGCTGCTGGGCACCGTGCTGGCCCGGGCGATGGGTATCGCCACGGAGACCGCCGGTGTCGACTGGGGCGAGCTGCTGGTCCAGGTGGTGCTGGCTGCGATCGCCGTGGCGCTGGTCGCCGGTGTGGGTCGTCGCCGCAGCGTCACCCACCGGTAATTCCCGTACCGCTCGACGGGCGTCCGACCGCACAGGTCGGGCGCCCGTTTCGCGTACGCCCCGGGGCCCTTCACGGGCAGTCCGGGGCGTCCGTCCGCCCGGTCCCGGCCGGACCCGGCGGCGCTGCGGCGGTGCCGGAAGTCCGGTCTGGAGCGTGCCGAACCGGTGCCCCAGAAAAGCGGTTTGGAATTTCGGCGGGTCGGGAACTTAGCGGTCACGACAGGAACACCACAGATCGTGGAACTGACTTTCTCAAGGAGGAGGGCGACATGGAGCTCACCGTTTGGGGCATCGTCACTGCGCTCATCGTCGGTCTCATTGTCGGCGCTCTGGGTCGCCTGCTCGTGCCGGGCCGCCAGAACATGCCGATGTGGCTGCACATGCTGATCGGTGTCGGCGCCGCGCTGCTGGGCACCGTGCTGGCCCGGGCGATGGGTATCGCCACTTCGACCGCCGGTGTCGACTGGGGCGAGCTGCTGGTCCAGGTGGTGCTGGCTGCGATCGCCGTGGCGCTGGTCGCCGGTGTGGGTCGTCGCCGCAGCGTCACCCACCGGTAATTCCCGTACCGCTCGACGGGCGTCCGACCGCACAGGTCGGGCGCCCGTTTCGCGTACGCCCGATCGTCTGGGTGCGCCCGGTTTCGCCCCCCGCGCCCGGCCGCGCGTGACCGACCCGCTGCGGTACCGTCGCCTCTCTTTCGCCAACCGCCCACTGTCGTAAAGGAATTTTTCCTACTAAGGTGCGGCGGAGAAGGTTAGTGCCAAGCGGCGCGAGGGAGATGTGGCGTGAACAGGTGGAAGCGGCTGGCCCCGGTCACCGCCGTCGTGGCCTCGGCCGCGATGGTCCTGGCCGGTTGCGGTGGCTCGGATGACGACAAGGCCGCCGACAACAGCAAGCTGACGGTCTGGATGATGGGCGAGGGCAGCGAGGCGCAGACCAAGTTCCTCGACGGCGTCGAGACCGAGTTCCGGCAGAAGCACCCGGACACGGACGTGGTGGTCCAGTACATCCCCTGGCTCGAGGCGCCGAAGAAGTTCCAGGCCGCGCTCGCCGGTGGCGAGGGGCCGGACATCACCGAGCTGGGCAACACCGAGACCCAGGGCTGGGCGGCGCAGGAGGCGCTGGCCGACGTGACCGACCGGATGAACGGCTGGACCGAGGGCAAGGACCTCCTCCCCGACCTGGTCAAGAACGCCCAGCTCGACGGCAAGCAGTACGGCGTCCCGTGGTACGCCGGTGTCCGGGGGATGTACTACCGCGCCGACTGGTTCGCCGAGGCGGGCGTCAAGCCGCCGACCAACTGGGACGAGCTGGTCGCCGCCGCCAAGACCGTGCAGGCCAAGAAGCCGGGCACCTACGGCATCGCACTGCCGGGCAACTCCGAGCTGCCGTTCTACTCGTTCCTGTGGGGCGCCGGCGCGGAGATCGCCACGCAGCAGGGCGACTCCTGGAAGTCCGGCTACAACACGCCCGAGGCGCAGAAGGCCGTCAAGTTCTGGACGGACCTGGTGACCGTGCACAAGGTGGCCCCGCCGGCCGCCGCGGGCTGGAACGAGATCGACGCCCGGACCCAGTTCGCCACCGGCAAGGCGGCGATGGCCTTCGGCGGCAGCTGGCAGCAGGGCGCCATCAAGAAGGACAACCCGGAGATCGAGAAGGTCTGGGGTACGTTCCCGATCCCCGGCCCCGACGGCAAGGCGGCACCCGGCTTCGCCGGCGGCTCCGACGTCGCGGTCTGGAAGGACAGCGAGCGGCAGGATCTCGCCTGGGACTACCTGACCGTGCTGGTGAACAAGAAGAACGACCAGGCCTTCGCCGACAGCCTCGGCTTCTTCCCGGTCTACAAGGACCTGGTCGGCGGCGACAAGTACGCCAACGACAAGATCATGTCGGCGTTCGCCACCACGATGCAGAACACCAAGCTCACGCCGCTCACCCCGAAGTGGGTGGAGGTCAGCCGGACCAAGACGGTGACCCAGGCGATGAACAGCTCGGTCATGAAGGGTCAGAAGACGGTCGAGAAGGCTATCGCCGACGCGGCCGCGGAGATGGAAAGCATCCTCAACGCCAAGTGACCACGCTGACCGAGGCGCCGGAGACGGCCGCCGCGCGGGAGACCCCCGCGCGGCGGCGTCGCCGGGTGGACCGCCTGCCCTACCTGCTGCTCCTGCCCTGCCTGGTGATCATCGGCGTGCTGCTGCTCTGGCCGCTCGGCCAGGTGGTGGTGATGTCCTTCCACCAGCTCAACAACGTCCGACAGTTGCGCGGCGACCGTGAGTGGCCGTGGGTGGGCTTCGGCAACTACGCCGAGATCCTCAGCGATCCGTTCTTCCTGACGGTGCTGCGCAACACCGTGCTCTTCGCGGTGGCCAACGTCGTGCTCACGATGATCCTGGGCACCCTGGTCGGGCTGCTGCTCAACCGGCTCGGCAAGAAGATGGCCGCCTTCGTGGCCAGCTGCGTGATGCTCGCCTGGGCCACCCCGGCGCTGACCGGCACGATCGTCTGGAAATGGATCTTCGACGACACCAGCGGCCTGGTCACCTGGTTGTTCAACGCGCTGCCCGACGGGCTGTCGCAGAGCCTCTTCGGGCGCAGCGACTGGACGGGCTACGGCTGGTTCAACTCGCCGCTGCTGTTCTTCTCGATCCTGACGCTGGTGGTGGTCTGGCACTCGTTCCCGTTCATCGCGGTCAGCGTGCTCGCCGGGCTGAAGAGCGTGCCGAGTGAGCTGCACGAGGCGGCCCGGGTCGACGGAGCCGGACCGTGGAAGGTGTTCTGGAAGATCACCTTCCCGCTGCTGCGGCCGGTCTTCGGGATCCTGATCGTGCTCTCCACGATCTGGGACTTCAAGGTCTTCACCCAGCAGTTCGTGCTGGCCGGCGGCACGCAGGACCGGCCGACGTTCATGCTCTCCATCTACTCGTACGCCGAGGCGTTCTCACCCCCGCCGAAGTACGGTCTCGGCGCCGCGATCGCGGTGATCCTCACCCTGATCCTGCTGGTGGTGACCGGCCTCTACGTCCGCATGGTGCTCAAGCAGGAGGAGGACGCGTGACCCGACGCGGAGGCGGCGGGGGCGCGAAGCGACTCGCGCTCAACGGCGCGGGGCTGCTGGTGGCGCTCTTCGCCGCGTTCCCGGTCTACTGGATGATCGCGACCTCGCTGAAGCCGAGTTCGGAGATCTTCTCGTCCACCCCCCGGCCGGTGCCCACCGAGCCGACCCTGGAGCACTACCGGCAGATCCTCACCGGCAACCTGATCCCGGGCGTCACCTTCGGCGACTTCTTCCTCAACAGCGCGCTGGTGGCGGTCGCCACCGTGGTGCTCAGCGGTCTGGTGGCGCTGCTGGCCGCCACCGCCGTGGCCCGGTTCCGGTTCAAGCTGCGGACCACCTTCCTGATCATGCTGCTGATAGTGCAGATGATCCCGCTGGAGGCGCTGGTCATCCCGCTGTTCCTGATGATCCAGCGGCTCGGGCTCTACAACACCCTGCCGAGCCTGATCCTCACCTACCTCGGCTTCTCGCTGCCGTTTGCGGTCTGGATGCTGCGCGGCTTCGTCGCCGCGGTGCCCAAGGAACTGGAGGAGGCCGCCGCCATCGACGGGGCCAGCCGGGCGCAGATCTTCCGCAAGGTCCTCTTCCCGCTGGTGGCGCCCGGCCTGGTGGCGACGAGCATCTTCTCGTTCATCACCGCCTGGAACGAGCTGATCTTCGCGCTGACCTTCATCAACGACCAGGAGAGCTACACCCTGCCGGTCGCGATGACGTTCTTCTTCGGCCGCGACGACACCGCCTGGGGCCCGGTGATGGCCGCGTCCACGCTGTTCACCCTGCCGGTGATCATCTTCTTCCTGCTGGTGCAACGGCGGATGGTCTCCGGGCTGGTGGCCGGCGCCGTCAAGGGCTGACCCCCCGCACGGGGAGGAGCCGGCCCTGGCCGGCTCCAAACGCGCAGTGCAAGGAAGGGCCCTCGTGTACGAGGGCCCTTCCTTCGCGTGTCGGGGGCGTTCGGCAGCGGGCTAGGCTGACCGCCATGACGGGCAGGCTGGCTTCGGTGAACCTCGGCGGCGTGACCGAGGCGGAATGGGCGGGCGACGCGAGCGGCCGCAGCGGCATCGACAAGCGGCCCGTCGGCGGCCCGGTGCTGCTGCGCGTGGACGGGGTGGCCGGCGACTTCATCGGCGAACGCGCCCACCACGGCGGTCCGGAGCAGGCGGTCTACGCGTACGCCGAGGAGGACGCGTCCTGGTGGGCGGGGGAGATGGGCCGCAGCATCCGCCCCGGCGGCTTCGGGGAGAACCTGACCACGTACGCGGTGGACGTGACGGGGGCCGTGATCGGCGAGCAGTGGGCGGTCGGGTCCGCGCTGCTCCAGGTGACCAAGCCGCGCACGCCGTGCACCACCTTCGCCGGCTTCTGGGGCGTACCCGACCTGATCAAACGGTTCACGGTACGGGCGACGCCCGGGGCGTACCTGCGGGTGCTGCGCGAGGGGGAGGTCGGCGCGGGGGACCCGGTCGAGGTGGTGGACCGGCCCGCGCACGGGGTGACGATCGGCGAGGTGTTCCGGGCCCTGAGCCTGGAGCCTGAGCTGCTGCCCCGGCTGCTCGACGCGCCCGACCTGCCAGACGGGGTCCGGGAGAAGGTGCGCCGCCGGCTCGCCGGCCGGAGCTGACGGCGGGCGGGTGAACGGGAACGGGCCCCGTCCCGTGGGGGAGGGGGCCCGTCCGACGTCGGCTCGGCGCGCGCCGGGTGACCGGCTCAGCGCAGCCAGGGCACGTTGCGGTCGAGCAGGCCGCGCTGCTTGAGCTCCTTGCGCAGCGGGATCTCGTCGTCGATGTAGCCGTCCCAGTTGATGCCCCAGTAGTTGGCGGTGTGGGTGCCCTCACCGCAGAGCTGGCGCTGCACCGGCGTGCGGTTGGCCCACCACTCGCCGTCCTTGTCGATGTGCAGCTCGTCCAGCGGTCGGATCCACCGGTAGGTGTAGCCGACGAAGAGCATCTTGCGGGTGATGGTCGACAGGTTGGTGGACCGCGAGTGCCACTGGCGGCGGTCGAAGATGAAGGCGTCACCGGGGTTGGCGGTGATCTCCACCGTGCCCTCCGGGTCCGGGTTGTGCACGGAGGTGTCCGCCGGGCGGGGCAGCGAGTTCCACAGGTGGCTGCCCGGGATCACCTTGGTGGCGCCCCGGCCGTTCTCCGACAGGTCGGAGAGGACGTAGGCCACCTTGAGCGAGAACATCGGCCGGGGCAGGTTCGGGTCCATCGTCTCCGGGTCGGAGTTCTGCCGGTAGCCGTCCTGGTGCCACCCCCAGTAGGGCTTCTCCGGCTCCGCCGCCGGCGGGGTGACGTCCAGGTGGTTGTGGTGGGTGTAGATGTTCCAGCCGGCCAGGCCCCACATGTACGGGAAGGCGATCGGGTGGGTCAGCAGGTCGCCGAAGAGCTCGTCGCGCTCCAGGAAGCCCAACAGGTGCAGGGTGCCGTCCTTGGTGGTGGTGCCCTTCGCCTTCTCCTCGGCGTAGACGCGGTCCACCGCCGCCTCCAGCGCCGCCCGGTGGTCCTCCGTCAGGACGTTGCGCAGCAGGAGGAAGCCCTGCTCGTGGAACTCCTTGCGGTCGGTGTCACTGATCGGTTCGTAACCGGTCCGGTCGCCGTAGTCGAACACTTCGACGTACCCCTCCCCATGAGGCGAAACCATTGCTGGCACAGGCCGCCGATCGTAACCCGCTGGTTTCGGGGCGGGGTACTGCCCAGCACGATATGCGACCGTTGTCCGGACTGTGGGGAGCGGCGCGGTGACGATCTGTCAGAGCCGGGTGGCGTGGCGAGAGTTATCGCCGGTAATGCCGGTTTATGCGGTGACTGCCGGTAAGGAGATCGGGGGCCACTACGCCTCGGCGAAGACCTCCGCGACGACCCGCCCGGTGGCCGGCGTGTCGTCGGTCCGGTTCCAGGTGCCGTCGCGGGCCGTCCACTCCAGGTCGCCGAAGCGCACCCGCTTCACGCCGTGGTCCTGGGCGTGCGAGACCAGCCAGTGCGCGTACCGCCAGCCCCGCAGCTCGTCGGCGGCCGGGACCGTCAGGCCCGTCAGGTCCGCCGCGGTGGTCGCGCCGGCCAGGCCCCAGTCCAACGACAGGCCGCGGGTCAGCGCGGTCGCCGCGGCCTCGCCGCGCATCGCCGGGTCGCGGCCCACCGTGCAGGCGACCGCGCCGGTGGCGTGCCCGACCAGGGCCCGGGTCAGCACCTCGGACTCGTCGGCCCACTTCTCGTACGCCTCCGGGAAGGCCGAGCGCTGCACCTTCTGCGCCGCGTCGGTGACCCGCATCTGCTCCCAGCCGCGCACCTTCTTCAGCCCGGCGTAGAACTTCCTGGCCGCGTAGCGGGGGTCGCGGATCTGCTCCGGGGTGCCCCACCCCTGGCTGGGGCGCTGCTGGAACAGCCCGACCGAGTCGCGGTCGCCGCCCGCGAGGTTGCGCAGGCCGGATTCCTGGTAGGCGGTGGCCAGCGCCACGACGACGGCCCGCTCGGGCATCTTCCGCTGGATGCCGATGGCCGCGATCGTCGCCGCGTTGGCCATCTGGTCGGGGTCCAGCGCCACCCGGCCGTCCGCCTGCACCGTGCAGGTCCGGCTGGCCAGGGGAAGGCGCAGCTGCCCGCCCATCTGCCGGATGACGATCCAGATCCCGACCGCGACGAGGACGACGAGGACGACACCGCCCGCCACGACTGCCCGAGTACGCACCCACACCCCCTGATCGACAGTCCGACAAGCGTACGTCCCTCGTGGTGCCTTCCGGGTCGTCCGACCGGTTCTCCAAGAGCGCCGGGCGTGGCACCGGCCCGCCGGGCGGACGCCCCGGCGGGCCGCCGGGACGCAACCCGCAGTCCCCGCTCACCGCGCGGCCACACCCCCGCCCCGGCCCGGTGTCACCGGTCGGCGCCCGCGTCGCCGTCGGCGGGCACCCAGCGCGCCGGCCGCTTCTCCCGGAACGCCAGGACGCCCTCGCGTCCCTCCTCCGACAGGAAGTACCCGGTCGAGAGGGTGGACAGGTCGGCGATCTCCGCCCGCAGGTCCGTGGCGGGCGGCCGGCGCAACAGCTGCTTCGCCCCGGCCAGCGCGCCCGGTGCCCCCCGCACCAGAGAGTCGCAGTACCCCGCAACCGCCGCGTCCAGTCCGTCCGCCGGCACGGCGACGGTGACCAGGCCGATCTCGGCCGCCCGCCGGCCGTCGAAGGTGTCGCCGGTCAGGTAGAGCTCGGCCGCCGCGCGGGGGTGCAGGCGGGGCAGCACGGTCGCGGAGATGACCGCCGGCACCACGCCGATCCGCACCTCGGTGAAGGCGAACGTCGCCTCCCGCGCGCACACCGCCAGGTCGGCCGCCGCGATGAGACCGAGGCCGCCCGCCCGGGCCGGGCCGGCCACCTTCGCCACCACCGGCTTCGGGCACTCCCAGACCGCCGCGAGCACGTCGCCGAGCATCCCGGCCGGCACGCTCCCGCTGGCGTACGCGGCGGCCGTCTCCTTCAGGTCGGCGCCGGAACAGAAGACCGGGCCCGCGTGGTCGAGCACGACCACGCGTACGGCGTCGTCGGCGACCGCCTCGGCGAGGCCGGCCAGCAGCTGGGTCATCAGCGGCGTGGAGAGCGCGTTGCGATTGTGCGGGCTGTCCAGGGTGAGGGTGGTCACCCCACGGGCCGTGGCGACCCGCACGAGCACGTCTGGAGAGGTCATGCCGGGCACACTAGTGGCCATGCCCGGCGTCCTTCCAGAAGGCGAAACCGTCCCCGTCGACGGCTCGCTGCCCGCCACCGCCACCCGAGCCGTCGGCGCGCGCGGCTTCGGCGTGTACGTGCACGTGCCGTTCTGCGCCAGCCGCTGCGGCTACTGCGACTTCAACACGTACACGGCCGCCGAACTGGGCGGCGGGGCGGGCCGGGAGGACTACGCCGACACCGTGCTGGCCGAGCTGGCGCTCGCCCGCCGGGTGCTGGGCGACGCGCCCCCGCCCCGGGTGGACACGGTCTTCGTCGGCGGCGGCACCCCGACCCTGCTCCCCGCCGACGACCTGGCGCGGATCCTCGACGGCATCGACCGCACCTGGGGGCTCGCGCCCGGCGCCGAGGTGACCACCGAGGCCAATCCGGAATCGGTCACGCCCGAGTCGCTGAAGGCGCTGCGGGCCGCCGGCTACACCCGGATCTCGCTGGGCATGCAGTCCGCCGCGCCGGGGGTGCTGGCGATCCTCGACCGCACGCACAGCGCCGGCCGGGCCGTCGCCGCCGCCCGCGAGGCCCGCGACGCCGGGTTCGACCACGTCAACCTGGACCTGATCTACGGCACGCCGGGGGAGACCGAGGCGGACTTCGCCGCCTCCCTCGACCAGGTCGTCGCCGCCGGGGTGGACCACGTCAGCGCGTACGCCCTGATCGTGGAGGACGGCACGCGGCTGGCCGCCCGGATGCGGCGCGGCGAGCTGCCGTACCCCTCCGACGACGTCGCCGCGGACCGCTACCTCGCCGCGGAGGCCGCCCTCGGCGCGGCCGGCCTCTCCTGGTACGAGGTGTCGAACTGGGCCCGCGACGAGGCGGCCCGGTGCCGGCACAACCTGCTCTACTGGACCGGCGCCGACTGGTGGGGCCTCGGCCCGGGGGCGCACAGCCACGTCGGCGGCGTGCGCTGGTGGAACGTCAAGCACCCCACGACGTACGCGAAGCGGCTCGCCGGCGGCGAGTCGCCCGGCCTGGCCCGCGAGGTGCTCACGGCCGACGAGGCGCACATGGAGGACGTCATGCTCCGACTGCGCCTCGCCTCCGGGCTGCCCCTGGACGCCCTCGACGACGCCGGTCGGGCCGGCGCCGCGCGGGCCCTCGCCGACGGGCTGCTGGCCGCCGACGAGCACGCGGCCGGCCGGGCCGTGCTGACCCTGCGGGGCCGGCTGCTCGCCGACGCGGTCGTCCGCGACCTGCTGCCCTGAGCCGCGTGCCGGGGCCGGCCGGGGGAGCGGCCGACCCGGGTCACTTGGTGAAGGTGTAGGTCAGCGGGTAGCGGTAGAGCACGCCCTCGTTGGCCTTGAGCCCGCCGATGATGCCGAAGATCAGCGGCACCAGCCAGACGAGCATGGGGACGAAGAACAGCACCCCGCAGGTGATCAGCGTGACCACCCAGCTCAGCACCCCGACGATCGTCCAGGTGAGCTGGAAGTTCAGCGCCGCGGCGGCGTGCGCCCGGGCGGTCGGCGACTGCTGCCCCCGGACCATCAGCGCGATGAGCGGCGCCAGCCAGCCGAGCATGCCGCCGCCGACGATCACGCCGGCCGCGCCGCCGAAGTGGGCGATCAGGGCCCAGTTCTTGTCCTCGTTGCTGGCGTAGCCGCCCGTCGGCGGTCCGTAGCCGCCACCGGTCGGATAGCCGGCCCCCGGCGCTCCGTAGCCGCCGGGCGGTCCGTAGCCCCCGGGCGGCGGGTAGTCGCCGGGCGGGGGATAGCCACCGGGCGGTGGGTAGTCGCCGGGCGGAGGGTAGCCGCCCGACGGCGGCTGGTCACCGGTGGGCGGCGGATAGCCACCGGGTGGAGGATGGCTGCCCGGGCCCGGTGCCCCGGACAGTGGTGCGGTGGGGTCGCCGGAGCCGGCGGGGCCGGGAACCCCCGACGGGGCGGTCGGGTCCGGCGGGAAGCCGGGGTCCCCCGCTCCGGGAGGGCGAGGTGGTTCAGTCATGAAGGTCACGGTAGGGGCAGCCGGCAAGGCGGCACCAGCGCGACACCGGCCGGGACGCCCGGAACACCGGCCCCACGGGGGCGTCGGGTGGGCCCGCGCGGTCGCCGATCGGACTGATCACCCCAGGTCGATCATCGCGCGGGCGGCCCCGCCGACGTAGACTGGCACTCGCTACAGTCGAGTGCCAGCAGCCCGCCCCGGCCCCCCGCGTGCCGGGGCCGACGTGCGACAGGAGGTGGGGAGGATGGGTCTCGACGACCGCAAGCTCGCCGTGCTGCGCGCGATCGTCGAGGACTACGTCGCCACGCAGGAGCCCGTCGGCAGCAAGGCGCTTGTCGAGCGGCACCAGCTGGGGGTCTCACCGGCGACCGTCCGCAACGACATGGCCGTGCTGGAGGAGGAGGGCTACATCCGCCAGCCGCACACCAGTGCCGGCCGGGTGCCCACCGACCGGGGCTACCGGCTCTTCGTGGACCGGCTGTCCCGGGTGAAGCCGCTCAGCCCGGCCGAGCGCCGGGCGATCGAGCGTTTCCTGGTCGGCGCCGTCGACCTCGACGACGTGGTGCACCGCACCGTCCGGCTGCTGGCGCAACTCACCCGGCAGGTCGCCGTCGTGCAGTACCCGAGCCTGGCCCGTTCCTCGGTGCGTCACCTGGAGCTGGTGCCGATCTCCACCACCCGGCTGATGCTGGTCATGATCGCCGACACCGGCCGGGTCGAGCAGCGGCTGGTCGAGCTGCCCGCGCCGATCCCCGCCGACGACGTCACGGACCTGCGCCGGCTGGTCAACGAGAAGCTGGTCGGCACCCGACTGTCGGAGACCCCGCCGCTGGTGCAGGCGCTCGTCGAGGAGTCGGTGCCCCACCTGCGCCCGGCCATGACCACCCTCTCCACCGTGCTGCTGGAGACGCTGATCGAGCGGCACGAGGAGCGGATCGCGCTGGCCGGGACGGCCAACCTCACCCGCGGCGGCCTGCTCGACTTCCAGGGCTCCCTGCGCCCCATCCTGGAGGCGCTGGAGGAGGAGGTCGTCATGCTCAAGCTCATCGGCGAGGCGGAGCCGAGCACGACGCGGGTGCTGATCGGCGACGAGAACGAGATCGACAACCTGCGCGCCGCCTCGGTGGTCAGCACCGGCTACGGGCCGGGCGCGACCAGCGTCGGCGGCCTCGGCGTGCTGGGGCCGACCCGGATGGACTACCCCGGCACCATCGCCACGGTGCGGGCCGTGGCACGCTACGTGGGCGAGCTGCTGGCCCAGAACTGACCAGTCAGGGCCGACGGCCGGCTCCGGCCGCCGACCGGCGCAACGCGAGACGAACATGAGGACACGGAACGCAGTGGCCAGGGACTACTACGGCATTCTCGGCGTGAGCCGGGAAGCCTCCGACGACGAGATCAAGCGCGCCTACCGCAAGCTGGCGCGGCAGTTCCACCCGGACGTGAATCCGGATCCGGAGGCCCAGGAGAAGTTCAAGGACATCAACGCCGCGTACGAGGTCCTCTCGGACGACCGGAAACGGCAGATCGTCGACCTGGGCGGTGACCCGCTCGCCCCCGGGGGCGGGGGTGCGGGTGGCCCGGGCGGCCCCGGCGGCGCCGGGCCGTTCGTCGGCTTCCAGGACATCATGGACGCGTTCTTCGGCGGCGCGGCCGGCGGTTCGCGGGGTCCGCGACCGCGTACCCGGCCCGGCGCCGACGCCATCCTGCGGCTGGAGCTGGACCTGCACGAGACCGCGTTCGGCGTCGAGGCGCCGATCACCGTCGACACCGCCGTGCTCTGCACCACCTGCTCCGGCGCCGGCACGGCGGCCGGCACCCACCTGGCCACCTGTGAGGCGTGCGCCGGCCGGGGCGAGGTGCAGTCCGTGCAGCGCACCTTCCTCGGCCAGGTGGTCTCCGCCCGGCCGTGCACGGTCTGCCAGGGCTACGGCACCACCATCCCGCACCCGTGCCCGACCTGCGCCGGCGACGGCCGCGTCCGCACCCGCCGTTCGCTGACCGTCAAGATCCCGGCCGGTGTCGAGGACGGCATGCGCATCCGCCTCGCCCAGCAGGGTGAGGTCGGCCCGGGCGGCGGCACGGCCGGCGACCTCTACGTGGAGATCCACGAGCGGCCGCACGACGTCTACTCCCGCAAGGGCGACGACCTGCACTGCCGGGTCACGGTGCCGATGACCGCGGCGGCCCTCGGCACCCGGCTGACCATCAAGACGCTGGACAGCGAGGAGACGGTCGACGTCAAGGCCGGCACCCAGCCGGGCAGCACGCTGCGGCTGCGCGCCCGGGGCGTGCCGCACCTGCGTGGCACCGGCCGAGGCGACCTCTACGTCCACCTCGACGTGCGCACCCCCACCAAGCTCGACGCCGACCAGGAGAAGATGCTGCGCGACTTCGCCAAGACCCGGGGCGAGGAGGTCGCCGAGCTCACCAAGCAGGGCGGCTTCTTCTCCCGGATGCGCGACGCCTTCAACGGCCACGCCTGAGCGGCCTGACCGCCCCGGCGTCCGCCGGGGCGGCTAGCCTGATCGTCGTGTCCGCGCCGCTGTTCCTGGTCGAGTCGCTGCCCACCGCCGACCAGCTCACCCTGGGCGGCCCCGAGGGGCACCACGCCGCCACGGTGCAACGACTGCGCGTCGGCGAGGAACTCCTGCTCGCCGACGGCCGGGGCGGCACCGCGTCCGCGGTGGTCACGGCCGTCGGCCGGGGCAGCCTCGAACTCGACGTCATCTCCCGGGGGTACGTCGACGCGGCCGTCCCCCGGCTCGTCGTGGTGCAGGGCATCGCCAAGGGCGACCGGGGCGAGCTGGCCGTGCAGGCGATGACCGAGGTCGGGGTGGACGAGATCGTGCCCTGGGCTGCGTCACGCTCGGTGGCGCAGTGGCGCGGCGACCGGGGCGCCCGGGCCCGGGAGAAGTGGGTGGCGACGGCCCGCGAGGCGGCGAAGCAGGCCCGCCGGTCGTGGCTGCCGGTGGTGGCCGGCGCCCCCGACGAGTCCACCGCGACGGTGGCCCGCCGGATCGCGGGCGCCGCCGCGACGTTCGTCCTGCACGAGGAGGCGCGGGAGCGGCTGACCACCGTCGAGCTGCCCGCCGCCGGTGAGATCGTGCTGGTCGTCGGCCCGGAGGGCGGCATCGCCCCGGCCGAGCTGACCGCCTTCGCCGAGGCCGGCGCCCGGCCGGTGCGGCTGGGGCCCTCGGTGCTGCGTACGTCCACCGCCGGGGTGGCCGCCCTCAGTGTCCTGGCCACCCGCCTCGGCCACTGGTGACCGTCGGTACGCCGCAGCCGCATCGGGGGCGCCGGCCGGCCCCATCTTGTCTCGGATCTGCGCTCATCCCCGTGCGCCGGGCCGCTCTCGGCGGCGACGTGAACGCCTCGGGGGCTCAGCGCCGCAGCACCGCCATCGTGCCAGGGCTGTCGCGCATTCCGGTGGTCGGCGGAGGCGTCACGCCCGCGTGATCGCGGCGAGTCACTGCCGATCCGTCGGAGTGGCTTGACAGGGCCCCCTCACCCCTTCACCCTTTCACTATTGAAATAGTGAAAGGGGGCGGAGTTGATCGAGTTCCATCTGGATCGTGGGTCCGGGGTCTCCACCTATCTACAGCTCGTCCACCAGGTGAAACACGCGCTCCGGCTAGGGGTTCTTCAACCCGGCGACAAGCTTCCCACCGCCAAGGAGGTGGTGGCGCGGTTGGCGATCAACCCCAACACGGTGCTCAAGGCATACCGGGAGCTCGAGCGGGAGGGCCTCGCCATCGGCCGCCCGGGGCAGGGCACGTTCGTCCGTCGGTCGCTGCGGACCGCCGACGCGGGTGAGCAGGCCCGACTCGCCGCCCAGCTGTCCGCCTGGGTCGGCCAGGCCCGCCGCGCCGGCCTGGACCAGGAGGACGTGGAGGCGCTGTTCGCGTCGGTGTTGATGGATTCGTTCCGGCGGTCGGCGTGAGGACGAGTGAGGATGCGGTGGTCGTGAACATGCCAGGACTGGGCAGGTCTCCGGAGGAGCATCCGGCCCATGCGCGACGGGAGGGCAATGCGCTGGAGGCGACCGGGCTCGGCAAGCAGTACCGCCGTACCTGGGCGCTGCGCGAGTGTTCGGTGGCCGTACCGGCCGGTCGGGTCGCCGCGCTGGTCGGCCCCAACGGAGCGGGCAAGACGACCTTCCTCCACATGATCGTCGGATTGCTGCAACCCACTCGGGGGTCGGTCCGCGTCTTCGGCACGACGGTGGGACGCGACGGCGCCGCGCTGTCCCGGATCGCGTTCCTGGCCCAGGAGAAGCCTCTCTACGACGGTTTCACCGTCGCGGAGATGATGCGGTTCGGCCGGGTGATGAATCCGAACTGGGACGACGACCTGGCCCGCGGCAGGCTCGACGAGTTGAGGATCCCGCTCGACCGGCGGGTGGCGAGGCTCTCCGGCGGCCAGCAGACCCAGGTGGCGCTCACCCTGGCGATCGCCAAGCGGCCCGACCTGCTGGTGCTGGACGAGCCGCTCGCCGACCTGGACCCCCTGGCCCGACACGACGTGACGAGCAGCCTGATGTCCGCCGTGGCGGAGACGGGCATGACCGTCCTGCTCTCCTCGCACGTGGTGCCCGACCTTGCGGGCACCTGCGACTGGTTGGTCGTTCTCAACGGCGGCCGTGTGCAGGTCAGCGGGGACATCGACGACCTGCTCTCCGAGCACCGGCTACTGACCGGTCCGGCGGACAGCGCCGAGGCGGTGGCCGCCCAGTTGCCCGTCGTCGCCCGTAGCAGCACCGGCCGGCAGGCCACGATGCTGGTCCGCGGCGCCGGTGCCGTTGCGGACCAGCGGTGGACCGAACGTCCCCTGTCCCTCGAGGACCTCGTCCTGACCTACCTGCGTGACCCCGACGCCGCAGCGCTGCCCCGCCCCAACATCGTCCGGGCGAACTGAGAAGGAGAGCAAGATGGTCTGGCTGACCTACCGTCAGCACCGCGCCCAGCTGCTGGTCACGTTCGGGGCGTTGATTCTGCTCGGCGGGATACTCCTGGTCTCCGCCCTCGAAGCCACCTCGTGGGCGGCAGGCCACGCTCCCGACGGCTGCCCGGGATCGTCGCCGGTGTGTCACGACTTCAACCGCGGGATGTTCGACCGTTACCACGCCGTCTACCAGGTCTTCGGCTACCTGCCCCTGGTGGGACCGGCACTGATCGGTGCCTTCTGGGGTGCGCCCCTCGTGGCTCGGGAGATGGAGCGCGGCACGTTCCGCATGGCCTGGACCCAGTCCGTGACGACGCTACGCTGGATCCTCGCCAAGCTCGGCCTGCTGTGCGTGGCCGTCGTGGTCGCCGGGGCAGCCCTGGCGGTGATGGTCGGTCGGTGGAACGCGGTGTTCGAGGGTGCCTTCCCTGACTCCTCCTTCACCAACCCCGGCAAGTTCAACATCGTCGGCCTCGCGCCTGCCGCGTGGTGGCTCTTCGCATTCGCAGTCGGCGCCGCCGCCAGCGCCATCCTGCGCCGCACCGTGCCGGCCATGGCGGTCACCGTGGCGGTGATCGCCGTTGCCATCCCTGCGGTCATCGTCAGTCACGACCTCTACGCCAAGCCGGACCGGCAGGTCGGCGTGAGCCGGGACGCTCTCATCGCCAACGGGGACGTCATCGTCGCCGAGATGCGGGTGGCCCCGGACGGCCGGGTGGCGGACGGCTCGCTGTCCAGCGTGTGCCCACCCGCCGCCGGCGTCGACCCGTCGTCGAGCCGGGCCGAACTCGCCGAACAAGACTGCCTGCTCGCCAAGGGATACCAGGCGGCCTTCGACGTCCATCCAGCCAGTCGATTCTGGTTGTTCCAGTCGCTCCAGGCCCTCCTGCTGGTCGGCGGCGCTGTCGTCCTGCTCGTCGTCACGGTGCGCCGGACACTCCGGCTGCACTGAATCGTGAGCCAGCCTGTATTCGATACAGGACAGATCCTTTCGTACCCTGCTGTGGGCTGACCGCGACGACGGTGACCTCCGGCCCGGAGGCCGCGGCCCGACGGGTCGGTCACCAGCGGTGCGGGCCTCGTCCTTGACCGTCGCTGGCCAGGGCATCTCGGCCAGCGTGGTCGGGGCGCGCGTCCGGCGGGGGTCAGAGCCTGGGAAAGACGTGCACCGTCTGCTCCTCCGGGTCCAGGTCCAGCCCGGCCGGGCCGATGATCAGCGGGTCCGGTACGCCGACCACCTCGTGGTCCTTGTCGTGGTAGTCGAAGCGGCTCAGCACGTGGCGCATCGCCTCGATCCGGGCCCGCTTCTTGTCGTTGCTCTTCAGCACCGTCCACGGTGCGTCGGCGGTGTCCGTGTAGAAGAACATCGCCTCCTTGGCCTCGGTGTACTCGTCCCACTTGTCGAGCGAGGCGATGTCCATGTCGGAGAGCTTCCACTGCCGCACCGGGTCCACCTGGCGGACGGCGAACCGGGTGCGCTGTTCGTTCTGGGACACCGAGAACCAGAACTTGACCAGGCGGATGCCCGAGCGCACCAGCATCCTCTCCAGTTCGGGGGCCTGGCGGAGGAACTCGAGGTACTCCTTGCGGGTGCAGAAGCCCATCACCCGCTCCACCCCGGCGCGGTTGTACCAGGACCGGTCGAACAGCACGATCTCGCCGGCCGCCGGCAGGTGCCCGAGCCACCGCTGGAAGTACCACTGGGTGGACTCCCGCTCGTTCGGCTTGGCGAGGGCCACCACCGACGCGCCGCGCGGATTGAGGTGCTCCATGAAGCGCTTGATCGTCCCGCCCTTGCCGGCCGCGTCGCGCCCCTCGAAGAGGATCACGAGCCGCTCGCCGGACTCCCGGATCCAGTCCTGGAGCTTCAGCAGCTCGATCTGGAGCAGCCGCTTGTGGTGGTCGTACTCCGTGCGCTCCATGCGCTCGTCGTACGGGTAGTCCTCCCGCCAGGTGTCCACCGGGCTGCCGTCCGGGCGCAGCAGTACGGGATCGTCGTCGTGACCGTCGACCACCTGGTAGTCGTCGGTGAGGTCCAGCACGCTGTCCGTCATGCCGGCAACCCTTACCCCGGCACTGCCCACCGTCACCCCCGCCACGCTGGGAGTTTGTTGAGGAACGAAGCCGGTCAGCTGCGCAGGTAGGAGGCGCCGTTGAGGTCGACGATGGTGCCGGAGGCCCACTCCGCCTGCGGGGAGGCGAGCCAGTGCACGGCGGCGGCGATCTCCTCGGGGCGGGCCACCCGGTTGAACGGGCTCTGCGCCCGGATCGCGGCGCCCCGCTCCCCGCTCAGGTGTCCGGTGGTCATGTCGGTCTCCACGAAGCCCGGGGCGACCGTCGCGATCGTGATGCCGTACGGGGCGAGGGCCACCGCCAGCGACTGCCCCAGCGCGTTCAGCCCCGCCTTGCTCGCCCCGTACGCCGGCTGCTCCGGCTCGCCCCGGAAGGCACCCCGGGAGGAGACGTTGACGATCCGGCCGCCCCGGTCGCGCATGTGCTGCGCGGCGCACCAGATGACGTTGCCCGCGCCGGTCAGGTTGGTCTCCAGCACCTGCCGCCACTGCGCGCGCCACTGCTCGTAGGAGGCGCCGAAGACCGGGTGCGGGGCGTCCCGCTCGCCGTACACGCCGGCGTTGTTGACCAGCACGTCGAGCCCGCCGAGCAGGCCGGCCGCCTCGTCGACCATGGCCCGTACGGCGTCCGGGTCGGTGAGGTCGGCGCGGACCACGACGTGCCCCTCGCCGGGCAGTTCGGCGCGCAGCCCCCCGGCCAGTTCCGCCGAGTCCCGGTGGTGGATCGCCACCCGGTCGCCGCCTGCCGCGAACGCGGTCGCCACCGCCCGCCCGATGCCGCGCGAGGCTCCCGTCACCAGTACCGCCCGTGAAGTCACGCCGGCCATCATGCCTGGCCCACCCCCGGTGCGAGGAAGGGACCCTTCCGCTACCGAAGGCGTTGACAGGTGCCCTTCCTTACACTGCCCCGCATGGGAACCGACTGCCTCTTCTGCCGCATCGTCGCCGGGGAGATCCCGGCCACGATCGTCCGGGAAACCGCCACCACGCTCGCCTTCCGCGACATCGACCCGAAGGCGCCGGTGCACGTGCTGGTCATCCCGAAGGAGCACTACGCCGACGTGGCGGCGCTCGCCCAGGGCGATCCGGCGCTGGCCGGGGAGGTGCTCGCCACGGCCGCCGCCGTGGCCGAGGACGAGGGACTGCTCGGCGACGGCTTCCGGCTGATGTTCAACACCGGCGCGTACGGCGGCCAGGAGGTCTTCCACGTGCACGCGCACGTGCTCGGCGGGGCGCCACTGGGCCCGATGCTGGCCCGGAACCTCGCGTGACGGTGGTCGACGACCGCCTGTCGCGGATGGTCCGGACGGTCCAGGCGCAGGCCCGGGTGCCGGCGGTGTCGGCGGCCCTGCACCGGGCGGACCGCCCGCTCTGGACGTGCGCCGTCGGCGGGACCGGCAACGACACCGAGCTGGGGCCGGGCACCCGGTTCCGGATCGGGTCGGTCACGAAGACGCTCACCGCCGTGCTGACCCTCCAGTGCCGCGACGACGGCCTGCTGGACCTCGACGACCCCCTGGGCCGGCACCTGGACCCGCCGGCTCACGGCGAGCTGACGGTGCGCCGGCTGCTGTCGCACACCGCCGGCCTGCAACGCGAGCCGTACGGCGACGTCTGGGACACCCTGCGCATGCCGGACGCCGACGGGCTGGTCGCCGACCTGGCCCGGGCCGAGCGGGTGCTGCCCCCGGGCCGCCGCTACCACTACTCGAACCTCGGCATGGCGCTGCTCGGCCGGCTCGTCGGCCACCTGCGGGGCGGCACCTGGGCGGAGGTGCTCGCCGAGCGGGTGCTGACCCCGCTGGGGCTGGCCGGGACCTCGACGGAACCCGGGCCGCACGCCGCGACGGGGTTCCTGGTCGACGCCTACTCCGACGAGGCACGCCCCGAGCCGCCGACCGACTTCGGGGCGGTCGGCCCGGCGGCGCAGCTCTGGAGCACCGCCTCCGACATGGCCCGCTGGGCGGCCTTCCTCGCCGACCCGGCGGCGCTGGACCCGGCCGGCGCGGTGCTGGCCCCGGCCACGCTGGAGGAGATGCGCTGGCCGGCGACGGTCACCGACGAGACGCTCTGGGCCGACGGCTTCGGGCTCGGCCTGATCCTGGTGCCGCAGGGCGAACGGATCATGCACGTCGGGCACTACGGCGCGATGCCCGGCTTCCTGGCCAGCGTCTACGGACGGCGGGGCGGGGAAGGCACCCCCGGCGCGATGGGCGTCGCGGTGCTGGGCTCCTCCGGCACCGCCGGCGAGGTCCTCGACCTGCCGCACCGGCTGCTGGCCGCTGCGGTCGAGCACGACCCCGCCGACGTCACACCGTGGCAGCCGGGCCCGCCCGCCCCCGAGGGCGTACGCGGGCTGCTCGGCCGCTGGTGGGGGGAGGGTTTCGAGTACGTCTTCTCCTGGCACGACGGCGAGCTGCGGGCCCGGGGCGCGGACGATCCGGCCGGCAAGCCGCCGTCGGTCTTCGTCGCGCTGCCGGACCGGCCGGACGTGTTCCGCACGGTCTCCGGCCGGGAGGCGGGGGAGCTGCTCCGGCTGACCCGGGACGAGCACGGCACGGTGGTGCGGATGCACTGGGCGACCTACCGGTTCACCCGGCACCAGGAGACCTTCGAGCGGTACGACTTCCGAGCCGGCTCCTGACGCGCGCGACCGGACGGGCCGAGGACCCGCCCCGTCCGGTCCGCCCCGGCCGCGGAAGAGGTGACCGGTCCGCTCGTGCCCCACGCGCGGAAATGGGCAGGGTGCCACCGCTGTTGGAAAGATAAGATGGCAGTAACGTCAGCGCGTCGCGCCAGCAGGCCGGCGCCGAGATCGAGAGCAGGTGCGCAGGGCCCCTCGGCCCGACCTATGACCGGCACCCCACCTCCCGGCCCGCCCCGGGTGCAGACCAGGATCACCGTCCCGGATTCCAAGATCATGGTCAACCTGCTCGGCGCGGGTGACGAGATCCTGCGACTGGTCGAGCGCTCGGTCGACAGCGACGTGCACGTCCGGGGCAACGAGATCACCATCACCGGCGCCCCCGCCGACAACGCCCTCGCCGAGCGGATCTTCAGCGAGCTGCTGGAACTCATCGAGAAAGGCGAGACCCTGACCACTGACGCCGTGCGGCGTACCGTCGGCATGCTCGAGCAGGGCGGCGCCGAGCGGCCCGCCGAGGTCCTGACGCTCAACATCCTCTCCCGGCGCGGCCGCACCATCCGTCCCAAGACGCTGGGGCAGAAGCGCTACGTCGACGCGATCGACGCGCACACCATCGTCTTCGGCATCGGCCCCGCCGGCACCGGCAAGACCTACCTGGCGATGGCGAAGGCCGTCCAGGCGTTGCAGGCCAAGCAGGTCAGCCGGATCATTCTCACCCGGCCGGCGGTCGAAGCGGGCGAGCGGCTCGGCTTCCTGCCCGGCACGCTCAACGAGAAGATCGACCCCTACCTGCGCCCGCTCTACGACGCGCTGCACGACATGCTCGACCCCGACTCCATCCCCAAGCTGATGGCGGCGGGCACGATCGAGGTCGCGCCGCTGGCATACATGCGGGGAAGAACCCTAAATGACGCGTTCATCATCCTCGACGAGGCGCAGAACACCACGCCCGAGCAGATGAAGATGTTCCTCACCCGGCTCGGCTTCAATTCCAAGATCGTCGTCACCGGTGACGTCACCCAGGTGGACCTCCCGGGTGGCACGACCAGCGGCCTGCGGGTGGTCCGGGAGATCCTGGAGAACGTGGAGGACGTGCACTTCGCCGAGCTCTCCAGCTCCGACGTGGTCCGCCACCGGCTGGTCGGGGAGATCGTCGACGCGTACGCCCGCTGGGACGAGCGGGAGAACCAGCAGGCGCAGAGCGTGCACGCCGTGCCGGGGCGGTCCGCCCAGGGCGGCCGGGCCGGCCGGCGCCGCTAGACCGAGGGAAGACTGTTGTCCATCGAGATCGCCAACGAGTCGGGTGTCGACGTCGACACCGACGCCGTGCTCGCCGTGGCCCGGCACGCCCTCGACGAGATGGGGGTCAACCCCCTCGCCGAGCTGTCCGTGCTGCTGGTCGACATCGACTACATGACCGAGCTCAACCACCGCTGGATGGGCGGCGACGGCCCCACCGACGTGCTCGCCTTCCCCATGGACGAGGGCAGCGTCGACCACGGGCCCGGTGAGACGTCCGCCGCCGGCGGCGAGCCCGCACTGCTCGGCGACATCGTGCTCTGCCCGGAGGTGGCGGCCAAGCAGGCGGCCACCGCCGGTCACGCCGCCGCCGACGAGCTGCACCTGCTCACCGTGCACGGGGTGCTGCACCTGCTCGGCTACGACCACGCCGAGCCGGAGGAGGAACGGGAGATGTTCGCTCTCCAGGCCCGGCTGCTGGCGAGCTGGCGGTCGACCCGGTCCCGGTGATGGCCACCCCGACACTGGCGGCCGCCGCCACCGGCCTGCCCGACCTGCAACTGCTGGTCTTCGCGGCCGGCCTGGTGGTGCTGGCCGGCCTCATCGCCATGACCGAGGCGGCCCTCGCCGCGGTCTCGCCCGCCCGTGCCGCCGAGCTGGCCCGCGACGGCGCGCGGGGCGCACGCACGCTCCAGGCCGTCGCCGGGGACGTGGTCCGCCACCTCAACCTCCTGCTCCTGCTGCGGCTGCTCGCCGAGCTGACCGCCACCACCCTGGTGGCGCTGGTCGCGGTCGACACCTTCGGCGCGGGCTGGCGCGCGGCGCTGGTCACCGCCGGCGCGATGACCGTGATCAGCTTCGTGGTGGTCGGGGTCGGTCCCCGGACCATCGGCCGGCAGCACGCGTACGTGGTCGGGCGGTCCGTCGCCCCGCTGGTCCGCTGGCTGGGCCGGGCGCTCAACCCGCTCGCCTCGCTGCTGATCCTGATCGGCAACGCGGTCACGCCGGGCCGGGGCTTCCGGGAGGGCCCGTTCGCCACCCAGGTGGAGCTGCGCGAGCTGGTCGACCTGGCCGAGCAGCGCGGTGTCGTGGAGCACGGCGAGCGGCAGATGATCCACTCGGTCTTCGCGCTCGGCGACACCATCGCCCGGGAGGTGATGGTGCCGCGTACCGAGATGGTGTGGATCGAGGAGCGCAAGACGCTCTCCCAGGCGTTGGCGCTCTTCCTGCGCTCCGGTTTCTCCCGCATCCCGGTCATCGGCGAGAGCGTCGACGACGTGCTCGGCGTGCTCTACCTCAAGGACCTGATCCGGCGGACCCAGGGCGGTGCCCCGGAGGACCGGCAGCTCCCGGTCGCCGAGCTGATGCGCCCCGCCACCTTCGTGCCCGAGTCCAAGCCGGTCGACGACCTGCTCTCGGAGATGCAGGCCGCCCGCAACCACCTGGTCATCGTCGTCGACGAGTACGGCGGCACCGGCGGGCTGGTCACCATCGAGGACATCCTGGAGGAGATCGTCGGTGAGATCACCGACGAGTACGATGTCGAGCGCCCGCCGGTCGAGCACCTCGACGACGGGGCGGTGCGGGTGACCGCGCGGCTCCCGGTGGAGGATCTGGGCGAGCTGTTCGACACCGACCTCCCCACCGACGAGGTGGAGACCGTCGGCGGCCTGCTGGCCCAGTCCCTGGGCCGGGTCCCGATCCCCGGGGCGCATGTCGAGGTCGCCGGGCTCCAGCTGGTCGCCGAGGGCACCACCGGCCGACGCAACCGGATCGACACCGTGCTGGTGAACCGGGCGGAGTCGACCGACACGCAGAACGGCCCGGGGCGTGGCGAGCACGCCGAGCCCCGGGACGACACGAACCGATCCGAGGAGAGGCAACCCGCCGATGCCTGAGTCACCCGCCGTACCGGCCGCCCGGCCCACCCCGTCCGACCCGGTCGAGCTGAGCGCCGAGGACGGCAAGCTGGTCGTCCTGGCGCGGGGCGCGCGTGGCCGGGTGGGCGCCGTGGAGGGCGCGGCGGTCCGCGACCAGGACGGTCGGACGTACGCGGCGGCCAGCGTGTCGCTGCCGTCGTTGACGATCACCGCGCTCCAGCTCGCGGTGGCCTCGGCGGTGGCGGCCGGCGCGACCCGGCTGGAGGCGGCCGTGGTGGTCACCGAGGCGTCGACGCTGGACGGCGCGGGGCACGCGGCGGTACGCGACCTCGCCGCGGACGCGCCGATCCACGTGGCCGCCCCGGACGGGTCCGTCCTCGGCACGGTGGTCGAGTGAGCGATCTCCAGCCGCGCCCCTACCGGGCCGGGTTCGCCTGTTTCGTCGGCCGGCCGAACGCCGG
Organism: Micromonospora sp. NBC_01740; assembly: GCF_035920365.1. Lineage (NCBI taxonomy): Bacteria > Bacillati > Actinomycetota > Actinomycetes > Micromonosporales > Micromonosporaceae > Micromonospora > Micromonospora sp. NBC_01740. Next base: position 7,240,335 of record NZ_CP109150.1, on the reverse strand, counting down.
CAAGTCGACGCTGACCAACGCGATCGTCGGGCAGAAGATCGCCATCACCTCGAACAAGCCGCAGACGACCAGGCACATCATCCGGGCCGTCCTGCACCGCCCGGAGTCCCAGCTCGTGCTGGTCGACACCCCGGGCCTGCACCGCCCCCGTACGCTGCTCGGCGAGCGCCTCAACGACCTGGTCCGGCAGACCTGGAGCGAGGTCGACGTGATCGGCCTCTGCATTCCGGCGGACGAGCCGATCGGGCGGGGCGACCGGTTCATCACCGGCGAGCTGGCCGAGTTGAAGGCCACCGTGCTGGCGGTGGTCACGAAGACCGACCTGGTGGACCGCAAGCGGCTGGCCGAGCAACTGCTCGCGGTCAGCGAGCTGGGTGAGTTCGCCGAGGTGGTGCCGGTCAGCGCGGTCTCCGGGCACCAGGTGGACACCCTGGTCGACGTGATGACCGGCTACCTGCCCGAGTCGCCGCAGCTCTACCCCGACGACATGCTCACCGACGACCCGGAGCAGGTGCTGGTCGCCGAGCTGATCCGGGAGGCCGCCCTGGAGGGCGTCCGCGACGAGCTGCCGCACTCCATCGCGGTGGTCGTCGAGGAGATGGTCCCCGAGGGCCGGCTCATGAAGATCTACGCCGATGTCTACGTCGAGCGCCCCAGCCAGAAGGCGATCGTGATCGGCCACCGGGCGAGCCGGCTCAAGCACGTCGGCACCACCGCCCGCCGGCAGATCGAGGAGCTGCTCGGCACCCGGGTCTACCTCGACCTGCACGTCCGGGTGGCGAAGGACTGGCAGCGGGATCCGAAGCAGCTGCGCAAGCTGGGCTTCTGACGCCAGGGGCCGGGACGCGCCGCGTCCCGGCCCAGAGCCCGTCCGACGCATGATCGGTATCGGTCGGACGTATGGAAGATGTCACCTTCTGGTGGGTTCTCTTCTGTTTGGCGTGCTCGGCCCGGAGGGTAGGGGGTAAGACAGCCCCCGTATCCCCGGACATAGATGCAGGCTGATGCGAAACCGATACCTGGACCTGCTCCGCTTCCTGGCCATCGTTCGAGTCGTCGTCTACCACGTCACCGGTTGGGCCACGCTGACCCTCGTCTTCCCGGCGATGTCGGTGATGTTCGCGCTCGCCGGCTCGCTGATGGCGGCCTCACTGCACCGGTGGGGGCCGGGAGCGGTCGTGCGCCGGCTGCGGCGCCTGCTGCCGTCGCTGTGGGTGCTCGCCGCCGTCTTCGTGCCGGCCATGCTGCTCACCGGGTTGCCGCTGAGCCCTAAGGTGCTGCTCTGGCTCTTCCCCATCGCCGACCCGCCCGCCAACGGCTGGGGCGCGATCGCACTCAGCGTGATCTGGTACCTGCGCGACTACCTCTGGTTCGTGCTCGCCTCGCCGGTGGCCCTCTGGCTGTTCCGGCGGGCCCCGGTGCCCACCCTGATCGCCCCGTACGCCCTGCTCGCGGCGGCCGAACTGGGCCTGCTCCCGGCGCTGCCGGTGGCGCTGCACCAGTTCGGGCTCTACTTCGGGGCCTGGCTGCTCGGCTTCGCCCACCAGGCCGGCATGCTGCGCCGCCTCGCCAACCGGGTGCTGGTCCCGGTCGCGCTGGCCCTCGCCGCCGCCGGGGCCGCCTGGATCGTCACCCACCCCGGACCGCGCGGGTACGACCTGAACGACAACCCCCTGGGCAACGCCCTCTGGTCGGCGGCCTTCGTCCTCGTGCTGCTCGGTCGGGGTCCGGCGAGCGCACCCTGGGTGGACCGCAGCGCCGCGTTCGGCCGGGTGGTGACCATGTTCAACCGGCGGGCGCTCACCGTCTACCTGTGGCACATGCCGTTCGTGGTGGCGCTCACCCCGCTGGTCGACGTGGTGGGCTGGTCGCACCAGGACCCGCTCGGCCTGGCGATCCGGGTGGCGCTGGTCTTCGCGCTGGTCGCGGCGGTGACCGCCCTCGTCGGCTGGGTGGAGGACGTGGCCGCCCGCAGGCCGCCGGAGCTGGTCCCGGGCCGTGCCCGCCCCGGCCCGGCCACCGTCGACGCGGCCGCCGACGGCAGGACCGGCGGACCGGCCACCCGGCACGGGGTCGACGGCAGGGCCGGTGGACCGGTCAGCGGGCGGGCGGTGGTGCCGGCGCCCCGGGCCGCGCGGGAGCCGGAGACCGTCGAGATCAACGCTGGGTGACCCTGATGTCGCCGCTGCCGGTGGAGAGGTCGAGCACCAGCGTGGCGGACGGGTCGTCGGTGACGCCCAGTTCGGCGTCGCCGCCGTCGGTGTTGGAGCGGACCCGGTAGCGGCCCGCCGGCACGACCAGATCGACGCTCCCGCTGGAGGCGTGCACCCGCGCCGAGGCGGGCGTCGTGAGGTCGACGGCGATGTCCCCCGAGCCCGTCTCCGCGTCCACCCCGCCGCCGAGGCGGTGGCCGGTGATGTCGCCCGACGAGGTACGCAGCGTGACCGCGGCGGCGACCTCGTCGACCTCGACGTTGCCGGAGCCGGTCTGGGCGCGTACGGGCCCGCCGGCGCCGGCCACCTGGATGTTGCCGGAGCCGGTCTCCGCGCGTACGGGGCCGCTGGAGGCGGTCACCCGGATGTTGCCCGAGCCGAGCCGCATCTCCACCGGGCCCACCCTGCTCAGGTCGACGTCACCGGAGCCGGTCTCGCCCTTCACGCTCACCCCGTCCGGGGCGGTGACCTCGTAGGAGATGCTGCACCGGGAACCGCAGTCGGTGTCCAGCACCAGTTCGCCGCCCTTGATCTCGTACGTCGCGTCGGGCTGACCGCCCTGGTAGCGCACCACCCGCTTGATCCGCACCTCGTCCTGCGCGCCGATGGCGCGGACGGTCACGTCGCCGGCCCCCGGGAGCACCCGGATGCTGCTGATCCGGACCGCCTCGGTGTTGTCGTAGTCGAGCCGGCGGAAGGACAGGTTGTCGCACCCGGCGGCGACGATCAGGGTGGTGGCCGCAGCGAGCGCGGCGGCGGTGCGGTGCAGAGCCATGCGAGCACGCTACGAGGCGTGACGGCCCCCGCGCATCGGGGTTCCGCGCGCGGACACCCCGAGCTGACCCTGATTCCGCACCCCGAGAGAGAATGGTCCGATGGCCGGGTACCGCCGACAGCTCTACCGCGACGACGCGGTGGTCCTGCGTGCGCAGAAGCTCGGCGAGTCCGACCGGATCATCACCCTGCTCACCCGCCGGCACGGTCGGCTCCGCGCGGTGGCCCGGGGGATCCGCCGCACCACCAGCAAGTTCGGGGCCCGGCTGGAGCCGTTCGGTCACGTCGACCTCCAGCTCGCCGGCGACCCGAAGGGCAACCTGGGCAGCTCGCTGCACACGGTCAGCCAGGTCGAGGGCATCGACCTCTACGGCAAGCGGTTCCTCGGCGACTATCCCCGCTACACGGCGGCCAACGCGATCGCCGAGACCGCCGAGCGGCTCACCCCCGTCGAACGGGAGCCCTCGCTGCGGCTGTTCCAGCTCACCCTGGGCGCGCTGCGGGCGCTCGCCGAGGGCAGCCACGCCACCACCCTGGTGCTCGACGCGTACCTGCTGCGGGGCATGACGCTCGCCGGCTGGGCGCCGGCGCTGACCGCCTGCGCCGTCTGCGGCACGCCGGGGCGGCACCGGGCGTTCTCCGTACCGGCGGGTGGCGCGGTCTGCCCGGACTGCCGGCCGCCCGGCGCGGCCCATCCCGCCCCGGCCACCATCGACCTGATGTCCGCGCTGACCAGCGGCGACTGGCGGGTCGCCGACGCCACCGAGACCGGCGTACGCCGGGAGTGCAGCGGGCTGGTCGCGGCACACCTGCAGTGGCACCTGGAGCGCGCGCTACGCTCGCTGCCGCTGGTCGACCGGGGCGCCCCGGGGGCCGGCCCGGTCCCGCCGTCGCCTGGCGCCGGGTCCGGTGCGGACGGCGTGAACAGGGGGAGAACCGAGTGATCCGATCGATGAGGGCCGGCCGTCGCGAGCCGGTGCCGCCGACTCCGCACCCGTCGGGCGCCCGGCCGCCGGCGCTGCCCGCCGACGCGGTGCCGAAGCACGTCGCCGTGGTGATGGACGGCAACGGCCGGTGGGCCAAGGATCGCGGGCTGCCCCGCACCAAGGGCCACGAGGCGGGGGAGTTCTCCCTCTTCGACACGGTCGAGGGCGCCATCGAGCTGGGCATCCCCTACCTGTCGGCGTACGCCTTCTCCACCGAGAACTGGCGGCGCTCGCCGGACGAGGTCCGGTTCCTGATGGGCTTCAACCGCGACGTCATCCGCCGCCGCCGTGACCAGCTGGTCGACCTGGGGGTGCGGGTGGTCTGGTCCGGCCGGGCCGGCCGGCTCTGGAAGAGCGTCATCTCCGAGTTGCAGACGGCGGAGGAGATGTCCCGGGGCAACTCGACGCTGACCCTCCAGTTCTGCGTCAACTACGGCGGTCAGGCCGAGATCGCCGATGCCGCCGCCGCCATCGCCCGCGACGTGGCGGCGGGCCGGCTGGACCCCGGGAAGGTCAACGAGAAGACCGTCGCGAAGTACCTCTACCACCCGGAGATTCCCGAGGTGGACCTGTTTCTGCGTCCCTCCGGCGAGGAGCGGATCTCGAACTTCCTGCTCTGGCAGACCGCGTACGCCGAGCTGATCTTCCTCGACACGCTCTGGCCCGACTTCGACCGCCGCCACCTCTGGTACGCCTGCGAGCTGTACGCGCAGCGGGACCGTCGCTTCGGCGGCGCGCTGCCCAACCCGGTCGCCCCGCCGCCCGCCTGAGGCTTACCGCCCGGTCGTACGGGGTACCACGGTGGTCAGCAGCCACCGACGGAGGTGAACCCACATGATCCAGAAGCGTATTGCCCAGTGGGCGATGATGGCCGTCGCCGTGCCGTTGGCGGCGGCGGGCGCGCGCCGGCTCAGCCACACGCTGGAGGCCCGCCGCGGCCCGACCGGGGTGAGCCGCCTGCTCACCAAGGGCGCCGACATGCTCCGCCCCCAGAAGGCGAAGCGCCGCCGCTTCTTCTGACCCAAAACCCAGTCGTGACCTGACCCCACCCCCGACCCGTTCGTCGATCATGCAGTCGTGGTGCCCCGCGAAAGCCCCACACCGGGGCGTTCCGACCACCAGAAGTGCATGATCGGCTCGCGGGTCGGGGGTTTGGGTTTGGGTGGGGGTCAGGTTTTGGTTTCGGTGCGGTCGGTGGGCCAGCGGGTGTGGAAGGTGCCCTCGTGGTCCACGCGCTGGTAGGTGTGCGCCCCGAAGTTGTCCCGCAGCGCCTGGATCAGGGCGGCCGGCAGCCGCTGGGCGCGCAGCGCGTCGAAGTACGCCAGCGACGAGGCGAACGCCGGAGCCGGCACGCCCGCCCGCGCCGCGTCGGCCACCACCCGCCGCCAGCTCGGCACGCCGTCGTTCACGGTGTCCGCGAACCACGGCGCCACCAGCAGCGTCGGCAGGTCGGGCCGCTCGTCGTACGCCTGGCGGATGCGGTCGAGGAAGCGGGCCCGGATGATGCAGCCGCCCCGCCAGATCGTCGCGGTGCCGCCCAGGTCGATGCCCCAGTCGTACTCGCGGGAGCCGGCGCGGATGTGGTCGAAGCCCTGCGCGTACGCGACGATCTTCGAGGCGAGCAGGGCGCGGCGGACGTCCTCGACGAAGCCGTCGGGGTCCTCGACCCGCCAGGTCGCGTCCGCGTCCGGAAACGCCCGCCGGGCCGCCTCGCGCTGGTCGGCGTGCCCGGAGAGCGAGCGGGCGAAGGTCGCCTCGGCGATGCCGGTGATGGGGATGCCCAGGTCGAGCGCGCTCTGCACCGTCCAGCGGCCGGTGCCCTTCTGCTCGGCGCGGTCCAGCACGACGTCCACGAACGCCCGCCCGGTGGCCGCGTCGGTGTGCGCCAGCACGTCGGCGGTGATCTCGATCAGGAAGGACTCCAGCTCGCCGGAGTTCCAGCCACGGAAGATTTCCGCGATCTCCGCCGGCTGCGCGCCCAGTCCGGCCCGCAGCAGGTCGTACGCCTCCGCGATGAGCTGCATGTCGGCGTACTCGATGCCGTTGTGCACCATCTTGACGAAGTGCCCGGCGCCGTCCGGCCCGATGTGCCGGCAGCACGGCACCCCGTCCACCTGGGCGGCGATCCGCTCGAAGATCGGCCCGAGCGTGCGGTACGACTCCGCGGATCCGCCCGGCATGATGCTCGGGCCGCGCAGGGCGCCCTCCTCGCCACCGGAGACGCCGGTGCCGACGAAGTGCAGGCCGTGGGCCCGTAGCGCCTCCTCCCGCCGGCGGGTGTCGGCGAAGTGCGCGTTGCCGCAGTCCACGACGATGTCGCCCGCGTCGAGCAGCGGGACCAGTTCGTCGACCACGGCGTCGGTGGGGCCGCCCGCCTTGACCATCACGATGACCGCCCGGGGCCGCTCCAGCGACGCGACGAAGTCGGCCATCGACTCGGCGGGCAGGAACGTCCCCTCGTCCCCGTGCTCCGCGACGAGGCTGCGGGTGCGCTCCGGCGACCGGTTGTGCACCGCCACGGCGAAACCGTTGCGGGCCAGGTTGCGGGCCAGGTTCCGGCCCATCACCGCCAGCCCGGTCACGCCGATCCGTGCCGTCGCCCGCCCGGCCATCCGTCCACCCTCCGCCGTCGACACCCGCCGGTGCGACCGTATCGCCTGCGGGGCGGCCCGGAGAGCGTGTCGGGCACCCCGTCACCGCCACGTGGCTGTCGTCCTGAAGGGCGCGGGGGCCGGCCGACGATCCGGCGCCGGGCGGCCTCCGCGGGGCCCTACCGACCGGCTGCGGATCCCCGCCGGTAATTCGGGTGCGCGCGACCGGTCGGGCGGCTAGCGTGTGGGCATGCGCAACTGACGCCCCACTTCCGAGCCGACCCGCCGCCGCATCGCCGCGGGTCCGCGTGCTCCCGGGCGTCCGCATTCCGCACCTGCCGTCGAACGGCGGTGCTCCTCGTGGCCGATCCCGGGCAGCTGTCCCGATCCCGCCCGACCGTCGCGCGACGGTCGCCGAACGAGGCGGGCCCCGGTCACCGGACGTCGTTCCGGTGCGGCAGGGCCCGCAGACCGAGGAGGCACCGGATGCCCGCCAGGCGCAACCCGAAGAAGTCCCGTACCACCGTCCCCACGCCGTCCGTCGCGGACCTGACGCCCGTCAACCTCGACGAGGTGGCGGTCGCGCCGGTCGTGCCGGCGCTGCCGGTCGACCGACCGACGGCGCCGAAGGCCGGTCCGCCGGTCTCCGGCGCCGGCCGCTCCGGCCCGCTGCGCGGCCAGAAGGCCGGGCAGGCCCGCCGGTACGCCTTCCGGCGCAGCTGACGGTGCCGGCCGGGTGGAGCGTCGTCACCGGCGACTCCACCCGGCCCGCCCGCGCCCGACCACCCGGGCATGCGCCTCCGCCCGGCCCGCTCGCCGGACGACCAGCCCGCTGCGCGCCCGGTCGGCGCCTCCACCCGGGCCCGCCCGCCGATCAACGGGCGGCGTCAGCCGATCAGCGGGCGGAAGGTGCCGAGCAGCACGCTGACGGTCAGCGCGGCCCCGGCGAGCACCGCCGCGCCGGCGATCAGCAGGCCGTCGGCGGCGACGAAGCGCTGTCGCCGGGCGACGGTGCGCGGGACCCCGGCGTCGAAGCCCCGGGCGTCCATCGCCACGGCCAGCCGGGTGCCCCGGCGGATCGCCCCGACGAGCAGCGCGAAGGCCGTCGACACGAACAGCCGAAGTTTCGCCAGCGGGTTGCGGCCGGCCTCGACCCCCCGGGCGCGACGCGCCATGGAGATCATCTGCCACTCCTGCCCCAGCAGCGGCACGAGCCGGAACGCGGCCAGCGCCCCGATGGCGAACCGGGCCGGTGCCTTCGCGTTCTGGATCAGCGCGTCCGCCAGGTCGGTCGGGTCGGTGGTGGCGAAGACGATCACGCCGGGCAGCGCCACCGCGAACATGCGCAGCACCAGGCCGAGCGCGGTGAGCAGCACCCCGGAGGTGACCACCACCGGGCCGGCCTCGACCAGGACCCGGCCGGAGCGCTCGGCGGCGAAGAGCACCAGCGTCACCACCACGCCGACCGCGCCGACGAGCAGCGGCCAGGCCCGCCGCGCCAACACCCGGAAACGGACCCCGAACAGCGGCAGCAGGGCCAACTCGACGGCGATCGCGATGGCCGGGGCCACCGGGTCCAGGGTGGCGATCAGGATGAACGAGAACACCAGCGCCGCGGCGAGCTTGGCCACCGGGTTGCGCCGGGCCAGCAACGCCTCCGGCGCGGCGACCGGCTCGAAACTGATCACGCCCGCCCCAGGGCGCGGCGGCGATCCGGGTGGGTGACCGGTGCGGCGTTCGGGCTGGTCACGCCCGCCCCCAGGGCGGGGCGACGGTCCGGGTGGGTGACCGGTGCGGCGGTTCGGTCGCTGGTCACGGGCGCTCCAGGGTGAGGCGGCGATCTGCCAGGGCGGCGACGAACTCCGGGTCGTGGGTGACGGCGACCAGGCCGTGCCCGGCGTCGCGCAGCTCGGCGAAGAGGTCCACCAGCTCCAGCCAGGTCCGCCGGTCCTGGCCGAAGGTCGGTTCGTCGCAGACGAGCAGGCGGGGCGCGGTGGCCAGGGCGGTCGCCACGCTCAGCCGCCGCGCCTCCCCGCCGGAGAGGGTGTACGGGTTGGCGGCGGCGAGTTTCGTCAACCGCAGCCGGGACAGCAGGGTGTCGACGGTGGTCCGGACCGCCGTCTCGGGCTGGCCGGTGCGGCGCGGGCCGAGCGCCAGCTCGTCGAAGACGGTGTTGGTGACGAACTGGTGCTCCGGGTCCTGGAAGACCGAGCCGATCCGGCGGGCCAGTGCCGGGGCGCGCCAGCGGTGCGGGGGCGTGCGGGCGTCGCCACCGGCCAGTGCCGTCGTCGCCGCGATCCGGCCGGCCCCGGGCTTGAGCAGGCCGCCCAGCAGCAGGGCGAGGGTCGACTTGCCGGCCCCGTTGGGCCCGACGACGGCGAGCGCCTCGCCGGCGCGTACCGCCAGGTCGACGGGGGCCAGCCGGGGCGGCAGGCCGAGCCGGTCGGCGGTGAGCAACACGTCGCCGGGCGGCGCGGTCGCGTGGCGGGGCGGTACCGGGCGGCCGGGCACCCAGACGCCCTCGTCGGCGAGCGCGTCGCCGTGCGTACCGAAGACGGCCTCGGGCGTGCCGTCGGCGCGGACGCCGCCGCCGGGTTCGAGCACGACCACCCGGTCGACCAGGGGCAACGACTCGGCGACGCGGTGTTCGACCAGGATCAGCGTGGTGTCGGCGTCGAGCGCGCCGGCCACCGCCGCCCGGATCAGCGCCGCGCCGGTCGGGTCGAGGTTGGCGGTCGGCTCGTCGAGCAGCAGCAGGCCGGGGCGCAGGGCCAGCACCCCGGCCAGGGCGAGCCGCTGCTGCTCGCCGCCGGAGAGCGCGGCCGTGTGGCGGTCCCGGGGGTACGGGAAACCGACCCGAGCCAGCGCCTCGTCGACGCGGGGCCAGATCTCCCCGGCGGGGGTGCCGCGGTTCTCCAACCCGAACGCCACGTCGTCGCCGCTGCGGGCCATCACGAGCTGGGTCTGCGGGTCCTGAAAGACGATGCCGACCCGCTCCCGGCCCTTGCGAGGGTCGAGCCCGTCGATCTCGACGGTGCCCTCCTGCTCGCCCGAGTCCTCGGGCAGCAGCCCGGCCAGCGCGGCGAGCAGCGTGCTCTTGCCGGCCCCGGAGGGCCCCAGCAGCAGCACCCGCTCGCCAACCTCGACGCGCAGGTCCACCCCGCGCACGGCCCAGGCCCGCCGTCCGGCATGCCGCCACCCGAACCCCCGCAACGTCACCGCCCCCACGCCGCCCCCTTCCTTCCTGCCCGCCCGCGGGCGTTGATCATGAGGTTGTTGTCGTTCGGCACGGCGTGTCGTGGCAACAACTTCATGATCAACGCGCCGGGTCGTGGGGGTGGGTGGGTGGGTGGGGAGAGGGGGGTGGGTGGGGAGAGGGGGTGGGTCAGATTGGGGTGCGGTCTCGGGCGGCGGGGAAGCGGTCCAGGGCGCCCGTGGTGGCCAGGGCGCGGGTCAGGGCCCAGCCGCCGGCACCCGCGACGATCGTGGCGCTGACGATGGTGAGGAGGGCGTACGGGATGCGGTAGCTGCCCAGGGCGTACTCGCTGTTCCAGACGAAGAAGTCGAACAGGGCCGCGCCGAGGCCGGTCAGCGCGCCCGCGATCAGCGCGGTGGGCAGCCGGAACGAGCGGTACCGGAACGCGGCGAAGGCCAACTCGGCGCCGAGCCCCTGGATCAGGCCCTGGACGATGGTGACGCCGCCCCACTCCGAGCCGAGCAGCGCGGAGACCGTCGCCGCCACCGCCTCGCAGAAGAGCGCCGCGCCGGGCTTGCGGATCACCAGACCGCCGAGGACGGCCGGGACCAGCCACACGCCGTACATGATCGCCTGGCTGGCGGGGAAGAACGCGAACGCCGGGTCGACGGCCCGCCACAGCAGGCCCCAGGCCCAGAAGATGACGCCGAAGGCCACCGCGATCACGGCCGCGACGACGACATCGACGGTACGCCACCGGGTGGCGGTGTTGTTGTCTCGCATGATTGCTCCCAGTCCCTAACGAGAACCAGGAGAAGACGCACGCCGCGCCCGGAACGTGCCGGACGTCGACGCGGCTGGAGGTCGACCGAACTCCCTGCGCTGGCATTACCCAGATCAGGTTCGAGGGTCTGCGGGCGGTGCCCGCACTCTCAGCGCTGTGCGCTCCCCTGTCGGATGTGAAGTTGTGGCCCGACGCTAACACCTTTGAAGATCATCGGGCAAAGTGATCTTTCCGCAGCTCACCAGCGCAGTCGATCGACGGCGTCGATTCCGGCCCGGTACTCTCGGGCGGCCACTGGGAATCCGGCAGAGGGACACGTACGTGACATCCGAGGCTGACCGCCGCGCGCCGGACGGGTCGCACCCGGGCGCGGTGGGCGTGGCCGCCCCGGGCGTACGCGAGGAGAAGCCGGCGGCGCCCCGCGGCCCGGACCGGCGGGTCGGGTCGGTGGAGGTCCTCGCCGGCCTGCTGATCCTGCTGGTCGTCTTCCGCGAGCCGCTCGCCCGGGCCCTCTCCGCGCCCCGCTTGCAGACCTGGACCACCGTCTTCGTCTCGGTCATGGTGCAGGCGGTGCCGTTCCTGGTCTTCGGGGTGCTGCTCTCCGCGGTGATCGCCGTCTTCGTGCCCCGGTCGTTCTGGGCCCGGGCGCTGCCGCGTCACCCCGCGCTCGCGGTGCCGGTGGCCAGCGCGGCCGGCGTGGTGCTGCCCGGCTGCGAGTGCGGGGCGGTGCCGATCGCCGGGTCGCTGATCCGGCGCGGGGTCACCCCGGCCGCCGCGTTGGCGTTCCTGCTCGCCGCCCCGGCGATCAACCCGATCGTGCTGACCGCCACCGCCGTGGCCTTCCCCGACGACCCGGCGATGGTCCTCGGCCGGGCCGTCGCGAGCCTGCTCGTGGCGATGGTCATGGGCTGGCTGTGGCTGCGCCTCGGCCGGGCCGACTGGATCCGGCTGCCGCGCCGGCCGGAGCTGGACGGCGGCCCGCGCGGGCGGGCGTTCTGGGGGGCGGTCCGGCACGACGTCACGCACGCCGGCGGGTTCCTGGTGATCGGCGCGGCGGCTGCCGCCACGATCAACGTCGTGGTGCCGGAGCGCTGGTTGCAGACCCTCGCCGACGAGCCGGTGCTGTCGGTGCTCGCGCTGGCCGCGCTCGCCGTGCTGCTCTCCCTCTGCTCCGAGGCGGACGCCTTCGTCGCCGCCTCGCTGTCGCAGTTCTCGCTGACCTCCCGACTGGTCTTCCTGGTGGTGGGGCCGATGGTCGACCTCAAGCTCATCTCGATGCAGGCCGGAGTCTTCGGCCGGCGGTTCGCGCTGCGGTTCGCCCCGACCACCTTCGCGGTGGCCGTCGCGGTGGCCGCCGTGACCGGGGCGGTGCTGCTGTGAACCGGCAGGCGCAGGCCGTCGTCCTGCTGCTGCTCGGCGGCGCGGTGGTCCGGGCCAGCCTCACCGACCTGCACCTGCGCTACGTCAAGGAGGGGCTGCGGCCCTTCCTGATCGCCGCCGGCCTGCTGCTGGTGGCCGCTGCGGTCATGACCCTCTTCTACGAGCTGCGCCCGCTCCTGCGGCGCACGCCCGCCGGCCACCACGACGGCCCGGCCGGTGGGTGGCGGCCCCGGCGCACACCCGGCCCCGAGGCTCACGGCGACGGCTACGACGGGCACGGCGGTGACGACGGGCACGGCCACCACGAGCCGCGGGTCGGCTGGCTGCTGATCCTGCCCGTGCTGGGCCTGCTGCTGGTCGCCCCGCCGGCCCTGGGCTCGTACGCGGCCGGGCAGGCCGGCACCGCCGTCACCACCCGGCAGCAGCCGTCCGACTATCCGCCGCTGCCCGCCGGCGACCCGGTGCGGGTGACCGTGCTCGACTACGCCTCCCGGGCCCTGTTCGACCGGGGCACCTCGATCGGCGAGCGCCGGGTCCAGCTGACCGGCTTCGTCACCACCGGCCCCGACGGCCGGCCGCTGCTGGCCCGGATGGTGCTCTCCTGCTGCGCCGCCGACGGGCGGCCGGTCAAGCTGGGCCTGACCGGCGCGGCCCCCGACGGGCTCGCCGACGACACCTGGATCGAGGTGACGGGCCGCTACAGCGACCGCATCGCCCGCGACCCGGTCAACGACGCCGAGATTCCCTACCTGGACGTGGAGTCCTGGCGGCAGGTGCCCGTCCCCCGGCAACAGTACGAGTGACAGGTGGGCCCGGCAGTCCCGGGCGGCCAGGTGCGGCGCTGGGTAGGCTCACGATCATGCGGATCGAGGCCCGGGGGTTCACGTTCGACGTCCGTGTCGGCGGACCGGAGGGCGGCACGCCCGTCCTGCTGCTGCACGGCTTCCCCCAGCACGGCGGGGAGTTCGACGACGTGGTGCCCGCGCTGCACGCCGCGGGCCTGCGCACGTACGCGCCGGACCAGCGCGGCTACTCGCCGGGCGCGCGGCCCGAGGCGGTCGAGGCGTACCGGCTGCCGGAACTGGTCGCCGACGCGGTGGGCGTACTCGACGCGTTGGGCGTCGACGCGGCGCACCTGGTGGGGCACGACTGGGGCGCGGTCGTCGCCTGGGCCGTCGCGGCCCACCATCCCGAGCGGGTCCGCACGCTGACCGCGGTCTCCGTGCCGCACCCCGCCGCCATGGCGTGGGCGCTGGCCGAGGACGCGGGGCAGAAGGCGCGCTCGGCGTACATGACGGTGTTCCGCAAGCCGGGCACGGCGGAGAAGGCGCTGCTGGTGCTGGGCGCGACCGGGCTGCGCCGGATGCTGCACGGGGTCGGCGACGACGCGCGGGTGGCCGCGTACGCGGACCCGATGCGCGAGCCGGGCGCGCTGACCGCCGCCCTGAACTGGTACCGCGCGATGTCCCGCCGGGACCTGGCCGCCACCGGGCCGGTGGCGGTGCCGACCACGTACGTGTGGAGCGGTCGCGACATCGCGATCGGCCGGACCGCCGCCGAGGCGTGCGCCGAGCACGTGACCGCCGACTACCGCTTCGTCGAGCTGCCCCGGGTGAGCCACTGGATCCCCGACGAGGCGCCCGCCGCGCTGGCCGAGGCGATCCTGGCCCGGGTGCACGACCCGGTCTGACCTTCCCCGCGACACCGGCCGGCGGACGCCGGGCCCACCCCTGACGGAGGTACGACATGGACCGAGCAGACACGACGGTGAAGGCCGAGGACTTCCTGGCCGTGGTGACCGACACGATGCACCGGGTCGCCGAGAGCCAGCGCGAGGCGGTGGGGCGGGCCGCCGACCTGATCGCCGAGGCGGTACGCGCCGACGGCGTGGTCCACGCGTTCGGCACCGGCCACTCCGAGGCGCTGGCCATGGAGATCGCCGGGCGGGCCGGCGGGCTGGTCCCGACGAACCGCATCGCCCTGCGGGACCTGGTGCTGCGCGGTGGCGCCCCGGCCGACGTGCTCGGGCCGCTGCTGGAGCGCGACCCGTCGGTGGCGCACCGTCTCTACGAGCTGGCTCCCGTCAGCCCCCGGGACGTCTTCGTGCTCGCCTCCAACTCCGGCGTGAACGGCGCCATGGTGGAGTTCGCGTCGCTGGTCAGGGAGAAGGGCCACGGGCTGGTCGCGATCACCTCGGCGCAGCACTCCGGGCAGATGACCTCGCGCCACCCGTCGGGACGCAAGCTCGCCGACTTCGCCGACGTGGTGCTCGACAACGGCGCCCCGTACGGCGACGCGACGCTGCCACTGCCCGGGGGCGGTGCGGTCGGCGCGGTCTCGTCGATCACCGCGGCGCTACTGGCGCAGCAGATCACCGTCGAGGTGGTGGCGCGGCTGCTGGCGGCGGGGGAGCGGCCCCCGGTCTACCTGTCGGCCAACATCGCCGGGGGCGACGAGCACAACAACGCCCTCGAGGCCCGGTACGCGGGCCGGATCCGCCGCGGCTCCTGACGGGTTGTGGCTACGGTCGGCCGCATCATGGTCGATACGGAACCGGCGCGTCAGACAGTGACGTGAGTCGGTTTCGCGCGTCGACGGGTGGGGCATCAGCGATGCTGCCGCCGGCCGCCCCCGCCGGCAGTACCGTCTGACCGGAGGTAGCGTGTGTCCAAGGAAACCGAGAAGCAGCGCTGGCAGCGCAACTTCGCCGACCTGCTCCAGGAGCTTCGGGTCGCCCAGACCGGCGTGCAGATCCTCTTCGCGTTCCTGCTCACCCTGCCGTTCAGCAATGGCTTCACCCGTACGAGTGGCTTCCAGAAGGACGTCTACATCGTCGCGTTGCTGGCCGCGGCCGCGGCCACCGCGATGATCATCTCTCCGGTGGCGTTCCACCGCGCGCTGTTCCGGCAGGGCCGCAAGCCGGAGCTGGTCCGGTTCGCCCACCGGATGGCCAGCGGCGGGCTCGCCTTCATGCTGATCTCGATGGTCAGCGCGGTGCTGCTGATCACCGACTTCGTGCTGGACCGGAGCATCGCCCTGGTGCTCAGCGGCCTCACCGGCCTCTGGTTCCTCACCTTCTGGGCGTTCCTGCCGTTCTCCCGCCGCAACTGGGGCGACGACGACACCGACGACGACGACGAGAATGAGCCACGGTCCCTCAGCGACTGACGAAGGTCGACACGGCTCGATATTTACCAATCGCTACCCCTGGGTAACACCCGGGGGTAGCGTGCTGTTCGTCGAGCACGTTGACGCATCCGGACCGAGGTTCGAGGGGGCCGCCGTGACCGCGACACACAACAGCCGACCCGCGCCCGACGGATCAGGCGCCGACCAGCCGCCGCCGTCGGCCGACGCCCCGCCTGCCGCCGCCGACACCCCGCCCGCGACCGCCGGCAATGCGCCTGCGGCCGCCGACGCCCCGCCCGCGGCCGGTGCGGCCGGGCCCCTGCCGACCGAGGCCGGTCAGGTCTCCGAGAAGGAGGCCCGACAGGTCGCCGAGGCGGCCCGGGAGTCCACCTGGGATCGTCCCAGCTTCGGCAAGGAACTCTTCCTCGGCCGGTTCCGGCTCGACCTGATCAACCCTTGGCCGCGCTCCGACCCGGCGGACGTCGCCCGCGCCGACGAGTTCCTCGGCCGGTTCCGAGAATTCCTCACCTCCGACGTGGACGGTGCCGCGATCGAGCGGGACGCGTCCATCCCGGACGAGGTGTTCCAAGGAATGGCCCGGCTCGGCGCGTTCGGCATGAAGATCGACCGGTCGTACGGCGGGCTCGGGCTCAGCAACCTGCACTACTGCCGGGCGCTCATGCTGGCCGGCTCGGTCAGCCCGGCGATCGGCGCGCTGCTCTCGGCGCACCAGTCGATCGGGGTGCCGCAACCGCTGAAGATGTTCGGCACCGCCGAGCAGAAGCAGCGCTTCCTGCCCCGGCTCGCCGCCGGTGAGGTCTCCGCGTTCCTGCTCACCGAGCCGGACGTCGGCTCCGACCCGGCCCGACTGGCCACCACCGCCGAGCCCACGCCCGACGGCACCGGCTACCGCCTCAACGGCGTGAAGCTGTGGGCCACCAACGGCACCGTCGCCTCCCTGCTCGTGGTGATGGCCCGGGTGCCCGCCGCCGAGGGGCGGCGCGGCGGGATCACCGCCTTCGTCGTCGAGGGCGACACCGAGGGCATCACGGTCGAACGGCGCAACGCCTTCATCGGCCTGCGTGGCCTGGAGAACAGCCTGACCCGCTTCCACGACGTCTTCGTACCGAAGGAGAACGTCATCGGTGGCGAGGGCAAGGGCCTGAAGATCGCGCTGACCACCCTGAACACCGGGCGGCTGTCGCTGCCGGCGATGTGTGTCGGCGCCGGCAAGTGGGCGCTGAACGTGGCCCGGGAGTGGGCCGTCGACCGGGTGCAGTGGGGCCGGCCCGTGGGCGAGCACGAGGCGGTGGCCCAGAAGCTGTCCTTCATCGCCGCGACGACGTACGGCATGGAGACCATGCTGGACCTCTGCTGCCTGCTCGCCGACGACGACCGTAACGACATCCGGATCGAGGCGGCGCTGGTCAAGCTCTACGCCAGTGAGATGGCCTGGAAGATCGCCGACGAACTGGTGCAGATCCGGGGCGGTCGCGGCTACGAGACGGCCGACTCCCTCGCCGCGCGGGGCGAGCGACCGGCCGCCGTCGAGCAACTGCTGCGCGACCTGCGGATCAACCGCATCTTCGAGGGCTCCACCGAGATCATGCACCTGCTCATCGCCCGGGAGGCGGTCGACGCGCACCTGTCCGTCGCCGGTGACATCATCGACCCGGACGCCGGGCTCGGCCGCAAGGCGAAGGCCGGGGCGCGGGCCGGCGCCTTCTACGCGAAGTGGCTGCCGACCCTCGCCGTCGGCAGGGGACAGCGCCCGTCGGCGTACGCCGAGTTCGGCCCGCTCGCCGGCCACCTGCGGCAGGTGGAGCGCGCCTCGCGCAAGCTGGCCCGCTCGACGTTCTACGCGATGTCCCGCTGGCAGGGCAAGATGGAGCGCAAGCAGGCGTTCCTCGGCCGGGTGGTGGACATCGGCGCGGAGCTGTTCGCGATGTCCGCGGTCTGCGTGCGCGCCTACGCCGAGCGGGACACCCGCCCCGAGAACGTCGAGCTGGCCGACCTGTTCTGCCGGCAGGCCCGGGTCCGCGTCGACGCGCTCTTCACCGCCCTGTGGGACAACACCGACTCCGTCGACACGGCCGCCGCGAAGCGGATCCTGGCCGGGCGCTACGCCGCCCTGGAGGACGGCGTGATCACCCCCGCCGACGACCTCCCCTGGGTGGCCCCTTGGTCGCCCGGCCCGTCCACCGCCGCCGACACCCGCCGCCGCATCCCACCCCCGCCCCCACCCTCCTCCTGACCAGCCCTCCCCGCCCCGCCCTCTCACCCTGGCGTCGATCATGCAGTTGTGGTGCCTGACAAAAGGGGCTAAAGCGGCCGTTCCGGTCACCATAACTGCATGATCGCCGGGCCGGGCGGGCCGGGCCGGGCGGGCGGGGCCGGGGTGGGGTGGGGGAGGTGAGGCAGGGGGTCAGCGACCGGGGCGTAGGCCGAGGTGGCGTAGTTCCAGGGCGGCGAGGGCGTCGACGGTGGCGTCGTCGCCGCGCCGCCACGACTCGGCCACGTCGGGGGCGATCCGGGTCAGTCGCCCCAGCGGCTGGGTGGCCAGCGCGCGCAGGGCGAGCAGGTCCCGGCCGGCGGGCGCGGCGGCCAGCTTCGCGGCCGAGCCGGCCCGGCGCATCCAGCGCACCCGTAGCGGCAGCCAGCCGAAGAGCACCAGGCCGAGCGGGAAGACCAGCACGGCGACGGCCAGCGCGAGGGCGAGCTGGTCGACCAGTTCCTGCTGGTCGCGCCCCGCCTCGGCCAGCGAGCGGGCGGCGGTGGCGGCCCGCTCGAACGGCGCGGTCAGCTCGTCACCGACCAGCGGCACCCGGCCGACCTTGCCGCCGGCGTCGGCCAGGTTGTCGGCCAGGCCGCCGCCGGCCCCCTCCAGCTTCTGCCCGGGTACGGCGAGCTTCTGGACCAGGTCGTGCAGCCACAGCGCGCCACGGATCGCGCCGTACACCCAGGCGACGACGAGCAGGTCGGTGATCAACTGTCGGACGGCGGTCGGGAAACGATCGGCGTAGATCTTCACGCCGGACAGCGTGCCACGTGCGCGGGCCCCTGGCACGGCGCGAACGACGGCACTCAGCCCGGCGGACGGCGGGCGCCGACGCAACGGGGGCCCGGCGGACGGCGCTACGGGCGGGGTCAGCTCGCGCAGGCCGGGCAGGTGCCGAAGATCTCCAGGGTGTGGCTGACGTCGGCGTAGCCGTGCTTCGCCGCCACCCGCTCGGCCCAGCTCTCCACCGTCGGCCCCGCCACCTCCACGGTGCGGCCGCAGGTCCGGCAGACCAGGTGGTGGTGGTGGCCCTCGCTGCACCGGCGGTAGAGGTGCTCGCCGCCCGGCGGGCGCATCACGTCGATCTCGCCCGTGTCGGCGAGCCCCTGGAGCGTGCGGTAGACGGTGGTCAGCCCGACCCGCTCGCCGCGCTCGCGCAGCATCGCGTGCAGCTCCTGCGCGCTGTGGAAGCCCTCCAGCTCGCCGAGCAGCGCGCTCACCGCCGAGCGCTGCCGGGTGTTGCGGACCGTGGAACCCGCCATGATCATGATCCCTCCCCGGCGTGGCTCACCGCGTCGGCCACGATGTGTGCGACGTGCTCGTCGACCAGCGCGTACGCGATCTCGCGACCCCGCCGGGAACCGCGCACCACGCCGGCGCCCCGCAGCACCCGCAGGTGCTGGGAGACCAGCGGCTGGGCGGCGCCGAGCTTGTCGACCAGCTCGTGCACGCAGCGCTCGCCCTCGGCGAGCTCGCTGACGATGGCCAGCCGGATCGGTGCCGAGAGGGCACGCAGCAGCTCGCTCGCGCCCTCGAAGGCGTCGTAGCCTGATCCGTCGGTCACCGTGTAACGGTAACCAATCCCACTGACACGGCGCTGACCAGGATCAGTGGAGCACGACCTCGTGCGGCTCCGGCGTGGGCGCGGCGGCGGGGGTGCGCCGCCGGCGCAGCATCCGCCACGCCGCGCCGAGGACCGCGACCACCCCGAACGAGGCGATCGCCATCAGCACCACCGAGGCGCCGGGGGCGGTGTCGGCGTTCGCGGCCACCCAGACCCCGGAGCCGGCGGCGAAGAGCCCGAGCGCCATCGCCGCCGCCATCGTGCTGCGGAACCCCCGGGTCACCTGCTGCGCGGTGGCCACCGGCACCACCATCAGCGCGCTGATCAGCAGCACCCCGACGGCCCGCATGGCGATCGTCACCGTGACGGCGGTGGCCACGGCGAGCAGCAGGTTGAGCGTGCGCACCGGCAGGCCGGAGACGCGGGCGTACTCCTCGTCGTGGCAGACCGCGAAGAGGGCCGGGCGCAGCGCCAGCATGGTCACCCCGATCGCGATGCCGAGCACCGCGATGGTGGTCAGGTCCTGCGGGGAGATCGTGGTCAGCGACCCGAACAGGTAGGCGTTGAGGTTGGCGCTGGTGCTGTCGGAGAGCCCGACCAGCGTCACGCCGCCGGCGATGCCGCCGTAGAAGAGCAGGGCCAGAGCCAGGTCGCCGGAGGTGCGCCCGCGGGCGCGGACCAGCTCGATGGTGATCGCGCCAGCGGTCGCCACGGCCACCGCGACGAGCACGGGGGAGCGGTTGAGCAGCAGGCCCGCGCCGACGCCGGTGAGCGCCACGTGCCCGACCCCGTCGCCGATCAGGGCGAGCTTCCGCTGCACCAGGTAGATGCCGAGCGCCGGGGCGGCCAGGCCGATGATCAGCGCGCCGATCAGGGCCCGCTGCATGTAGGGGTACTGGAAGAGTTCCATCTCAGCTGCTCCACAGCCCGGCGGGCTCGTCGGGACCGTGCGGGTGCACGTGGTCGTGGTCGGGCTCCGCGTGGTGGCCGGCGGGCTCGGGCACCGCGCCGTCGTGGCAGATCCCACCCTGGTGTACGACGACCGCCCGGCTGATCAGCGGCCGCAGCGGCCCGAGCTCGTGGGCCACCAGCAGCACCGTGCCGCCACCGGCGACGAAGGCGTGCAGCGCGCCGGCGAACGCCTCCTGGCTGGCGGCGTCGACCCCGGCGGTCGGCTCGTCGAGGACCAGCAGCTCCGGCTGGCCGGCCAGCGCCCGGGCGATCAGGGTGCGCTGCTGCTGCCCGCCGGAGAGGGTGGCCACGGGATCGCGGGCCCGGTCGGCGAGCCCGACGGCCTCCAGCGCGGCGGTCACCGCCGCCCGGTCCGCCGCCCCGGCCGGGCGCAGCACCCCGCGCCGGGCGAGCCGGCCGGAGGCCACCACCTCGCGGACGGTGGCCGGTACGCCGCTGCCGGCGCCGAGGCGCTGCGGGACGTACCCGATCCGGTGCCACTGCCGGAAGCGGCGCAACGGACGGTCGAAGAGGGTGACCGACCCGGAGCTGAGCGGCACCAGGCCGAGCGCGGCGCGGATCAGGGTGGACTTGCCGGAGCCGTTGGCGCCGAGCACCGCGACCACCTCGCCGGCGGTCACGGTCAGCGAGACGTCGCGCAGCACGGGGCGGCCGTCGTAGCCGACCACTCCGTGCGCGACGGTGATGACTGGGGATGTCACGAGCAGCTCAGCGCCGTTCGCAGGGTGGCAAGGTTGGTGCGCATGACCGAAAGGTAGTCGCCGCCGCCGGTGGACAGCCCCTCCAGGGGGTCCAGCACCGCGGTCTTCGCGCCGACCTCGGCGGCGATGGTCTCGGCCACCTTCGGGCTGACCAGCGTCTCGAAGAAGATCGTGGTGGCCTTGTGCTCCCGGGCCTCCTGGGCGACCTGGGCCAGGCGCTGCGGGGACGGCTCGTTGTCGGGGCTGAGCCCGGTGATACCGATCTGCTCCAGCTGGTAGCGCCCGGTCAGGTAGCCGAAGGCGGTGTGGCTCACCACGATCTCCCGCCGCTGGCAGGTCTTCAGCCCGGCCGTGAACTCGGCGTCCAGCTTCTCCAGCTCGACGCGCAGCGCCTTGGCGCGGGCCGTGTAGTCGGCGGCGCGGTCCGGGTCGGCCCGGCCGAGCCGCTCGGCGAGCTTGTCGCCGACCGTGGCGAGGCGGGTCGGGTCCAGCCAGAGGTGCGGGTCCTTGGCGCCGCCCTCCTCGTGGCCGGGCTCCTCGGGGTGGGCGTGCTCCCCGCCCTCGTGGTCGTGGCCGCCCGCGGCGGCGTCAAGCAGCGGCTGCACGGTCGACACGTCGAACGCGCGCTCCTTGGCGTTCTGCTCGACGGCCTCGTCCAGCGCCGGCTGGAAGCCCTTGAGGAGCACGACCAGCTCCGCCTCGGCGACCTGGCCGACCTGGCCCGGGTTCAGTTCCAGGTCGTGCGGCTCCGCCCCGGGCTTGACCAGGTTGCTCACCTTCACCGCGTCGCCGCCGATGCGCTCGGCGAGGAACTGCAACGGGTAGAAGGCGGCCACCACGTCGACCCGCTGCGGATCGGCGCCGGTCGTGCCGTCGTCGGAACAGGCCGTGACGCCACCCAGGGCGAGCAGGGCGGTGGCGGCGACGGCCAGGGTGCGCGGGGCGGAGCGGATGTTCATGCCATGAACTCTCCGCGACAACGATAATGATTGTCAAAAACGCATGCTTGCATGTCAGAGCAGCTTCACCAGGCCCGCGGTGACCAGCAGGGTGAGCGCCACCAGCCGGATCACCCGGGTCGGCGCCGTCTGCACCGACCAGGTGGTGACCAGCAGCGCGGCCACGGCCGCGGCGAGCAGCAGGGTCAACAACCCGCCGACCACGCCGGGGGTGAAGAACGCGACAAGCACCAGCACGAGGGTGACCAGGAACACCGTCGTCGGGTTCGCCCGGGCCAACCGGGCCGGCATCCGGCTCTGCGTACGCTGCATCCCACAGACTCTACGAGGAGGAACCCCGTGCTGGTGACGAACCGGTTCGTGGTGGACGTCGATGTCGCCGACGAGTTCACCGAGCGGGCGCACGCCGCCCTCGCCGCCCTCGCGGCCCGCCCCGGTTACCTGCGCGGCCAACTGGTCCGGGCGCTGGACGACCCCCGGCACTGGTGCCTGGTCACCGAGTGGGAGTCGGTCGGCACCTACCGGCGGGCCCTGGGCGGCTTCGACGTCAAGATCACCGCTGTGCCGCTGCTCGCCGAGTCGCTCGACGAACCGTCGGCGTACGAGGCGCTCGCCACCGCCGCCCCGGGCGGGGACGTCGTCGCGGCCGCCAGCGATCGGGCCGCTGGTCCTTACCGCTGAGCCCGTGGGCACTACATTGCTTGCATGACCGCTCCCGGACCGGCGACCCCGCCGGCGTACCCTCCGTCGCCCGGCCAGCAGGGGGCGCAGCCGCCCGCCGTGCCCGGCCCGCCGGCGGACCCGGGCGTGCCCGCCCCGCCGGCCGGGCCGGGGGTCACCCCGCCGTTCGCGGCGCCCCCCACCGAGGGGCGCAACACCCGGCTCTGGCTCGGGCTGGGCGCCGGGGCGCTCGCCGTGCTGCTCTGCTGCGGCGGTGGCGGCGCGGCCGTGGTGGGCCTGGCCGTGACCGGGGTGCAGGCCGTGCGCGAGCAGGGACGCACCGTCTCCACCGACTACTACCGCGCACTGGTGGAGCGGAAGTACGGCGCGGCGTACGACCAGCTCTGCGACGACGCGCAGCGGCGCGAGTCACGCCGCGAGTTCGAGCGCCGGGTGGCCGCCGAGCCGCAGATCGCGACCTTCCGGGTGGGCGACGTGGACGCCGTCTCCCTCACCGTGCCCGTCGACGTCACCTACACGGGCGGCCGGCAGGACCGGCAGGAGGTCACCCTCGGGCAGGACCAGCAGACCGGCGGCATGGAGGTGTGCGGGGTGAGCTGACCCGCCCCCGGTATTCTGCTGGGCCCGGGACGGCACGGGTCGTACCGTTGTCCCGAACTGTTCCTTCCGTCCTTACCGCGTCCCCGCCGACCGCCAGTCGGCGTAGGAGGAAACATGCCAGCCGACCGTATCGACGCCGTCGTCAGCCTCGCCAAGCGCCGAGGCTTCGTCTTCCCCTCCAGCGAGATCTACGGAGGCACCCGGTCGGCGTGGGACTACGGTCCGCTCGGCGTGGAGCTCAAGGAGAACGTCCGCCGGCAGTGGTGGAAGACGATGGTCCAGCAGCGCGACGACGTGGTCGGCCTCGACTCCGCCGTCATCCTGGCCCGCGACGTCTGGGCCGCCTCCGGCCACCTGGACGCCTTCGTCGACCCGCTGACCGAGTGCCAGTCGTGCCACAAGCGGTTCCGGGCCGACCACCTCGAGGAGGCGTACGAGGCCAAGCACGGCAAGCCGCCGGCCTCGCTGACCGAGCTGAACTGCCCGAACTGCGGCAACAAGGGCACCTTCACCGAGCCGAAGATGTTCAACGGCCTGATGAAGACCTTCCTCGGCCCGGTCGAGAGCGAGGAGGGCATGCACTACCTGCGGCCCGAGACCGCCCAGGGCATCTTCGTGAACTACAAGAACGTGGAGACGGTCGCCCGCAAGAAGCCGCCGTTCGGCATCGCCCAGACCGGCAAGTCGTTCCGCAACGAGATCACCCCGGGCAACTTCATCTTCCGCACCCGCGAGTTCGAGCAGATGGAGATGGAGTTCTTCGTCGAGCCGGGCTCGGACGAGCAGTGGCACGAGTACTGGCTCTCCGAGCGCTGGAACTGGTACCTCGACCTGGGCCTGTCGGAGAGCAACCTGCGCTTCTACGAGCACCCGAAGGAGAAGCTCTCCCACTACTCGAAGCGCACCGTCGACATCGAGTACCGCTTCCAGTTCGGCGGGACCGAGTTCGCGGAGCTGGAGGGCATCGCCAACCGCACCGACTTCGACCTCACCACGCACAGCAAGCACTCCGGCGTCGACCTGTCCTACTTCGACCAGGCCAAGGGCGAGCGCTGGATGCCGTACGTCATCGAGCCGGCCGCCGGCCTCACCCGCGCGGTGCTCGCGTTCCTGCTCGAGGCGTACGACGAGGACGAGGCGCCGAACACCAAGGGCGGCGTGGACAAGCGCACGGTGATGCGCTTCGACCCGCGGCTGGCCCCCGTCAAGGTGGCCGTGCTGCCGCTGTCGCGCAACGAGGCGCTCTCGCCGAAGGCGAAGGGCCTCGCCGCCGACCTGCGCAAGCGCTGGGTGGTGGAGTTCGACGACTCGCAGGCGATCGGCCGCCGCTACCGCCGCCAGGACGAGATCGGCACCCCGTTCTGCGTGACTGTCGACTTCGACACCCTGGACGACAACGCGGTGACCGTCCGGAACCGGGACACCATGGCCCAGGAGCGCATCGCGCTGGACCAGGTCGAGCGCTACCTGATCGAGCGCCTCCCCGGCTGCTGAGCTGCGGCGGGCCCCGGCCGGTGCGGAAGTTGCGCCGGCTGGGGCCCGTACACTTGTCCGGTGACCGCGCCGACCGTTCCCGCACTGCGCCCGTTGACCATCGGGCGGCACGAGGTGTGGCCGCCGGTGGTGCTCGCGCCGATGGCCGGCATCACCAACGTCGGCTTCCGGCAGCTCTGCCGGGAGCAGGGCGGCGGCATCTACGTCTGCGAGATGATCACCACCGTCGCGCTGGTCGAGCGGAACCCGAAGACGCTGCGCATGATCGCGTTCGGCGACGACGAGCGGCCCCGCAGCCTCCAGCTCTACGGCACCGACCCCGAGATCACCGCCGCCGCCGTGCGGATCGTGGTGGAGAAGGACCTCGCCGACCACATCGACCTCAACTTCGGCTGCCCGGTTCCCAAGGTCACCCGCAAGGGCGGCGGCTCGGCGCTGCCGTGGCGCCGCCGGCTCTTCGCGCGGCTGGTCAGGGCCGCGGTGGACGCCGCGTCGCCCGCCGGGGTGCCGGTCACGGTCAAGATGCGCAAGGGCATCGACGACGACCACCTGACGTACGTCGAAGCGGGCCTCGCCGCCCAGGACGCGGGCGTGGCGTCGGTCGCCCTGCACGGGCGTACGGCCGCGCAGCGCTACTCCGGCACGGCGGACTGGGACGCCATCGCGACGCTCAAGCAGGCCCTCGACGTGCCGGTGCTCGGCAACGGCGACATCTGGGAGGCCGACGACGCGCTGCGGATGGTGGCGCACACGGGCGTCGACGGGGTGGTGATCGGCCGGGGCTGCCTGGGTCGACCGTGGCTCTTCGCCGACCTGGAGGCCGCGTTCGACGGCCGCCCGGAACGCCGCCTGCCCACCCTCGGCGAGGTGGCGCGGACGATGCGCCGTCACGCCGAACTGCTGGTCGACCAGTTCACCGCCGGCTCCCGTACCCCCGCCCGGGGCGAGCGGGACGGCTGCACCGACTTCCGCAAGCACGTCGCCTGGTACCTCAAGGGCTTCCCGGTCGGCAGCGAGCTGCGCCGCGAGCTGGCCATGATCGAGAGCCTGGCCCAGCTCGACGACCTGCTCGGCAAGCTGGACCCGACCGAGCCCTTTCCCGTGGCCACCTTGGGCCAGCCGCGCGGCCGCACCAACTCGCCCGGCAAGGTCTTCCTGCCGGACGGCTGGCTGGCCAGCCGCGACGACGACACCGTCCCGGAGGGCGCCGAACTGGCTGACTCGGGCGGCTGAGCCCTCGGCCGCCACCCGGGCCTCGGCTGCCTCGGCGCTCCCGGCTGCGGCTCGGCCCCGGCCTGCCCGGCTGCGGATGCTGGGTGAAGGTGAAGACGACGAAAGGGCCGGCCCCTTGTGGGGGTCGGCCCTTGTCGCTGTGTGGTGCGCCTGTCGCTGGGTGGTGCGCGGTGCTGGGTGGTGTGTTGGTGTGTCGCTGTGGGGTCAGGCGGTGTAGCCGCGGGTGGCGATCCAGTCGGCGAGGTTGTCGACGCTCATGCGGTAGGAGGCCTGGTTGGGGTTGGCGGAGTCGGCGATGGTGACGGTGTTGCCGTTGTCGCGGTAGCCGACGACGCTGATGTAGTGCCCGCCCTCGAAGGAGTGGGTGGTGCCGTCGGTGTCGGTGGCGGTGCCGGCGATGTTGGCGACGATGGCGTGGCCTTCGTCGATGGCGGTGACGATGTCGCCGCGTAGCTTGTCGGTCTGCTTGTCGTCGGCCTTGGCGCCGGGGATCTCCACCGACTGGTAGGCGTCCTTGCCGGTCTCCTTGTTGAGGACGGGGGTGATGTCGTTGATGGAGTTGGTGCCGGCTTCGGTGGTGCCCATGCGCTGGGCCATGCCGTCGACGTCGATGTTCTTGCCCTGCACGCTGAGGGCGTTGCGGGCGGCGGCGGGGCCGCAGTAGTAGAAGTTGGGCTGTGCCTCGTAGCGCACGCCGAGTTCGCGCTCGCCACCCTTGCGGTCCTGTGCGACCGAGGCCGACACGGGGGTGGTGGGGGCGGCGAGGGCGGTGGTGACGGGGCCGGCGATGGCGCCGCCGGTGAAGGCGAGCCCGGCAGCGGTCAGAGCGGTCTTACGCAGGATGTCGGTACGCATGATGGCAGCACCTTTCGATCGGGGGTACGCGGACGCGCGGGGGAGCGGCGTGCCGCGAGGGGGAAGTCAGAACGGATCGCTCCGGCGGTGGGGGGCCTGCTCGGGCGTCCGGGATGTCTCAACGACCCGGGTCGGCCAGTCATTCCGCCGGCCGGTCGGGCCACCGTGGCGCGCGGGGGAGGCGCCGTGGGTATGCCATGTTCAACGGCCCGCACCGGCCCACGATTCCGCCGCTGAGGTGGCGCCGGCCACGGGACGCACCGGACGGCGACGGACATCCAGGCACGGACTCGGACACTTCGAAGCGGACAAAACTCCCACGACTCCACAGCCCGTCGCAGCCCGTCGCAGTCTGCCGCCGTCGGTCGTCGGGTGCAGCATGGGGCGGCGAGCGCGCTGTCGAGCTGATGTCGTAAACGACTCACGCTGCCCCGACGGCACGAACCGCGACTTCTTTCCGCGCCCAATCCCCACGCCTCTCCGGCCCGGAACGGACGGCACCGCTGAATCGTCTACGACATCAGCTCGACAGCGCCCCGAGGAGCGCATCCGTGCCGCCTGTCCGCGCGCCCGCCAGCAATGGGCACCCCGGCAACCGGCGGTACGTGCCCTGCGTGACGCGTCAGGCGAAACCGCCCTGACCCCGAGATCGAGAGGCATCCGCGACGGCGATGGCGACGGCACCCGTGACCGTCGCGGCGCCCGTGACCGCCACGGCACCCGTGACCGTCACGGTGACCGCGACCGCGACGGCAGCGGCGACCGCCACCGCCCCGTCCCTGCGCCGGGCACGGCGGGCCACACCCCGTCGGTGCCCACTCTCGCGTCCGTCCGCTGGGCTTCTACCGGAGATCTTGGTTAGAAACCGCCCCTCCAGGGGCCATCTCGTACCAAGATCTCCACCGGTGATCCGTTGATCCGTTGATCCGTTGATCCGGTGGACCTGGGTGACCCGTGAACCCGGGTGATCCGGTAACCGGGGTGAGCCAGGTGACCCGGTGACGACCGCGATGGCGGCGGCGACCGCCACCGCGGCGGGGATGGGGGCGTTGGGCGCGGGCGTCAGGCGGACGGGCCTGGCGCGGAGGCCTCCTCGGGGTTGGTTTGGATGGGGGCCGCCGTGCGCGGCCTGGTGGGAGTTGGCTGGTCGGTCTGGGTGGGGACCGCCGTGCGCGGCCCGGTGGGAGTCGGATGCGCGGCTTGGGTGGGGATCGCCGCCTGCCGCTCGGCGGGAGCTGGCCGCTCGGCGGGCCAGGGGATCTCCGGTGAGCGGTGGAAGGCCATGCCGGCCGCGGCCCAGCGCGGGCCGTGCCCTGCCAGCCGGTCGCGGAACCCGGCCCAGTCGTGCGTCGCGCGGGGCGACCAGCCCAGCTCGGCGATCGCGGGCAGGCGCGGGAAGAGCATGAACTCGACCTCGGCCCGCGAGGTGACCGACTCGGTCCACAGCGGCGCCTCCACGCCCAGCACCGCGTCGGCCGGCACGCCGGCCACGTGGGTGCCGGGATCCCAGTCGTACGCCCGCCGCACGTCGATCAGGCCGGCCCAGTCGTGCCCGATGGGGGTGTCCGGGGCGTACTTCATGTCGAGGTAGGCGTGGTTGCCGGGGGAGAGGACGAGCCGCGCCCCCCGGTGGACGGCGTCCGCCGTGACCGGGTCCTCGCCCTTGGTGCCCCACCACTGGAGCACCCGCCCCTCGGCGTGCGCGACGGGCGCGATCTGGTGCCAGCCCACCGCCGTCTTGCCGGTTCCGGCGACGATGCGCTGGGTCCGCTCGACGAAGGCCGCGTACGCGTCGGGACGTACCTTGAACGCCTCGTCGCCCCCGATGTGCAGCCACGGCCCGGGGGTGAGCGCCGCGATCTCGCCCAGCACGTCGGCGACGAACTCGTACGTCCGCTCGTTGGTGGGGTCGACGTAGCTGAAGCCGACCTCGGTGCCGGTGTACGGCGGCGGCGCGGTGCCGTCCGGGGCCAACTCGCCGTACGCGGTCAGCGCGGCGTTGGTGTGGCCCGGCAGGTCGATCTCCGGCACCACGGTGACGTGCCGCTCGGCGGCGTAGGCGACGATCCGCCGGTAGTCGTCGCGCGTGTAGTGCCCGCCCGGGCCGCCGCCCACCTCGCCCGCCCCGCCGACCTCCGCCAGCCGGGGCCAGGAGTCGATCGCGATCCGCCAGCCCTGGTCGTCGGTGAGGTGCAGGTGCAGGTGGTTGAGCTTGTAGCGGGCCAGGTGGTCGATCACCCGCAGCACGTCCGGTACGCCGAAGAAGTGCCGGGCCACGTCGAGCATCGCCCCCCGGTAGGGGAACCGGGGCCGGTCGGTGATCGAACCGCCGGGCAGCGCCCAGTGCTCGGCGACCGGCACCGCGCTCTCGATGGCGGCGGGCAGGAGTTGCCGCAGCGTCTGCACGCCGTGGAAGAGCCCGGCCGGGGTGGCGGCCTCGATCCGTACGCCGTCGGGCGTCACGTCGAGCCGGTAGCCCTCCGGGCCGAGGTCGGCGGAGACGGCCAGCGTCAGGGTGATGCCGCCGGCCGGCTCCGGTCGGGTGGCGTCGGTCACCGGCAGCGGGTAGCCGGTGGCCGGCCGGAGCAGGGCGGCCAGCTGTCCGGCGACGGCGCGGGCGTCGTCGTCGCCGTTCACCCGGATCGCCGCGTCGGGCGTGAGGACGAAGTCGGCGCCCGGGACCGGCGTGACCCGCTCCGGGGCGGGCACGACGTCGCCCAGCCGGACCCGGGCCGGCGTGACGGGCAGGTCGTCGGCGGTCCCGGGCGGCGGGGTGAGTAGGTCGTCGGTGGTTGCGGGCGGCGTGACGGGCAGGTCGTCGGCGGTCCCGGGCGGCGGGGTGAGCAGGTCGTCGGCGGCCCGGGTCGCCGCCCGGGCCAGCTCGGCGGCGGCCGGTTCGTGGACCGGTAGGGCGCGGTGGCCGGGCTCCCGCTCGTCCACCCCGGCGGCGCGGGACGGGTCGAGCGGCTCCGGGGCGGCGGTGGGAACGGCTGGCACGGCGTCGGCTCCGAGGGGTGTATTTGCGGCGGTTATGGCAAAGGTGAGGTTCACCGAAAAGCGTGCGGCCAAGAATACGAGGCGGAGCCGGAAATGCGTGATCGTGCGCGTGGAAGCGTTCCCAAAAACCGGTACGAACGCGGATAGTCGTGATAGCTGTGCCTATTGTCACCGAACGGTCCCGGGCCACGCGAAGTTCGCTTAGCCTTCGCCCACCGGCCGGCTTGGCACCGGGATTGCCGGTGGTCCGTCCCGGGGTATGAGAGCGACTGAACCTTCGTTAAGTGTCGGACCGGCGCGCGTGGGAGGGCTCTGGTGGCAAAGCAGGAGACGGTGGAACACAAGTACGTGTACGCCTTCGCCGAGGGCAACAAGGATCTCAAGGAACTGCTCGGTGGCAAGGGGGCCAACCTGGCCGAGATGACCAATCTCGGCCTGCCGGTCCCACCGGGCTTCACGATCACCACGGAGGCCTGCAAGGCGTACCTCGCGACCGGGGAGGAACCGGACGGCCTGGCCGACCAGATCGCCGCGCACCTCGCGTCGCTGGAGCAGGCGATGGGCAAGCGCCTCGGTGACCCGGAGGACCCGCTGCTGGTGTCCGTCCGCTCCGGCGCCAAGTTCTCCATGCCCGGCATGATGGAGACCGTCCTCAACGTCGGCCTCAACGACCGCAGCGTCCAGGGGCTCGCGCGACAGGCCAGCGGCGCGGACGCGCAGACCTCCGGCGGCGCGGACCGGTTCGCCTGGGACTCCTACCGCCGCCTGATCCAGATGTTCGGCAAGACGGTGTGCGAGGTGCCGGGCGAGGAGTTCGAGCACGCGCTCGACGACGCCAAGCGGGCCAAGGGCACCCACGACGACCTCGACCTCGACGCCGACGACCTGCGGGGGCTGGTCGACGCGTACAAGAAGATCTTCTTCAAGCACACCGGCCGGGAGTTCCCGCAGGAGCCGCGCGAGCAGCTCGACCTCGCCATCCGCGCGGTCTTCGAGTCGTGGAACGCCGAGCGCGCGGTGCTCTACCGCCGCCAGGAGCGGATCCCGGCCGACCTGGGCACGGCGGTCAACGTGGTGGCGATGGTCTTCGGCAACCTCGGCCCGGACTCCGGCACCGGCGTCGCGTTCACCCGCGACCCCGCCAGCGGCGCCCAGGGCATCTACGGCGACTACCTGGCCAACGCCCAGGGCGAGGACGTGGTCGCGGGCATCCGCAACACCGTGCCGTTGCAGGAGCTGGAGCGGCTGGACAAGAAGTCCTACGACGAACTGCTCGGCATCATGGCCCGGCTGGAGGGTCACTACAGGGACCTCTGCGACATCGAGTTCACCATCGAGCGCGGCAAGCTCTGGATGCTCCAGACCCGCGTCGGCAAGCGCACCGCCGCCGCGGCGTTCGTCATCGCCGGGCAGCTCGTCGACGAGGGCCTGATCGACCTCGACGAGGCGCTGCACCGGGTCAACGGCGCGCAGCTCGCCCAGCTGATGTTCCCCCGGTTCCGGCTCGACCACGAGTTCCAGCCGGTGGCGAAGGGCATCGGGGCGTCGCCGGGCGCGGCGTCGGGCAAGGTGGTCTTCACCTCCGCCCGCGCGGTCGAACTGGCCGCCGAGGGGGAGTCGGTGATCCTGGTCCGGCGCGAGACCAACCCCGACGACCTCAACGGCATGATCGCCGCCCAGGGCATCCTCACCTCGCGCGGCGGCAAGACCAGCCACGCCGCCGTGGTGGCGCGGGGGATGGGCAAGACCTGCGTCTCCGGCGCCGACGAGATCGAGGTCAACGTCCCGCAGCGCCGGTTCGTCGTCGGCGGGCAGACCGTCGTCGAGGGCGATGTCGTCTCCATCGACGGCACCACCGGCAAGGTCTACCTCGGCGAGGTGCCGGTCATGCCGTCGGAGGTGGTGCAGTACTTCGAGGGCAGCCTCGACCCCGAGCACGTCGACAATCCGCTGGTCCGGGCCGTACACCGGATCATGTCGCACG
Source organism: Micromonospora sp. NBC_01740 (assembly GCF_035920365.1). Lineage (NCBI taxonomy): Bacteria > Bacillati > Actinomycetota > Actinomycetes > Micromonosporales > Micromonosporaceae > Micromonospora > Micromonospora sp. NBC_01740. The sequence continues at coordinate 7,208,964 of NZ_CP109150.1, read as the reverse complement.
CCGACGCCAGGCGGCGGCTGGCCGTCCGCACGAACGCCGACACCGGCGCGGACGCCGCCCGGGCCCGGCGCTTCGGCGCGGAGGGCATCGGGCTGTGCCGCACCGAGCACATGTTCCTCGGCGACCGGCGCGAGCTGGTCGAGCGGCTGATCCTGGCCCGCGACAACACCGAGCGCGAGGCCGCGCTGGCGGCGCTGCTCCCGTTGCAGCGGGCCGACTTCGAGGAGATCTTCCGGGAGATGGACGGGATGCCCGTCACCGTCCGGCTGATCGACCCGCCGCTGCACGAGTTCCTGCCCCCGCTGGAGCAGCTCGCGGTCAACGTGGCGGTCGCCCAGGAGCGCGGCGAGGACGTGGCGCAGGAGGAGGCGCTGCTCGCCGCCGTCCGGCGGATGCACGAGGAGAACCCGATGCTGGGCCTGCGTGGCGTCCGCCTCGGCCTGGTCATCCCCGGTCTGTTCGCCATGCAGGTCCGGGCGATCGCGGAGGCCGCGGTCACCGTCACCCGCAGCGGCGCGGTGGCCAGGCCGGAGATCATGGTCCCCCTGGTCGGCGCGGTGCAGGAGCTGGAGACGGTCCGCGCCGAGGCCGAGAAGATCATCGCCGAGGTGGTCGGGGACAGCGGCGTCGAGGTGCTGATCGGCACGATGATCGAGGTGCCCCGGGCGGCGCTGACCGCCGGCCAGATCGCCGAGGCGGCGCAGTTCTTCTCCTTCGGCACCAACGACCTGACCCAGATGGGCTGGGGGTTCTCCCGCGACGACGTCGAGGGCGCGTTCTTCTGGCGCTACCTGGAGCTGGGCATCTTCGGCATCTCGCCGTTCGAGTCGATCGACCGCGACGGCGTGGGCCGGCTGGTGCGCATCGCCGCGGAGGAGGGCCGGGCGGCCCGGCCGGAGCTGAAGCTCGGCGTCTGCGGCGAGCACGGGGGCGACCCGGAGTCGGTGCACTTCTTCCACGAGGTCGGCCTGGACTACGTGTCCTGCTCCCCCTTCCGGGTGCCCGTCGCCCGGCTGGAGGCCGGCCGCGCGGCGGTGGAGACGGACGGCTCCGACAGCCGCTGACGCGCGAGGACGACAGGCCGGCGGCGGACCCGGGGGAGCGGAATCCGCCGCCGCTGCCGTGCGGGCGGCCCGTGCCGGCGCGACCGCACCGTGGGCCGGGAGTCGGTCGCGGACCGACTCCCGGGGGTTGCTCAGACCGGCGGGCGGCGCCAGGCGTGGGGGGTGACGCGCCGGGGCAGCCTGCCGCCCGAGGTGCGGGCCGCGAGCCGGGCGTGTGCCTCGGGCACCGTCGCCGCCCCGATCAGGCGGCTGGTGTCCAGCACCGAGCCGGTGCGCCGGGCCACCGCCCGCGCGTCGGCGTGCAGCTCGTCCAGGTCGGCGCTGGCGTCGGCGACCAGCGTCAACAGGGCGTTGCGCCCGGCGGGATAGGTGACGACGGCGCCGGTCGAGGTGCGGACCACCGATTCCCGGAACTCGCCGTGCCGCACGGTGTCGGCCACCCGGTGACCGAGGCCGAAGCTCGCCGCCGCGAGCGCCGCCAGGTGGGTGGCGTCCGTCGTCGGCAGGTCGCTGGAGATCAGCAGGCCGTCGGTCCCGGCCAGCACCGTGCCCGCCACCTCCGGGCGGCGCCGGCGCAGCTCCGACAGTTCCGTTCCCATCATCGTGTCCGCGTTCACGGGCGTCTCCCCACCGTCGGGCCCTCAGTCTGGTCACGTTCCGCGCTGGGAACGCTACCGGCGGCCATGCCGGACCGCGATCCCGTAACCGACGGCGATCGGTCGACAACTCTCGACTGTTCGGAGGTTGCGTAGCCGTCGGGCGCGCGCCGGCGGCGCGCCGTTCGCGGCGCGCGGGCGTAACCTGATCGACATGAGCAGCGCCTGGGAGAGCCTGACCGTCGACGCCCGGGACCCCGCCCGGCTCGCCCGCTGGTGGGCCGAGGCGCTGGGCTACCAGGTGGTCACCGAGCAGCCGGACGAGGTGGAGATCCGCCGGTCCGCCGACCGGCTGCCGGGCATCGTCTTCGTGCCGGTGACCGACGACAAGACGACCAAGAACCGGCTGCACATCGACCTGCGTCCCGACGACCAGGAGGCCGAGGTCGAGCGGCTGGTCGACATGGGGGCCCGGCACGTCGACGTGGGGCAGGGCGACGGCGGGTGGACCGTGCTGGCCGATCCGGAGGGCAACGAGTTCTGCGTGCTGCGGCAGCGTGAGGACTGAGCCTCCCGGGCCGGACGATCCGGACGTCGCCCGCTGGGTCGCCGAGCCGCCGAAGGACACCGGTCACGGGCGGTCGGCGTACGAGCGGGACCGCGCCCGGGTGCTGCACTCGGCGGCGTTCCGGCGGCTGGCCGCGAAGACCCAGGTGCACACGGCCGGCACCGACGACTTCCTGCGTACCCGGCTGACCCACTCGCTGGAGGTCGCGCAGATCGCCCGCGAGATGGGGGCCCGGCTGGGCTGCGACCCGGACGTGGTCGACACCGCGGGGCTCGCCCACGATCTCGGTCACCCGCCGTTCGGGCACAACGGCGAGGACGCGCTGGACGACCTCGCGGCCGGGTGCGGCGGCTTCGAGGGCAACGCGCAGACGCTGCGGGTGCTGACCCGCCTGGAGGCCAAGGTGGTGGCCCCGGGCGGGCGGTCCGCCGGCCTCAACCTGACCCGGGCATCGCTCGACGCGGTCAGCAAGTACCCGTGGCCCCGCCGCCAAGAGCAGCGCAAGTTCGGGGTGTACGACGACGACCTCCCGCTCTTTGCCTGGCTGCGTACGGGCGGCCCGGGTGACGACCGGCGCTGCCTGGAGGCGCAGGTGATGGACTGGGCCGACGACGTCGCGTACTCGGTGCACGACGTCGAGGACGGCATCCACGGCGGGTACGTGGCGCTGCGTACGCTGCTGCGCGACCCCGACGAGCGGGCCGCGCTCTGCGCCGACGTCGCCGCCGCGTACTCCGGCGAGTCCCCGGCCGACCTCGGCGACGTGCTGCTGGAGCTGCTCGACGACCCGGCGCTCGCCCCACTGGCCGGTTACGACGGCAGCCACCGCGCGCAGGCGGCGCTGAAGGCCACCACCAGCGTGCTGACCGGCCGCTTCGTCTCGACGGTGGTGGCGGCCACGCAGGCGCGGTACGGTCCCCGGCCGCACCGCCGCTACGCCGCCGACCTGGTGGTGCCCCGGCGGATCCGGGCGCAGTGCGCGCTGCTCAAGGGCATCGCCCTGCGGTACGTGATGCGTCGCCCCGGCGCGGCGGACCGCTACCGGCGGCAGCGGGAGGTGCTGGCGGAGTTGGTGCACGCCCTGGCCGACCGGGCACCGGACGGGCTGGATCCCGTCTTCGCCCCGCTCTGGTCGGCCGCGCCGGACGACGCGGCCCGGCTCCGGGTGGTGGTCGACCAGGTGGCCTCGCTGACCGACCCGGCGGCTGTCGCCTGGCACGCGCGGGTGGTGCGCGGTGGGCGCGGGCACCCGCCGACGGGGGATCAGGGATGGGCAGGCGCGCGAACTTAGGCTAGCCTAACCGGCATGACGGAGCGCCCCATCAAGGTCACCACCGCCCGGGTACTGCGCACCGAGCGGCCCACCCCCCACGTCGTCCGGCTGGTGCTCGGGGGTGAGGAGCTGGCCGGCCTGCCGGTGGGCGAGTTCACCGACCACTACATCAAGATCGTCTTCCCGGCGCCGGGGACGCGGTACCCGATCCCGGCGGATCTCAACGCGCTCCGCCGCGACCTGCCCCGGGAGCAGTGGCCCCGGCTGCGCGCGTACACCGTGCGGGCCTGGGACGCGTCGGCCGGCGAGCTGACCGTCGACATCGTGCACCACGGTGACGTGGGGCTGGGCGGGCCGTGGGCGGCCGCGCTGCGCCCCGGCGACCCGGTGCCCTTCGTCGGCCCCGGCGGGGAGTACGCCCCCAGCCCCGACGCCGACTGGCACCTGCTGGTGGGCGACGAGAGCGCGCTGCCGGCCATCGCCGCCGCCCTGGAGCGGCTGCCCGCCGGCGCCCCGGCCACCGTCTTCGTCGAGGTCGCCGACCCGACCGAGGAGCAGCCGCTGGCCAGCCCGGGCGCGGTGCGCCTGACCTGGCTGCACCGGGGCGACCGCCCGGTCGGGGAGGCCCTGGTCGCGGCCGTCCGCGCCCTGGAGTTCCCGCCCGGGGACGTGCAGGCCTTCGTGCACGGCGAGGCCACCTTCGTCAAGGAGCTGCGGCGCCTGCTCCGCGTCGAGCACGCCGTTCCCCGCGAGCGGCTCTCCATCTCCGGCTACTGGCGCCGGGGCATGGACGACGAGGGCTGGCGGGCCAGCAAGTCCGACTGGAAGCGGCAGGTGGAGGCCGAGGAGGCCGCCGCCGTCCCCGCCTGACCAACCACTGCCGGGCAGGTTCGCCCGATATCGCCGTGTGCCGCCCTCCTGCCCAGCAGGATGGGCAGGGGGTGGCCATGAGCGGGCAGGTACGGGACCGGGCGCAGGCCGTGGGCCGGATCGACCGGACGGTGTTGGCGCTCAGCGTCGGCGGCGTACTGGCCGTGGTGGCGTGGGGCGTGCTGGCCCGGGGCTCCCTGGCCGGCTTCGGCGAGTCGGGCCTGGCCTGGGTCATCGACACCTTCGGCTGGTTCTTCGTGGTGGCCGCCGACGCCTTCCTGGTGCTCTCGGTGATCATCGCGACGACGAGGTTCGGCCGGATCCGGCTCGGTGCCGACGACGACGAACCGGAGTTCAGCACGCTGGCCTGGGTGGCCATGATGTTCAGCGCCGGGATGGGGATCGGCCTGGTCTTCTTCGCCGTCGCCGAGCCCATCCAGCACTACGCCGTGCCTCCGCCGGCCACCGGCGTCGCACCGCAGACCGGCGCGGCCGGTGCCACGGCGATGCAGTACACCCTCTTCCACTGGACGCTGCACCCCTGGGGGATCTACGCCGTCGTCGCGCTCGCGCTGGCGTACTCGACCTTCCGCAGGGGCCGGGAGAACCGGATCTCGGCGGCCTTCCACCCCCTGCTCGGGGACCGTGCCGACGGCGCGGCCGGGCGGGCGATCGACCTGCTGGCCGTCTTCGCCACCGTGTTCGGCTCGGCGACGAGCCTCGGCCTCGGCGCGCTCCAGGTCGCCGCCGGTCTCGACCTGGTGGCGGGTGTTCCGGACACGACCGCGGTGGAACTGGTGGTGATCGGCGCGCTCACCCTGGCGTTCGTCATCTCCGCCTTCTCCGGGCTGCACCGGGGCATCAAGTGGCTCTCCACCACCAACGTGCTGCTGGCGGTGCTGCTGATGCTCTTCGTCTTCGTGGTCGGGCCGACCATCTACACGCTGGAGGTCCTGCCGGCCGCGGTGGGCGACTATCTCAGCAACCTGGTCTTCATGTCGACCCGCACGGGCGCCTTCTCCGATCCGTCCTGGCTCGGCTCCTGGACGATCTTCTACTGGGCGTGGTGGATCTCCTGGGCGCCCTTCGTGGGCACCTTCATCGCCCGCATCTCCCGGGGCCGCACGGTCCGGCAGTTCGTCGTCGGGGTGCTGCTGGTGCCGAGCGGAGCCAGCGCGGTCTGGTTCGCGGTGATGGGCGGAAGCGGGCTGCGGGCGCAGGCCACCGGCGCCCGGGACCTGGTCGCCGACGTCGGGGCGGGCACCGAGCAGGCCCTCTTCGGCCTGCTGGGGGCACTGCCGCTGGCGACGCTGACCAGCGTGCTGGCCATGGTGCTGATCGCGCTGTACTTCGTCACCAGCGCCGACTCGGCGTCCCTGGTGCTCGGCTCGCTGACCTCCCGGGGCGCGCTGCGCCCGCACCGCGCGCTGGTGGTGGTCTGGGGCGTGCTGATCGGCGCGGTCGCCGCCGTACTGCTGCTGGTGGGCGGGCTGGACGCGCTGCAACAGGCGACCATCCTCGTCGCCCTGCCCTTCGTGGTGGTGATGCTCGGCCTGGCCGTCGCGCTGGTCCGGGACATGGCCCGGGACCCGGCGGTCAACCCGCCGCCGCGGGTCCGCCGCTCCGGCCTGGCCGCCGCCGTCCGGGCGGCCCGGTCGTACGACGAGGAGGACCCGCCGCCGGTGCGGCGCTACCTGCGGCGCCCGCGCTGACCCGGCGTGGCACCGCGCCGGGTGGCCGTGACCCGGCCGGGCGGGGGCGGCCGTCGCGGGCGCGAGCGCCGAGGTGACGGCGGTGGTCGCCACACGCGGCGTCCCCCGGCGGCGCGGCGTCGGTGCGGCAGGGCAGGATGTACGCCGAGGGGGTGGCGGACATGGCTGGGCGGATCCGGGACGAGGACATCGCGCTGGTCCGGGAACGCAGCTCGATCGCCGACGTCATCTCCGAGACGGTGACCCTGAGGTCGGCCGGCAGCGGCAACCTCAAGGGGCTGTGCCCGTTCCACGACGAGAAGAGCCCGTCGTTCAACGTCTCGCCCGCCCGTAACGTCTGGTACTGCTTCGGCTGCGGCGCCGGCGGCGACGCGATCAAGTTCCTGATGGACGCCGAGCACCTCAGCTTCGTCGAGTCGGTCGAGCGGCTCGCCGACCGCGCCGGCCTCCAGTTGCGCTACGTCGAGAACGACTCGGCCGCGCCGCGCCCGCGCCCCCAGCAGGGGCAGCGGCAGCGCCTCGTCGCCGCGCACGCCGCCGCCGTGGAGTTCTACCGCGGCCAGCTCACCACCGCCGGCGCGCGTCCGGCCCGGGAGTTCCTGGCCCGGCGCGGCTTCGACCGGGCCGCCGCCGAGCGCTACGGCTGCGGCTTCGCGCCCGACGCCTGGGACCTGCTCACCAAGCACCTGCGCCAGCAGGGCTTCAGCCACGACGAGCTGGTCACCGCCGGGCTGTCCCGCCCGTCGCGTTCCGGCACGCTGATCGACCGGTTCCGCCGCCGGCTGATGTGGCCGATCCGCGACCTGACCGGCGACGTGATCGGCTTCGGCGCCCGCAAGCTCTTCGACGACGACGACGGCCCGAAGTACCTGAACACCCCCGAGACGCCGATCTACAAGAAGTCGCACGTCCTCTACGGGATCGACCAGGCCAAGCGGGAGATCGCCAAGCAGGGCAAGGTGGTCGTGGTCGAGGGCTACACCGACGTGATGGCCTGCCACCTGGCCGGGGTCCCGACGGCCGTGGCGACCTGCGGCACGGCGTTCGGCGGGGACCACATCGGGGTGCTGCGCCGGCTGCTGATGGACACCGACGACGTGGCCGGCGAGATCATCTTCACCTTCGACGGGGACGCCGCCGGCCAGAAGGCCGCCCTGCGTGCCTTCGAGGACGACCAGCGCTTCGTCGGGCGTACGTTCATCGCGGTCAGCCCCGACAACATGGATCCCTGCGACCTGCGCCTGGCAAAGGGCGACCTGGCCGTTCGCGACCTGGTCGCCCGCCGCGAGCCGCTTGTCGACTTCGCGCTGCGGCACGTGATCAACCGCTTCGACCTCGACACCGTCGACGGCCGGGTCGAGGCGATGCGCCGGGCCGCGCCGCTGGTCGCCAAGCTCAAGGACCGGGAGAAGCGTCCGGAGTACGTGCGCAAGCTCGCCGGCGACCTCGGCATGGAGATCGAGCCGGTGCAGCGGGCCGTGCTCGCCGCCGCCTCGGCCGCACCCGGCCGGGACGCCCCGCCCGCGCCCCGGCCCGCCCCGGCGGAGCCGATCGTCGACAACCCGCAGTCGATGGTCGAGCGGGAGGCGCTGAAGCTCGCCCTCCAGGAGCCGGTGCTGGCCGGGCCGATGTTCGACGCGGTCGAGGCGTCGGAGTACCGGCACCCCGTGCACGTCGCGGTGCGGGCGGCCGTCGCGGCGGTCGGCGGGGTCGCCACGGCCACCGGCGGTGCGGTCTGGATCGAGTCGGTCCGCGACGCCTGCGAGGACCTGGCCGCCCGGGCGCTCGTCGGTGAACTGGCGGTGGAGCCGCTGCGCATCGACGGCGAGCCCGACCCGCGCTACGTCTCGGTCACCATGGCCCGGTTGCAGTTCGGCTCGGTGACCAGCCGGATCAGGGATCTCAAGTCCCGGATCCAGCGGATCAACCCGGTCAACAACAAGGACGAGTACTTCGCCGCCTTCGGGGAGCTGCTGTCGCTGGAACAGCACGCCCGGGCGTTGCGCGAGCAGGCCGCGGGAGGGCTGTAGATGGGACTGTTCCGCCGCAAGCCGAAGCTGCCCGCGGCCCAGCGGCCGCCGCTCGCCGCCGAGGAGCGGGTGCTCGCCTGGGCCGCCGTCGGCGACGGTCAGGGCGACGGGGTCGTCGTGGCCAGCAACCTCGGCCTCTGGCTGCCCGGCCGGGCGGAGAGGCTGGGCTGGCACGACATCCTCAAGGCGGTCTGGTCCGGCCGGCAGCTCACGGTGACCCCGGCCGAGTCGTCCGCCGAGCGCGACGGTTACCTGGTGGTGGCCGACGGCCCCGCCGAGAGCCACCTGCTGCTCGACCCCGGGGAGCTGCCGCACCAGGTGCGGGAGCGGGTCACCCGGTCGGTGGCGTACACGCAGCACCGCCCGGTGCCCGGCGGCGCCGGCCGGGTCGCGGCGCGCCGGGTGCCGGGGGTGGACGGCCTCACGTGGACGGTCCGTCTCGACCCCGGCACCCCGGCCGACGACCCCGAGGTGCTCGCCGAGACCGACCGCCTCGTGGCGGAGGCCCGCGCCGCCACCGCCCCGGCGGACGTCTGACCGGCGCGGGTCACCCGCGCTGGTAGAACCGCGCGGCCCCGGGGTGCAGCGGGATCGGGTCGGTGCCCGAGGCGCTCTGCTGGGTGAAGTTGCCGGCCTCGGGGTGCACCTTCACCAGGTCGGCCTGGTAGGCGAAGAGCAGCCGGGTCAGGTCGTACGCCAGCTGGTCGGGCATGTCGGCGCTGACCAGGATGACGTTCGCCACCGTGACCGTCGGCGTGCCGCTCCTCGTCTTGTAGGCCTCCTTCGGCAGCTCCGCCGTGGTGTAGACCGAGCCGTGGCGCGCGGTGAGCGGCTCCATCAGGTCGACGATCGGCAGCAGCGCGTATCTGCCGGGCGCGCTGGCCAGCAGGTCGGCGATGCCCGGCGTGGGCAGGCCGCCGGAGAAGAACATCGCGTCGAGCGTGCCGGCCCGCATCCGCTTCACGGTCTCCGGCAGGGAGAGCGTGGCCCGGACGACGTCCCGGTCCGGGTCTAGGCCGGCGGCGGTCAGCAGACGCCCGGCGATGATGTCCGTGCCGGACCTCGGCGAGCCGGTGGAGACCCGCTTCCCGCGCAGGCCCGACAGCTTGGTGACCTTCGCGTCGGCGCGGACGATGACGTGGGTGTAGTTGCTGTAGACCCGGGCCAACGCCCGCACCGGCTGTGGCTGGCCCTCGAAGGCCCCGCGCCCCGCGACGGCGTCGGCCGCCGTGTCGGCGAGGCTGAAGGCGATCTCCATGTCGCCGCTGGCCAGCCGGTTGACGTTCTCCACCGACGCGCCGGTCGGCTCGGCCCGTGCCTCGTAGCCGGGCAGGTGCCGGCTGATCACGTCCGCGTAGCCGCCGCCGAGCTGGTAGTAGACGCCTGTGGTGTTGCCGGTGGCGAGGAAGATCCGGCCACCGTGCCAGGGTTGCGGCCCGGCCTCGGCCGCGCCGCAACCGGTGGCGAGCACGGTCGCCAGCAGGGCCGCCAGCAACCGGGAGGACCGTCCGATCACGCCCGGACCGCCGGCTCCAGGGCCTCCGCCACCCGCTGGACCAGCATGGCGGTCTCGTAGCCGATCTGGCCGAGGTCGCAGCCGGGCGCGGCGAGCACCCCGACGAGCGCGCGCTCGCCGACCGCCATCACCAGCATCACCCCGCCGTCCATGTCGACGATCTGCTGGCGTACGCGGCCGGCCGACATCAGCCGGGCGGCACCGACGGTCAGGCTGGCCAGGCCGCTGATCACGGCGGAGAGCTGGTCCACCTGGTCGGGCGCGAGGTGGGGCGAGGCCGCCAGCCGCAGCCCGTCGCCGGAGACCGCGAGGGCGTGCGACACGTCCGGCACCTGTTCGGCGAAGTTGGCCAGGAGCCAGTCCAGGCCGGCGCTCTCGGATGGGGTCATGGGATTCTCCTGGGGGGTGTCGTCTGGGTACGTCGGGTCGCCGCGGCCACTCCCTCGGCGAGCGAGGACAGCCGGGACCGCACGACCTCGGGGTCGAGCAGGTCGCCCGCCGGCCGCGCCGTCGGGGCCTCGTGCAGCGCGGCCGGCAGTTGGCCGCCCCGGGTGCGGCGCGGCAGCCCGGCCCCGGTGAGCGGAGGCGGTGCGGGCGGGGCCGACGCGGGACGGGACGGCGGCATCGCGGGCCCGCCACCCGACCCGGTCGGGCGCGCGCCGAGCACCGGGAGCGTGATCGTCGGCGCGTGGTGGACGCTGGTCAGGTCGGGCAGGGTGGCGGGACCACCGGTCCCGGTCCGGGGCCGGAACCAGGCGGTCTGGGCGGGGACGACCGGCGCGTGCGTACGCACGGGCGGCGCCGGCGCGGGCACCGTCCGCACGGGCGGCGCAGGTGCGCGCACCTGCGGGGCAGCCTGCGCGGGAGCACGTCCCTCCGGGGCGGAGCGCGGGGCGACGTCCTCGACGCGGGTCAGCGCCGACTCCGGGATCTCCACCTGCGCGACGGTGCCCGCGCCGCTGTTGTGCAGCTGCACCCGCACCCCGTGCCGGGCCGCCAGGTGGGCCACCACGTGCAGGCCCATGCTGCCGGCGGAGGCGCTGGAGAGCATCGCGGGGGCGAGCAGCCGCTCGTTGATCGAGGCGAGGCGGCTGTCGCTGATGCCGATGCCCTGGTCGTGTACGCGCAACGTGAGGCCGTCGATCGTGCGCCGGCCGTCGACGTGCACCGGGGAGTTCGGCGGGGAGTAGACGGTGGCGTTCTCCAGCAGCTCGGCGAGGAGGTGGACCAGGTTGCCCACGGCGGCCCCGTGCACCGCGGCGGTCGGCACGTCGACCTCCACCCGCGGGTAGTCCTCGATCTCCGAGGCGGCCGCCCGCACCACGTCGGCGAGCAGGTGGGCGCCGTCGTGCGTACGGCCGGGCTCCCCGCCGGCGAGGACGAGGAGGTTCTCGCCGTTGCGCCGCATGCGGGCGGCGAGGTGGTCCAGCGCGAAGAGCCGGGCCAGCGCGTCCGGGTCGGTCTCCTCGCGTTCGAACTCGTCGAGCAGCCGCAGCTGCCGGGTGATCAGGGTACGGATGCGCCGGGCCAGGGCCTCGGCCATCCGGGTCACGTCCATCCGCACCTCGGCCTGTTCGCCGGCCAGGCGCAGGGCGGCCCGGTTCACCGTGTCGAAGGCCTGGGCGACCTGCGCGATCTCGTCCCGGCCCTGCCCGATGCCGGCGGTCAGCCGGGTGGCCGCGCCGTCGGTCGGCGCGCCGTCACCGGAGGCGATGGCGGTGATCCGGTCCGGCAGCTCGCGGTGCGCCATGGTGAGCGCCGCGACCCGCAGCCGGCGCAGGCGACGGCTGGTGCGGACGGCGAGCAGCACGGCGGCGGTCAACGACGCCAGCGCGACGGCGGTGGTCGCGCCTCCGGTGACCAGGGCCCGCCGCTGGGCGTCGCGGGCCAGCCCGGCGGCCTTGCGGTCGAGCTCCTCGGAGAGTTCCCGGCCGAGCAGGTTGTACCGCCGGATGGCCCCGCTCTGGGCCACGTACCAGGCGTCGCCGTCGGTCCTCAGCCCGGCGGGCTCGGACTCCACGTTGAGCGCGCTGTCGCGCATCCGGCGGGCGGTGGAGACGTCGGTCCCGGCCACCAGCCGGGTGTACGCGTCCGCCGCCGGCCGGCCGGCGATCCGGGAGAACTCGGCCTGACGCTGCTCCTGCGCGCCCCGCAACTGGCCGAGGCGGACCAGTTCCCCGTTCACCAGCGTGCCCCGCACGAAGACGGCGCGGAGCAGGTCGCGTTCCACGGCGGCGAGGTGTTCCTGGGCGGCCACGGCCGCCACCTCCCGGGCCCCGTTGGCCAGCTCGCGGTCGCGTAGCTGGGCCGGCAGCGCGTCGGCGACGGCGAGCAGCGACTCGACAAGCGAGAGGTAGGCCGGGTCGGCGGTGGTGCCGCCCAGCGCGGATCCGCGGGCCGGTTCGAGCTGGCCGAGCTGCGCGTCCGCGCCGTCGAGCACCTGGCGCAGGTCGGGGGCGGCGCGGCGGGCGTCCCGGCTGGCGCCGCGGTAGCGCTCGACGGACGCGTCGACCCGTCGCCGCTGCGCGTCGACGAGGGGCCGTCCGCTGCTGCCGCCCCGCTGGCGGAGGGCCGCCGTCTCGCCGAGTTCCCGTTCCAGCTCGTGCACCAGGCGCACGGTGGCCGTCGCGGTGCCGGCCAGCACCCGGGCGCGGTCCGCGTCGTCGGAGGCGTCCAGGGCGGTGGCGGTCTGGGCCGCCCCCAGCACCACCAGGCCGACCGTGGCCACCAGGATGGGCGCGAGCAGCTGGGTGCGTACCGACCACAGCCGGTCGGTGTGGTCGGCGGGCCGGTGGTGCCGGCGTACGCGGCCGGGGGTGGGGAGCGACACTCGGGCCCTCCGGGGTGGGGGTCGGAGGCGCCGGGCCCGGGCGCGAGGCCCGGACCCGGCACCGGGGATCAGCGTGCGCCGAGGTCCTGCAACGCCTTGTCCGCGCCGCGGTGCAGCGGTACGGGGTCGGTCTTGCGGGCGTTGTCCAGGCTGATGCCCTTGGCGGCCGGGTTCGCCTGGGCCAGGGCGTCCTTCTTGTCGAACACCGTCCGGGTGATCGCGCAGGCCACGTTCGCGTTGAGGTCCTTGCGGACCAGCAGCACGTTCGGCACCACGATGGTCGGGGTGTCCGCGGCGGTCTTGTAGACGTCCGCGCCGATGGTCCCGGCCTGGTACGCCGGGTTGAGCTCGGTCATCTTGGGCAGCAGCGGGGTGATGTCGATGAACTTCACCTTGTCCCCGGCGGTGGTGAACAGGTCGGTCAGCCCGCCCGTGGGCACCCCGCCCGACCAGAACAGCCCGTCGACGCTGCCGTCCTTGACGCCCTCGACGCTCTTGGTCAGGTCGAGCCGCTGCGCCTGGACGTCCTTGGCCGCGTCGAGGCCGGCGGCCTCCAGCAGCCGGTTGGCGATGACCTCGGTGCCGGACTTCGGGGAGCCGGTGGAGATCTTCTTGCCCTTCATGTCGGCGACCGAGTTGATTCCCGAGTCGGCCCGGACGACGACCTGCGTGTAGTTGTCGTAGATCCGGGCGAGCGCCTCGACGGGCTGCGGGGCCGTGAAGCTGCCCTTGCCCTGCACCGCGTTGACCGCCGTGTCGAACAGCGAGAAGGCGACGTCGTACTGCCCGCCGACGAGCTGTTCGATGTTCTGCACCGAGGCGCCGGTCTCGGCGGCGGTGCCGGTCAGCTTGCCCTCGGTCGCCCCGGAGAGCTGACCGGCCAGGGCGTTGCCGACCACGTAGTAGACCCCGGTGGCGTTGCCGGTGGCGATGCCGACGCGGGTGCTGTCGGTGACCTTGCAGGTGATCTCACTGGCGGCGTCGTCCTTGGTCGCGCCGTCCTGACGGCCTCCGCAGCCGGCGGTGCCCGCGGCGACGAGGGCCAGCGCGCCAACCCCCGCGGCGAGCCGCATGTTGATCCGTCTCACTGTTTTTCCTCCCCATGGTTCACCGTTGGTACTGCTGACGGCCCGCCGTTCCGGCCGGCGGATCCGCGTCTGACGAGCACGCCCGCCACCATGACGGCAGCCAGGGCGGCGCCGATCGCGACGGGCACGGGTTCGAGCCAGAGCAGCGTGAGCCCGGCGAGCGCGCCGACGATCCGCTCCGGCGCGCCGGCCGGGCCGACGCCGGGCAGCCAGCCGCCCGCCGCGACCGCGAGCACGGCGACGCTGAGGGCGGCGACCGTCGCGGCGACGGCTATCCGCTGCGGGCCCCCGATGCCGAGCAGCCCGAGCCCGGTCGGGGTGACCACGAAGGCGAGCGGGATGAGGTAGGCCGGCAGGGCGTACCGCAGGGTCTGCCACATGGTCGGCACCAGCCGGCCGCCGGTCACCGCGGCGGCGGCGACCGCGGCGAGCGCGGTCGGCGGGGACGCCTCGGACAGCACCGCGAAGTAGAAGACGAACATCGCCGCGGCGGGCGCGGTGACGCCCAGGTCCAGCAGGGCCGGGCCGATGATCACCCAGCCGATCACGAACGACGCGGTGACCGGCACGGCCAGCCCGAGGAGGGTGAGGGCGACGGCGGCGAGCAGCGCGGTGAGCGCCAGCACCACGGCCGGCTCCGAGCTGACGGCCTGGGCCCCGCTGACCAGCAGCGCCGCCGCCTGGGGGCCGAGGCCGGTCTTGGTGGTGGTGGCGGTGATGATGCCCGCGGCGGCGCAGACCGCGCTCACCGCGAGGACCCCGCGCACCCCGGCGCTGAGCGCGGCGAGCAGGCGGGGCGGGGTGAGCCGGTGCCGACGGTCGAGGAAGGACAGCACGGCGGCCAGGATGGTGGCCAGCACCACGGCCTTCGTCGCGGAGAAGCCGACGGCCAGCAGCCCGACGATCGCGAAGAGCGAGAGGAAGTGGTAGCCGAACCGGGCCAGCAGCCGGCCGGCGGAGGTCGTGTCGATGACCACCGGCCGCACGCCCGAGCGGCGGGCGTCGATCTCGACCGCGAGGAGGATGCCGAGGTAGTAGAGCACCGTCGGGACGGTCGCCCAGCCGAGCACCTGGAGGTACGACACACCGAGGTACTCGGCGATGATGAAGGCTGCCGCGCCGAGGGTGGGCGGGGAGAGGATCGCCCCGACGCCGGCCGCGGCGAGCATGCCGCCCGCCCGCTCCGGCGGGTAGCCGGCGCGGCGCAGCACGGGCCAGGTGACCGCGCCGATGCTGACGGTCGTCGCCGCGCCGGAGCCGGAGACGGTGCCGAGCAGGAACCCGGAGGCGACGGCGGTGCGCCCGGCGGCCGTGCGCGAGCGCCGGAAGGCGGCGGCGGAGAGCTCCACGAAGAACCGGCCGGCCCCGGAGAGGTCCAGCACCGCGCCGTAGATGGTGAACAGCACGATGTACGTCGCCGCGACGTCGAGCGGGGTGCCGTAGAAGCCGCTGTCGGAGTTGTAGAGGCCGTCGACGATCTGCCCGAAGTCGAGGCCGGCGTGGGCCACCGGCCAGGACTGGGGCAGCAGCCCGCCGTAGTAGCCGTAGCCGAGGAAGACCACGCAGACGGCCGGCAGGATCCAGCCGGTGGTGCGCCGGCACGCCTCCAGCAGCAGGAGCAGCAGGACGGTGCCCATCGCCACGTCCACGCCGACGAGCAGGCCCTGCCGGTCGAGGAAGGCGTCGTACCCGCCGCCGCCGTCGCCCAGGTCGACGGGCAGCACCGGGTAGAGGCAGCTGACCAGCGCCGCGCCGGCCAGGATCCAGTCCGGCAGGGTGGGGCGCCGGCGCCCGGGGCGCTCCGCCGGGACCGCGTCGTCCGGCCCGGTCGCGCCGGTGCGGCGCAGCCGCCGGGGCAGGCGCAGATCCGCCGGGTACGCCAGGAAGACCATCGGCAGGATGCCGGCCAGGAAGATGACCAGGTAGAACTTGCTCCCCTGCGGCAGCGGGTAGAACACCTGCCAGAGGGCGAGCAGCGCGATCGCCAACGTCGTTCCGGTGACCAGCACGCCGATCGGCCCGGAGAGTTCCCGCCCGGGCTTTTCGTCCTCGAACTGCGCGGCGAGTTCCCGTGGATCGGGCGCGGCACCGTCCGGATCGGACCGATTGTCGGTCTCGGGCGGCAACGGGACCGGACCGCCATCCGGGGTGGACTCGGGGCCCACGGTGGACGGCTGCGGGGCGGGTTCGCCGGAGGAACGCACTGGTGGCACGAGGGGGCACGATACGCGAATTAGATACCGGGCGGAACATTGCTGATCATGATTGCAGCCAGTAATTAATTGGGACTCGCGATTACGCAGAGAGACTGTAATTGGGTCCGGATATGCGGAAGGATGCGCGCCCTGATTGGTAAGAATGCGGCAAGCCGGGAGCGGGTCGTATCCGATGCGTCCACTCTGGTCCGGTAGCAACGCGTTTCCGTCCCGCCCGCGTGCGGCCGTCGCCGTGCCGTCGGCGCCGCACCAGGCCATGACGCAGGGTAGTTTTCGTCGCTCTCCGTTGCCGGATGGGCCCTGACCAGGGCGCCTGTACCCCTACCGCCCCGGCCCCTATCACCCCGGCGACGGACCCGCCCGGACCCGGTGGGGTGTCGGAACCGGCCCGGTGGGAGGTGTCGGATCCGGAGGTTAGGGTCGGGCGATGACCACGGCTCCACCACTCATCCAGGCGCGGGCGCTGGTGAAGCGGTTCGGCGACTTCACCGCCGTCGACGGCATCGACGTCGAGGTGCGGGCCGGCGAGGCGTTCGGCTTCCTCGGGCCCAATGGCGCCGGCAAGTCCTCCACCATGCGGATGATCGGCTGCACCTCCCCGCCCAGCGGCGGCGAGCTGCGCATCCTCGGCATGGATCCGGTGCGCGACGGGCCGGCGATCCGGGCCCGCCTCGGCGTCTGCCCGCAGCTCGACAACCTGGATCCCGAGCTGACCGTCCAGGAGAACCTGACCACCTACGCGCGCTACTTCGGCATCTCCCGCCGGGTGGCCCGGGCGCGCGCCGCCGAGCTGCTCGACTTCGTCCAGCTCACCGAGCGGGCCGACAGCAGGGTGGAGCCGCTCTCCGGCGGCATGAAGCGGCGGCTGACCATCGCCCGCGCGCTGGTCAACGAGCCCGAGATCGTCCTGCTCGACGAGCCGACGACCGGCCTCGACCCGCAGGCCCGGCACCTGGTGTGGGAGCGGCTGTTCCGGCTCAAGCAGCAGGGCGTCACGTTGGTCCTCACCACGCACTACATGGACGAGGCGGAGCAGCTCTGCGACCGCCTGGTCGTCATGGACGGCGGGCGGATCGTCGCCGAGGGCTCGCCCCGGGCGCTGATCGACCGGCACTCCACCCGGGAGGTCGTCGAGCTGCGGTTCGCCGCCGAGTCACAGGAGGCGTTCGCCGGCAAGCTCGACGGGCTGGGGGAGCGGGTCGAGGTGCTGCCCGACCGGATCCTGCTCTACGTGCCCGACGGCGACGCGGCCGTCGCCGAGGTCGGCGAGCGGGGGCTGCACCCGGCCAACGTGCTGGTCCGGCGCAGCAGCCTGGAGGACGTCTTCCTCCACCTCACCGGCCGCACCCTGGTCGACTGACAGGGGCGTCCGGTCGCTCGTCGTCGGTGGTTCGCGATCCGGTGCCGGTCGTCCGGCGCGACCGGGTGGGTGCGGCGGGCCGGCCGTTACGTAGCATCGGCGGGCCGGCGCCACGTCGACCGCTCGGCGACGCACACGGGGGTGTCATGTCGGAGTTGGAGTTCCAGTCCCGCCGCCAGGCCGGGCTCGCCGCGCTCTACCTGGGCGTCTTCGCGACGATCTGGTTCAGCGTGCCGGCCGCCGAGCAGCCGCTGCGCGCCCTGCTGGTGGTCGCGAGCGGCGCGGCCCTGGTCACGGCGGTGATCGGCGCCGTCGTCGTGGCCCGCAGCCGGGGAGCAGGGGGCGTCACCCACGACTCTGCCGCCGACCGCCGCTACCTCCTGATCGTCCTGGCCGAGTTCGCCGCCGCCGGGCTCGGCGCCGTCGTGCTCGCCCTCGTCGGCTGGTCGGAGTTCATCCCGGTGCTGGTCGGCGCCGTCGTGGGGCTGCACTTCTTCCCCCTCGTCCCGGTGCTGCGCGACCCGCTGCTGTGGCCGCTCGGGGTGGCGGTGTGCGCCGTCGCCGTGGCCGGGCTGGTCACCGCGCTCGTCTCGGCGGTGCCGGCGGGGCTCGTCGTCGGCACCGGCACCGGGCTGCTGCTGCTCGCCTACGCGGTGCAGGCGCTGCTGCGCGCGGCCCGTAAGCGCTGACAGGGCGACGGAGTCGCCGGCCTGTCGTACCCGCGAGGTAGGAAGGCCGTGGTGGACGCGGAGCGAGACGGGGTGGTCGCGTGAGCGTGGCGCAGTCGGCGCGGGAACGCGCGCGCCCGAGGTTGCCGCGGGTGCCGGCGCTCGCGGTGCTGGCGCACCACCTCGTCGGCTACCGGCGCACCTGGCGGGCGGGGATCTTCTCGTCGTTCCTGTTGCCGGTGCTGACCGTCCTCGGCTTCGGCGTCGGCGTCGGCTCCTACATCGACCAGGGCATCGACGGGGTGAGCTACCTCGACTGGATCGTGCCCGGCCTGATCGCGTCGACCGCGTTGCAGACGGCCGTCAGCGAGTCGACGTGGCCCGTGTTCGGCAACTTCCAGTGGGTCAGGACCTACTTCGCGCAGAGCGCGGCGCCGCTGCGGGTGGGCGACATCCTTGGCGGGCACCTGGCCTTCGTGGTGTTCCGGGTGGTCACCACCGTCGCGGCGTTTTTGCTGGTGACAGCCCTGTTCGGGGCGCTGCGCTCTCCGTGGGCGCTCGCCGCGCTGCCGGCGACGGCGCTGCTCGGGCTGGCGGTCGCCGCGCCGACCTTCGCGTACGCGTCGGTGGTCTCCGTCGACAGTTGGCTCGCGATGCTGCTCCGCTTCGCGGTGATCCCGATGACGCTCTTCGCCGGCGTGTTCTTCCCCGTCGAGTCGCTGCCCCTGGCGCTGCGCTGGCTGGCGTACGCGACCCCGCTCTGGCACGGCGTCGACCTGTGCCGGGCGGCGGCGCTCGGCGTCGCTCCGCAGTGGTCGGTCGCCGGTCACCTGCTCTACCTCGCGGCCTGGGCGGTCGGCGGCTGGCTGCTGGCCCGGCGCGCGTTCCGTCGCAGGCTGGTCGTCTAGGAGGAGTCGCAGTGGTCGCTCTCGTCCTGCCCCGGCTGGCCGCCGCGTCCCGCCGGTCGGTCTCCGTGGCCGAGCGCAACGTCGCGGCCCTGAAGGCCGTCTACTGGCTGCTGCTCGTCTCCGGGTTCGTGGAGCCGCTGCTCTACCTGCTCTCCATCGGCGTCGGGGTCGGCGCGCTGGTCGGCGACCTCACGCTGCCCGGCGGCGAGGTCGTCACCTACGCGGCGTTCGTCGCGCCGGCCATGCTCGCGTCGTCGGCCATGTCCGGCGCGCTGTCGGAGACGACCTTCAACTTCTTCGGCAAGATGAAGCAGATGAAGCTGTACGACGGGGTGATCGCCACCCCGGTGCAGCCGTTCGAGATCGCGCTGGGGGAGCTGCTCTGGGCGATGCTGCGCGGCAGCGCTTACTCGGCCGCCTTCCTGGTGGTGATGGTGGTGATGGAGTTGACCACCGCGGCACGGGCGCTGGTCGCCTTCCCGGCGGCCGTGCTGGTCGGCTTCGCCTTCGGCGCGCTGGGCATGGCGATCACCACCTTCATGCGCAGCTGGCACGACTTCGACCTGATGTCGGCGGCCCAGTTCACCCTCTTCCTCTTCTCCGGCACGTTCGTCCCCGCCGAGGCCTACCCGGCCGCGCTGCGCTGGGCGGTGGAGGTGACGCCGCTCTACCGCGCGGTGCACCTCATCCGCGGCGTCTCGGTGGGCGCGGCCGGCTGGGAGTGGGTGCTCGACGTGCTCTACCTGGTCGCGGCGATGGTCCTGGGGCTGCTGGTCGCCTCGCGCCGGATGGGCAGGTTGCTCTACGGCTAGTGGTTAACGGTGGCCGCTGCCTGGGCATGTCGAGGGGGACTGACACCGACCACGAGGAGGGGCGATGGCCTCCGACGAGTCCTCCACCCGCAGCGGACGCGACCGCGACGATTCCGGGGCGGCCGGCCGGGTGGGCGACCGCCGGACGGGCCGCGCGGACCGGGGATCCGACCCCGTTCGTGCCGAGCGGCACCGCCCGGGTCGCGGCCCGGTCGGGCCCGACGAGGGTCCCGACAGCCCGACCGGGCTGCCGGGCGCCGGTTGGAAGGCCGCGCTGCGCCGCACGGTGCGGGAGTTCCAGGACGACAGCCTGACCGACTGGGCGGCGGCGCTGACGTACTACGGGGTGCTCTCCATCTTCCCCGGCCTGCTGGTGCTGGTCTCGATCCTCGGCCTGCTCGGCCCACGGGCCACGGAGGGCGTCAAGGAGACGGTCAACGACGTCGTCCCGCAGGACAGCATCCGGCAGATCGTCGAGGGGGCGATCGACCAGGCGCAGCAGAGCGGCGGCTTCGCCGGCTTCGCCGCGATCCTCGGTCTGCTCGCCGCGTTCTGGTCGGCGTCGGGTTACGTCGCCGCGTTCATGCGCGCCTCCAACACCATCTACGACGTGCCGGAGGGGCGGCCGATCTGGAAGACGCTGCCGATCCGCGTCGGGGTGACCGCGGTGATCGGCGTGATGCTGCTGGCCAGCGCGGTGATCGTGGTCTTCACCGGCGGCCTCGCCGAGCAGGTCGGGGAGGCGATCGGGCTGGGCTCCACGGCGGTGACCGTGTGGAACATCGCCAAGTGGCCGGTGCTGCTGCTCCTGGTGAGCCTGATGTTCGCAATCCTCTACTGGGCGTCGCCGAACGCGCGGCACGGCGGCTTCCGCTGGGTCAGCCCCGGAGGCGTGCTGGCGGTGGTCATCTGGTTGGTGATCTCGGGCCTGTTCGCGCTCTACGTCAGCAACTTCGGCTCGTACAACAAGACGTACGGGGCGCTCGCCGGTGTGATCGTCTTCCTGATCTGGCTGTGGCTGAGCAACATCGCGATCCTCCTCGGCGCGGAGTTCGACGCCGAGCTGGAGCGCAGCCGCGCCATCGAGGCGGGCCACTCCCCGGACGAGGAGCCGTACGTCGAGCTGCGCGACGACCGCAAGCTCAAGAAGAAGCGCAACGCCGCCAACCGCAGCTGACCGCGCGTCGCCCGTCCGCACCCGCCGCCGCCCCGCCACCGTCCCCGGTGGCGGGGCGGCGGCGTGCTCCCGCCAGCTCCGGGGCCCCGCGCTTTTCCTGATCCTTCCGATGCTTTTGTTCGATCGGACAAAAGTTCGCGTCAAATCGGCCGAAGCTCTGGACACGTGACACGGAACACTCCTACTGTGTCGGCACGACACCTCGGCATCGCGTCGATGTGAACGAGCCCGCGAAGAGGTGAGTCCGGTGCGGACGGTCGACCCCCTGCACGTACGGCTGCTGCGGCTGCTCCGTGACGAGGGCGCGGTGTCCCGGGCCGAGCTGGGCGACCGGTTGCAGATGCCCCGTCCCCGGCTGCTGGCGGAGCTGGAACGGCTCGTCGCCCTCGGCTACGTCGCCGAGGCGGGGCTGGCGGCCTCCCGGGGCGGTCGCCGTTCCACCCTGGTCGAGCTGAGCCCGCGCCTGCGCTTCGCCGCCGTCGACCTCGGCGCCAGCTCCATCGACGTCGAGGTGGTCAACGGCCGGCTGGAGCCGGTCGCCGCGTACGCCGAGGCGGCCGACATCCGCACCGGCCCGAAGGTGATCCTCCAGCGGGTCAACGAGCTGCTGCACAAGGCCCGGGTGGACGGCGCCTACGAGCGGCTCGACGCCGTCGGCATCGGGGTGCCCGGCCCGGTCAGCTTCCGCGACGGCGTGCCGGTCTCCCCGCCGATCATGCCCGGGTGGGACCGGTTCCCGGTGCGCGAGCTGCTCACCCGCGAGCACGGCTGCCCGGCGGTGGTCGACAACGACGTCAACATCATGGCCATCGGAGAGCGGCACGGCGGGGTCGCCCACTCCGTGGACGACTTCCTCTTCGTGAAGATCGGCACCGGAATAGGGTGCGGGATCTACCTCAGCGGCGAGGTCTACCGGGGCACCGACGGCTGCGCCGGGGACATCGGCCACATCCAGGTCGACGCGCAGGGCCCGATGTGTTCCTGCGGCAACATCGGCTGCCTGGAGGCCCTGTTCAGTGGGGCCGCGCTGGCCAAGGACGCGACCGCCGCCGCGCGCAGCGGGGTGTCGCCGGCGCTGGCCGAACGGCTCGCCGCACGCGGCGCGGTGACCGCGCTGGACGTCGCCGGGGGCGCCGTCGAGGGGGACGTGACGTGCATCCAGCTGATCCGCGACGGGGGTCGGCGGGTGGGTGGGGTCCTGGCCGGGCTGGTCAGCTTCACCAATCCGTCGATGATCGTGATCGGCGGCGGGCTCGCCCAGCTCGGGCACATCCTCCTCGCCGAGATCCGCAGCGTCGTCTACCGCCGGTCGCTGCCGCTGGCCACCGGCAACCTGCCCGTCGTCCTGTCCGAGCTGGGCCCGCGCGCCGGCGTCGCCGGTGCCGCCGTGCTGGCCAGCGACGTGGCCTTCGCGGAGGCATCATGAGTGAGCAACTGGTCGAGTCGCCCGCCGACGCCGTCGCGGGCGAGGTGGTGCTGCGCCTCACCGACGTGGTCAAGACCTTCCCGGGCGTACGGGCCCTGGACGGGGTGCAGCTGGAGGTGCGCGCCGGCGAGGTGCACTGCCTGCTCGGGCAGAACGGCGCCGGCAAGTCCACCCTGATCAAGGTGCTGGCCGGGGTGCACCGGCCCGACTCGGGGCTCGTCGAGTGGCGGGGCGAGCCGACCACCTTCGCCAACCCGCAGGCCGCCATGCGCGCCGGCATCGCCACCATCTACCAGGAACTCGACCTGGTCGAGGACCTCTCGGTCGCGGAGAACGCCTTCCTCGGCCACGAGCCGCGCCGGCTCGGTTTCGTCCGGCGGGGCGCCATGGCCCGGCACACCCGGCAGATCCTCGGCCGGCTCGGCCACGCCGAGATCCCGCCCGGGCGGATGGTGCGCGCGTTGCCCGCCGCCGGCAAGCAGATCGTCAGCATGGCCCGCGCGCTCTCCCACGAGGCACGGCTGATCATCATGGACGAGCCGAGCGCCGTGCTGGCCCACGACGAGGTGGGCAACCTGTTCCGGATCATCCGGGAGCTGACCGCACAGGGCATCGCCGTCATCTACATCTCGCACCGGCTGGAGGAGATCCGCGAGATCGGCGACCGGGTCACCGTACTCAAGGACGGCCGGACCACCGCGGCGAACCTGTCGGCCCGCGACACCCCGACCCGCGACCTGGTCAGCCGCATGACCGGCCGCACCATCGAGTACGTCTTCCCGGACCGCCCGGCCGGCGTGGCCAGCGGCGCGGAGCTGCTCACGGTCGAGGGGCTGACCCGGGCCGGCGAGTTCGCCGACGTCTCGCTCGGCGTCCGGGCCGGCGAGATCGTCGGCATCGCCGGGCTGGTCGGCTCGGGTCGTTCCGAGCTGCTGGAGACCATCTACGGCGCGCGCCGTGCCGATGCCGGCTCGGTGCGGATGGCCGGCCGGGCGCTGCGCCCCGGCAGCGTCGGCGCGGCGGTGCGGGCCGGGATGGGGATGGCCCCCGAGGAGCGCAAGAGCCAGGCGCTGCTGCTGGGCGAGCCGATCTACCGCAACGTGACCCTGGCGACCTTCGCCCGCTACGCCCGCGCCGGGTTCACCGACGCCGGCCGGGAACGGGACGAGGCGGACCGGATCGCCGAGAGCCTGGAGCTGCGCCCCCGCGACGTACGCCGGCCGGTGCGCACCCTCTCCGGCGGCAACCAGCAGAAGGTGGTGGTCGGCCGCTGGCTGCTCGGCGACACCCGGCTGCTGCTGCTCGACGAGCCGACCCGGGGCGTTGACGTCGGCGCCCGGGCGGAGCTCTACCAGGTGATCCGGGGGCTGGCCGCACGCGGCGTCGGGGTGCTGCTGGTCTCCAGCGAGGTCCCCGAGGTGCTCGGCCTGGCCGACCGGGTGCTGGTGATGCGGGAGGGGCGGGTCGTCCACGAGGCCCCGGCCCGCGAACTCGACGAGAACACCGTGCTCGACCTCGTCATGGCGGGGTCCCTGATGGAAGGCGCACCGGCATGACCGAGGGTCCTACTCCCACCGTGGCGCCCCAGCGGGCGGCGCAGTTGCCGGCGCAGTCGCCGCCGGTGGACCCGGCGCAGACCGGGGCGGCCGTCGACAAGGTGGCGGCACCGGGCCGGATCTCCTGGTGGCGGGGGGACGGCGGCGAGGGCGCCCGCCGCAACCTCGGCCTGATCGGGGTGCTGGCGGTGCTCGTCGTGATCGGCGCCCTCACCCGCTCCGACCTCTACTCCAACCCGGACTGGGTGTGGGACAACGTCCTGAGCATCCTCAAGCTGGCGGCCGTGGTCGGCGTGGTCACCGTCGGCATGACCTTCGTGATCATCGGCGGCGGCATCGACCTCTCCGTCGGCGCGATCGTCGCGCTGGCCGGCGTCTGGTGCACCACGGTGGCCACCCAGAGCTACGGCGCCGGCGGCATGATCTTCAGCGCGCTCACCGTCGGGCTGGCGGTCGGCCTGGTCAACGGGCTGCTCATCTCGTACGGCCGGCTGGTGCCGTTCATCGCGACCCTCGCGATGCTGGTGGCGGCCCGGGGCCTGGCCGCCGAGATCTCCGACAAGCAGACCCAGGTGTCGGACAACGGCTTCATCAACGGCCTCGCCAGCAACAGCCTGCTGGGCATCCCGCTGCTGGTCTACATCCTCGCCGCCGTGGTGGCCGCCGGCTGGGTGCTGCTCAACCGCACCACCTTCGGCCGGCGTACGGTCGCCGTCGGCGGCAACCCGGAGGCCGCCCGGCTCGCCGGCATCAACGTCCGGCGGCACACCGTGCTGCTCTACGCGCTCTCCGGGCTCTGCTGCGGGATCGCCGCCATCATGCTCACCGCCCAGGCCAACTCGGCGCAGGCGGCGATGGCGAACCTCTACGAGCTGGACGCGATCGCCGCCGCGATCATCGGCGGCACGCTGCTCAGCGGCGGGCGGGGCACCATCATCGGCTCCCTGCTCGGCGTGGTCATCTTCGCCACCATCACCAACCTCTTCGCCATCAACGGCCTCTCCACGGAGGCCCAGAACATGGTCAAGGGCGGCATCATCGTCGCAGCCGTCCTGGTCCAGCAGGTCCAGTTCCGCAGCCTCACCCAGTTCCTGAGCCGCAACCGGCTCACCAGCACCTGACCCGCACCGCACCGACCGCGCGGCATCCGGGCCACCTGAGCGAGGGTGGCCGGGCACCGCACGCGCTCTTCCGTCCCGCACCGCGAGATTTCCTCCACCACCGTCAACCCAGGAGGTCGTCATGACCCAGCACAGTCGCGACATGTCGCGCCGCCGGCTGCTCTTCGGCGGGGCCGCCGTCGGCGCCGGCGTGCTGCTCGCCGGCTGCACCAGCAACGAGACCAAGCCGACCGAGGCGCAGACCAAGGCGGCGGCCGCGCCGGGCGGCAACAATGAGCCCGGCAAACGGGTCGTCATCGGCTTCTCCGCGCCGGCCGCCGACCACGGCTGGATCGCCGCCATCACCAACAACGCCAAGGCGCAGGCCGGGGCGTACTCCGACGTGGAGTTCAAGTCGGTCGAGGCCGGCGCGGACGCGGCGGCCCAGCGGGCGGCGCTGTCCACGCTGATCTCGCAGAAGCCGGACGTGATCGTGCTGCTGCCGCACGACGGCAAGGAGCTCAACGCGTTCGGGCTGGAGGCGATGAAGGCCGGCGTCCCGGTGGTCAACCTGGACCGGGCGTTCCCCGACGCGCGGGCCTACCGGCTCCAGATCAAGGGTGACAACTACGGCATGGGCGTGGCCGCCGCCACCTACATGATCGAGCAGTTCAAGGCCAAGGGCGTCAGCAACCCGGTGATCGGCGAGATCGCCGGCATGGACGAGCTGGAGCTGACCCAGGAGCGGTCGAAGGGCTTCGTCGACACCCTGACGGCGAGCGGCTTCAAGGTCGCCAACCGCCGGGCGGCCCGGTTCACGGCCGACTCGGGGCAGCAGGAGGCGGCGCAGCTGCTCCAGGCCCTGCCGAAGATCGACGCGCTCTGGAACCACGACGACGACCAGGGCATCGGCGTGCTGGCCGCGGTCAACCAGAGCGGCCGCAAGGAGTTCTTCATGGTCGGGGGCGCCGGCTCGAAGAAGGCGATGGAGGACATCCAGGCGGACAACACGGTGCTGAAGGCGACGGTGACCTACAGCCCCTCGATGGCCTCCTCGGCCATCTCCCTGGCCCGGCTGATCGGCCAGGGCAAGGGCATGTCCGACCTGGTGGAACTCCAGGTGCCCAAGGAGATCATCCTCGCCTCCGAGACGATCACCAAGGAGAACGCGGGCAGCTACCTCAAGCTCGGGTTCTGATACACGGGGGGAGACCCACCTTGTCCACGACAGACAGAGAACTGCGGGTCGGCATGGTCGGCTACGCGTTCATGGGCGCCGCGCACTCGCAGGCGTGGCGCACCGTGAACCGGGTGTTCGACCTGCCGGCGCGGGCCCGGATGTCGCTGATCTGCGGCCGGGACGCCGGGAAGGTGGCCGACGCTGCCGACCGGCTCGGCTGGGACGCGCACACGACCGACTGGCGCGACCTGATCGCCCGGGACGACATCGACGTGGTCGACGTCTGCACGCCCGGGGACAGCCACGCCGAGATCGCCCTCGCCGCGCTGGCCGCCGGCAAGCACGTGCTGTGCGAGAAGCCGTTGGCCAACACGGTCTCCGAGGCCCGGGCGATGGCCGCCGCGGCGGTCACCGCGCAGGCCGCCGGGGTGCGGTCGATGTGCGGGTTCAACTACCGGCGGGTGCCGGCGGTCGCGATGATGCGCCAGCTCGTCGCCGACGGGCGGCTCGGGGTGATCCGGCACGTCCGGGCGACGTACCTGCAGGACTGGATCGTGGACCCGCAGTTCCCCCTGGTGTGGCGGTTGCAGCGGGACAAGGCCGGCTCCGGCGCGCTCGGCGACATCGGCGCGCACATCATCGACCTGACCCAGTACGTCACCGGCCGGCGGATCACCGGGGTCAGCGCGGTCACCGAGACGTTCGTCAAGGAACGGCCGCTGCCGGCCGGGTCGAGCGGGCTGGCGGCGACGGTGGACGGGGCGGCGGCCGACGGCAACGGCGCCGACGGCCACCGCCCGGCCACCGGGGCGGTCACCGTCGACGACGCGGCGGTCTTCGTGGCCCGCCTCGACGGCGGCGTGCTGGCGACGTACGAGGCGAGCCGCTTCGCCACGGGACGCAAGAACGCCCTCCGGGTGGAGATCAACGGCTCGCTGGGCACGGTGGCCTTCGACCTGGAGCGCCTCAACGAGCTGGAGTTCTACGACGCGACGCGACCCGCCGCCGAGCAGGGTTTCAGCCGCATCCTGGTGACCGAGGGGGAGCACCCGTACATGTCCGCGTGGTGGCCGCCCGGCCACCTCATCGGCTACGAGCACTCCTTCACCCACCAGGCGCGGGACTTCGTCGAGGCGGTCGCCACCGGAGTCGACCCGGCGCCCTCCTTCGTCGACGGGTTGCAGGTCCAGCTGGTGCTGGACGCGGTGACCCGGTCGGCGGAGCTCGGCTCCTCGTGGACCGAGGTGGAGCCGGCCCTGGCCACGGTCGCCGCCTGAGCCGACTCCGGCGCCGACCGGCGAGGGACCGGCCGCGGTTGCGCCCCGCGGCCGGGACGAGGTCGGAGCCGGAGGACGTGCGGCCGGGCCGGCGTGGCCCGGTGACGCACGAGCAGAACGGTCGTCCGGTGCGGCCGGACCGGGATTCCCCGGTCGCACCGGAGGACCGTCACCACCCGGCGACCGTTGCCGGGGCCGTGTCACCCCCACGACGTCCGGTCGGCGCGCGCCGTCGTCCCGACCGGCGGATGCGGGGGAGGCAGGGACGGGACGCCGACCGGCCCTGCCTGCCAGCCCCGTCCGTCCGTGTCCGCGCCGGGAACCGGACCGGGGTCGTCGCCGCCGACGTCGACACCGGACCGGTGGGCTCCTCCCGGGGCGGCCGGCGGACGGGGCCCATCCGCATAGATGCGTATCTTTCTGAACAAACTTCTGATATCTATATACCTCAATGCACGGCTGGTTCCTCCTGATCGGGAAGGAGCACCATGCGTACGGGTGTCTGGCTGGTGGGAGCACGCGGCTCGGTCGCGACCACCAGCATCGTGGGGGCGCTCGCCCTGCGGTCCGGGCTCACCGGCCCGACCGGCTGCGTCACCGAGCTGCCCGACCTGCGCGGGCCCGCCCTGCCGGCCTTCACCGACCTGTTCCTCGGCGGGCACGACGTCGTCACCACTCCGCTGGCGAAGCGGGCCGAGACCCTGGCCGCCGCCGGCGTGCTGCCCGGCCGGCTGGTCGCCACCCTCCCCGACGAGCTGGCCGCCGTCGAACGCGAGCTGCGTCCGGCCCCCGCCGGCGGCAGCCAGGCGGACCGGGCCGCCGCGACCGTACGCGACCTCACCGACTTCCGCCGCCGGCACGGGCTGGACCGGGTGGTGGTGGTCAACGTCTCGGCCACCGAACCCGCCGCCCGCCCGCACCCGGGCCACGCCGACCCGGGCGCGCTGGCCGCCGCGCTCGCCGGCCCCGACGAGGTGCTGCCACCCAGCTCCCTCTACGCGTACGCGGCGGTGCGGGCGGGCTGCCCGTACGTCGACTTCACCCCGTCCACCGGGCTGCGGCTGCCGGCCCTGGTGGCGCTGGCCGCCGAGCGCGGGATCCCGTACGCCGGGCACGACGGCAAGACGGGGGAGACGCTGGTCAAGTCCGTGCTCGCGCCGATGTTCGCGATGCGGCACCTGGCGGTGCGCTCCTGGTCCGGGGTCAACCTGCTCGGCGGCGGCGACGGCGCCACCCTCGCCGACCCGGCGGCCAACGCGGCCAAGGTGGAGAGCAAGCAGCGCGTGCTCGGCGAGACCCTCGGCCACCTGCCGCAGGGCGGCACCCGCATCGAGTACGTCGAGGCGCTGGGCGACTTCAAGACCGCCTGGGACCTGATCACGTTCGCCGGGTTCCTCGGCACCGGGATGCGGATGGAGTTCACCTGGCACGGCTGCGACTCCGCCCTGGCCGCGCCCCTCGTGCTCGACCTGGCCCGGCTCACCGCCGCCGCGCACGCCGCCGGCCACGCCGGCCCCCTGACCGACCTCGCCTTCTTCTTCAAGGACCCGCTCGGCACGCCCACCCACTCGCTGGCCGACCAGTGGACCCGACTGTGCGGCTTCGCCCACCGGCTGCACGCGGGAGGCACCGATGCCGCGCCTCGCTGACCTCGCCGAACTGGTCCGGGCGCCGGCCGCGCTCTCGGTGCCCGGGGACGTCGTCGCCGGGGCGGCGGCCGCCGGCACGCTCGGGCGGCGTACGCCCGCGCTGGCCGCCGCGTCCGTCCTGCTCTACTGGGCGGGGATGGCCGCCAACGACTGGGCCGACCGCCGGCTGGACGCCGTCGAACGCCCCGAGCGGCCCATCCCCAGCGGCCGGGTGGCCCCCGGGGCCGCGCTCGGCCTCGCCGCCGGGCTCACCGCCGCCGGGGTCGCGCTGGCCACCGCCGCCGGTGGCCGGCGCGCCGCGACGGTCGCGGTCCCGCTCGCCGCCGCCGTCTGGGGGTACGACCTGGCGGCGAAGTCGACGGCCGCCGGGCCGGCCGTGATGGCCGCCTGCCGAGGGCTGGACGTGCTGCTCGGCGCCACCGGCGGACGGGCGCTGCGGGCGGTGCCGGCGGCGGTCACCGTGGCCGCGCACACGTGGACGGTCACCGCGCTCTCCCGCCGCGAGGTCACCGGCGCCGACGCCGCGCTGCCGCTGCGTACCCTCGCCGGCACCGCCCTGGTCGCGGCGGGCGCCGTCGTCCGACCCCGCCCCGAGCGGGCCGCGCTGCCGGCGCTGCTGGCCGGCTGGTACGTGGCCCGCTACGGCGCGGCCCAGGCCCGGGCGGTAGCCGACCCCCGCGCCGGCCGGGTGCGGGCGGCGGTGGGAGCCGGCATCACCGGGCTGCCCGCGTTGCAGGGCGCCCTCACCGCGCGCGCCGGGGCCGGGCTGCTGGGGCTGGCGGTGGCGGCGGCCGCGCCGCTCGGCGGCCGGCTCGCCCGAAGGATCTCCCCGACATGACCGCCCCGACCCGCCCCGCGCCGGGCCCCCGGGGCACGGTGGTGGCCGGCGCGGCCGACGGCGGGCTCCGGTTCGGCTACGGCACCAACGGGTTCGCCAACCACCGGCTGACCGACGCGCTCGCCGTCGTCGCCGACCTGGGTTACCGGGGCGTCGCGCTCACCCTGGACCACGACCACCTCGACCCGTTCGCGCCCGCGCTGGCCCGCCGGGTGGCCGCCGTGGCCCGCCGGCTCGCGGCGCTCGACCTCGCCGTGGTCGTCGAGACCGGCGCCCGTTACCTGCTCGACCCGTGGCACAAGCACGCCCCGACGCTGCTGCACGACGACCCGGCGCGGCGCGTCGAGTTCCTGCGCCGGGCCGTGCGGATCGGCGCCGACCTGGGCGCGGAGGCCGTCTCCCTCTGGTCCGGCGTACGCCCCGACGCTGTCGCACCGGAGACCGCCTGGGACCGGCTGGTCGCCGGCTGCGCGACGGTGGTCGACGCCGCCGAGGCGGCCGGCACGACGCTCGGCTTCGAGCCGGAGCCGGGCATGCTGGTCGAGGACATCGCCGGCTGGCGCCGGCTGCGCGGCGCGCTCGGCGATCCGGACCGCTTCGGCATCACCCTCGACATCGGGCACTGCCGCTGCCTGGAGCCGCGGCCGGTCCCCGAGTGCGTACGCGAGGTCGGCGCGTACCTGGTCAACGTGCAGATCGACGACATGCGCCGGGGCGTGCACGAGCACCTGGAGTTCGGCGCGGGGGAGATCGACTTCCCGCCCGTGCTGCGGGCCCTGGGCGACGCCGGCTACCGGGGCCTGGTCGCCGTGGAGCTGCCCCGGCACTCGCACGCCGCCCCCGCCGTCGCGGCCCGCTCGCTCGACTTCCTGCGCGCCGCCGCGAAGGAGGCGGCACGCCCCGAAACGAGTGCCGCCGCGAAGGAGGCGGCACGCCCGGGACCGGGTGCCACCGCGAAGGAGGCGGCACGCCAGCAACGGTGACGGGGCCACGTCGGCAGCACGAGGGAGGAGACGGGATGACACCGGATTCACTGCGGGCCGCGCTGCGGGGCGTACCCGAACCCGACTGGCTCGACACGGCGCTGCGGCGGGTGGCGGCCGAACCGGCGACGATCGACCGGTTCTTCGCTGCCGCCGGGCGGCGCTGCGGCCGGGCACCGCTGCCCGGGGCACCCGGCTGGAGCGCCGACGAGGCGGCCCGGGCCCTGCTGCTGGCCGCGCTGCCGACCGACCACGCGACCCACGCCGAGACCCGCTACCGGCAGGGCGACGCCGCCGAGAAGCGGGCCGTGCTCAAGGCGCTGCCGCTGCTGCCGGTCGGTGCGGCCGGGACGCCACTGCTGCACGACGCGATCCGCACCAACGACACCCGGCTGCTGGCCGCCGCCCTCGGCCCGTACGCCCGGCACCTCGACCCGGACGCCTGGCGGCAGGCGGTGCTCAAGTGCGTCTTCACCGGCGTGCCGCTGGCCGTGGTGCACGACCTCGACGCCCGCGCCGACGGCGAACTCGCCGCGATGCTCGCGTCGCTGGCCGCCGAGCGGCAGGCCGCCGGGCGCGCCATGCCGGCGGACGCGACCGACCTGCTCACCCGGCTGCGCGAAATCCAGGAGGCCTGATGCGCATCTTCGACCCGCACATCCACATGACCTCGCGGACCACCGACGACTACGAGCGGATGGCCGCCGCCGGGGTCCGGGCGGTGGTGGAGCCGGCGTTCTGGCTCGGCCAGCCCCGCACCAGCCCCGCCTCCTTCGCCGACTACTTCGACTCGCTGGTCGGCTGGGAGCCGTTCCGGGCCGGGCAGTTCGGGATCCGCCACCACGCCACGGTCGCGCTGAACCCGAAGGAGGCCAACGACCCGCGCTGCCGCCCGGTGCTCGACCTGCTGCCGCGCTATCTCGACAAGGACGCCGTGGTGGCGGTCGGCGAGATCGGCTACGACTCGATGACGCCGGCGGAGGACGAGGCGTTCGCCGCCCAGCTCGCCCTGGCCGTGGCCCACGACCTGCCGGCCCTGGTGCACACCCCGCACCGGGACAAGGCGCGGGGCGTCGAACGCAGCCTCGCCGTGGTCGCCGAGTCCGGCGTCGAGCCGGGCCGGGTGGTGCTCGACCACCTCAACGAGGTGACGGTGGGGCTGGTCCGGGACACCGGCTGCTGGCTGGGCTTCTCCATCTATCCCGACACCAAGATGTCGCCGCCGCGCATGGTGGAGCTGCTGCGGGCGTACGGGACGGAGCGGGTGCTGGTCAACTCGGCGGCCGACTGGGGGCGCTCGGATCCGCTGCTCACCCGGGCCACCGGGGAGGCGATGCTGCTGGCCGGCTTCACCGACGACGACGTGGACCGGGTGCTGTGGCGCAACCCGGTCGAGTTCTACGGCCGGTCCGGTCGGCTCGACCTGACGGACCTGGAGCACGCCGCCGCCGACCCGCCGATCGGCACCTGGGCGGGCAACTCGATCCTGCGCGGCGGCAGCTGATGCGGCTGCGGCACGCCGGCGGCGACACCGTCCACCTCGGCTACTGCACCAACGTGCACCCCGCCGAGGACCTCGCCGGCATCCTGCGCCAGCTGGACACCCACGCCGTGCCCGTACGCGAGGCGCTCGGCGCCGACCTGCTCGGCCTCGGGCTGTGGCTGGCCGCCCCGGTCGCCGCCGAGCTGGCCGCCGACCCGGCCGCCCGTCGCCGGCTGCGGGCCGCGCTGACCGCCCGGGGGCTGGAGGTGGTCACGCTCAACGGCTTCCCGTACGCGGCCTTCCAGGCGCCCGTGGTCAAGGGCGACGTCTACCACCCGGACTGGACCACGCCCGCGCGGCTCGCGTACACCCTGGATCTGGCGCGGGTGCTCGCCGACCTGCTGCCCGACGACGCGGCCCGGGGCTCGGTCTCCACCCTGCCGCTGGCCTGGCGGCGGCCCTGGGACGCCGCCCGCGTGGACGCCGCCCGCCACCGGCTCGACCAGCTCGCGGCCGGTCTCGCGGCCGTCGAGCGGGCGACCGGCCGGAGCGTGCGGGTCGGGTTCGAGCCGGAGCCGGGCTGCGTGGTGGAGAGCACCGGGCAGGCCGTCGCGGCCCTGGCCGGCGTGGACACCGACCGGCTCGGCGTCTGCCTGGACCTCGCCCACCTCGCCTGCGCCTGGGAGGCGCCGGCCGAGGCGCTGGGCCGGCTGCGCACGGCCGGGCTGCCGGTGGTGAAGGTGCAGGTCTCGGCCGCCATCGAGGCGCCCGCCGAGGCGACGCCGGCGCTGCGACGCTGGGTGGAGCCGCGCTTCCTGCACCAGACCCGGGCGGCAGGCTGCGCGGGGGCGGCCGACCCTGCCGACCCCGCCCACGCCGCCGACGACCTGGACGCCGCCCTGGCCGCGCGGCTGCCCGGCCCGTGGCGGGTGCACTACCACGTGCCGCTGCACGCCCCGCCCGAGCCGCCGCTGGGCTCGACCCTGCCGGTGCTGCGCGCCGCGCTGGCCACGCTCTACGCCGGGCCGGAGGCGGGCTGCGACCACCTCGACGTCGAGACGTACACCTGGGGGGTGCTGCCGGCCGCGCGGCGCCCGCGCACCGACGCGGAGCTGGCCGCCGGCATCGCCGCGGAGCTGGCCTTCGCCCGCGCCGAGCTGGTCGCCCTGGGCCTGGCGCCGGCGGGCCGGGCGGCCCCGGCGACGGCGGAGGTACGGCGATGAGCGGGCGCCAGCGAGCGAACCGTCGACACGGCGCGGGGGTGCCGGCATGAGTCGGCGGCTGGTGGTGCTGGACGTGGTGGGGCTGACCCCGCGCCTGCTGGCGCACATGCCCCGGCTGCGCGCGGTCGCCGACGCCGGCTTCCGCGCGGAGCTGGGCACCGTGCTGCCCGCGCTGACCTGCCCGGTGCAGTCGACGTTCCTCACCGGGGAGCTCCCGGCCGGGCACGGGATCGTCGGCAACGGCTGGTACTTCCGGGACCTCGGCGAGGTGCTGCTCTGGCGCCAGCACCACGCCCTGGTCGGCGGCGAGAAGCTGTGGCAGGCGGCCCGCCGGGTCGAGCCGGGCTTCACTGTGGCCAACGTCTGCTGGTGGTACGCCATGGGCGCCGACGTGGACTGGACGGTCACCCCTCGCCCCGTCTACCGGGCGGACGGGCGCAAGGAGCCGGACTGCTACACCGACCCGCCGGAGCTGCACGACGCCCTCACCGACCGGCTCGGCACCTTCCCGCTGTTCAGCTACTGGGGGCCGGGCGCGGGGCTGGCGTCGTCGGCGTGGATCTGCCGGGCCGCCGAGCGGATCCTCGCCGACCACGCGCCGGACCTGACCCTGGTCTACGTCCCGCACCTCGACTACGACCTGCAACGCTTTGGCCCGTCGTCGCCCCGGGCCGCCGCGGCGGCGGCCGAGCTGGACGGGGTGCTCGGGCCGCTGCTGGACGCCGCCCGCGCCCGGGACGCGACCGTGGTGGTGCTCTCCGAGTACGGCATCACCGACGTCTCCCGGCCGGTCGACGTCAACCGGCTGCTGCGCGCCGAGGGGCTGCTGCGGGTGCACACCCAGGCCGGCATGGAGTACCTCGACCCGTGGACCTCGCGGGCCTTCGCGGTGGCCGACCACCAGGTGGCGCACGTCCACGTCCGCGACCCGGCCGACGTGCCGGCGGTGGCGGCGCTCTGCGCGGGGCTGCCCGGGGTGGCCGAGGTGCTCGACGCCGACGGCCGGGCCGCGCACGGGCTGGACCACCCGCGCGCCGGGGAGCTGGTGCTCGTCGCCGAGCCGGACGCCTGGTTCACCTACTACTACTGGCTCGACGACGCCCGCGCGCCCGACTTCGCCCGGCTGGTGGACATTCATCGCAAGCCGGGTTACGACCCGGCGGAGCTGTTTCTCGACCCGGCCGCACCGTTGGCGGCGAAGCGGCGGGCCGCCGTGGCGCTGGCGCGCAAGAAGCTCGGGATGCGCTACCTGATGAGCGTGGTGGGGCTGGACGCCGGCGCCCGGGCGGTGCGCGGGTCGCACGGCCGGCTCCCGGCCGATCCGGCGGACGGGCCGGTGCTGCTCTGCTCCGATCCGTCCGCCGCGCGGGACCGGGTCGCCGCGACCGAGGTCAAGGCACTCCTGCTGGAGCTGGCGGGGCTGGCACCGGCGTCGGCCGGGTCGCCCACCCCGGCGTCGGCGGGACCGTCCGGGGAGGAGGCGTGACCGCCGTCGTCGCCCCGACCGACACGAGCGGGCTGCGGGCGCGGTTCGACGCCGCGCTCGCCGCCTTCCTCGACCGGCAGGGCCGGGACTGGCCGGACGGCGCGCCCCGGGGCGTCTTCACCGCGCTGCACCGGTTCGTGCTGGCCGGCGGCAAGCGGCTGCGCCCGCTCTTCTGCTACTGGGGATGGCGGGGCGCGGGCGGCCCCGACGGCGCCCCGATCGTGACGGCCGCCGCCGCGTTGGAGCTGTTCCACGCGTTCGCGCTGATCCACGACGACATCCTGGACGGCAGCGACCGCCGCCGGGGCGGGCCGTCGGTGCACCGGCTCTTCGCCGACCTGCACGCCCGCTCGTCCTGGCGCGGCGACCCCGAGGCGTACGGGCGCAACACCGCGCTGCTCTGCGGCGACCTCTGCGCCGCCTGGTCCGACCAGATGTTCCACGAGTGCGGCCTGGACGCGGGGCGGGTGCACCGGGGGTACGCGGTCTACGCGCTGATGCGCACCGAGGTGATCGCGGGGGAGTACCTGGACCTGGTCTCCGGGGTGGGCGACGGGTCGGTGGCGAGCGCGCTGACCGTCGTCCGGATGAAGGCGGCCCGCTACACGGTCACCCGGCCGTTGCAGATCGGGGCGACGCTGGCCGGGGCCGGGCCGGAGCTGCTGGCCGCGCTGGCCGAGTTCGGCGACCCGCTGGGCGACGCGTTCCAACTGCGCGACGACGTGCTGGGGGTCTTCGGCGACCCGACGGTCACCGGCAAGTCGATCCTGGACGACCTGCGGGAGGGCAAGCCGACGGTGATGATGGCGCTGGCCCGGGGCGCCGCCGACCGGGCGCAGGCCGCGCGGCTGCGGGAGCTGTTCGGCAACCCGGCGCTCGACAGTGACGGCGCCGGCGAGCTGCGGAAGATCATCGAAGGCACCGGGGCCCGCGAGCGGATCGAGGAGATGATCCGGGTACGCGCGGAGGCCGCCCTGGCGGCCCTGGGGTCCACCCCGGTGACCGCCGAGGCCCGTGCCGCCCTGACCGCCCTCGCCGCCCAGGCCGTCGACCGTCCCCATTGAGTCGCGGCTCCGGCAGGCGGCGACTTTTGACGGGATCGACGAAAGTTGGTGCCGAATCGGCGGAAGGTATGGACACATCGATGCTCGCCATTTAATGTCGGGCCATCACGAATCTGTTTCGTCGAGGTGAACCGGCGGCGCGGGAACCCATCGACTGGTGACCTCCGATCGATGGGGTCCACTCCATCCCTCGCAGGTCGCGGCCGGCCGGGCACGGCACCCCGGCGGGCCGACCGCATCCCCCGCTACGGCATCCGGCGCGACGGCGCGCGCCCGCCCTGGCAGTCACTCGTCAGGAAGGGACGGCACACCCATGTCCACCCAGGACGCCCCCACCCCACGGCTCCGACGACGGTTCTCCGCCGCCTCGGCGCTGCTGCTGGCCGCCACCGCCGGCACGGTCGCCCTCGGCGCCGGCCCGGCCACGCTGGGCGGCCCCGGCCCGGCCCAGGCCCACCCCATCGTCGGTACCGACTTCCAGCAGGTCACCCTCGCCAAGGGCGTCGCCGAGGTGGGCGAGCCCATGACGATCGCGGTGCTGCCCGACCGGTCGGTCCTGCACACCGCCCGCAACGGCACCGTCCGGCGTACGGACTCCGCCGGCACCACCTCCGTGATCGGCACGCTGCCGGTCTACACCCACGACGAGGAGGGGTTGCAGGGCGTCGGGGCCGACCCGAACTTCGCCAGCAACCGGCACATCTACCTCTACTACGCCCCGCCGCTGTCCACACCGGCCGGCGACGCGCCGGCGACCGGCACCGACTTCTCGGCCTGGCAGGGCGTCAACCGCCTCTCCCGGTTCACCCTCAACGCCGACTTCACGATCAACACCGGCAGCAAGGTCGACATCCTCGACGTGCCCGCCGACCGGGGCATGTGCTGCCACGTCGGCGGCGACATCGACTTCGACGCCGCCGGCAACCTCTACCTCTCCACCGGCGACGACACCAACCCGTTCGACTCGGCCGGGTACGCGCCCATCGACGAGCGCACCAACCGCAACCCCGCGTACGACGCGCAGCGCAGCGCGGCCAACACCAACGACCTGCGCGGCAAGATCCTGCGGATCAAGGTGAACGCCAACGGCACGTACTCGATCCCGGCGGGCAACATGTTCGTCGACTCGGACGCACGGACCCGCCCCGAGATCTACGCCATGGGCTTCCGCAACCCGTTCCGGATGAGCGTGGACCGGGCCACCGGCATCGTCTACGTGGGCGACTACGGCCCGGACGCCGGCACCACCAGCGCCCGGGGGCCGAGTGGCCAGGTGGAGTTCAACCGGGTCACCGGGCCCGGCAACTACGGCTGGCCGTACTGCACCGGCACCAACACCGCCACCGAGACGTACGCCGAGTGGGACTTCGCCGCCGGGACCGCCGGGGCGAAGTACAACTGCTCCGGCGGGCCGACCAACAACTCGTTCCGCAACACCGGCCTGCCCACCCTGCCGGGGGCGAAGCCGGCCTGGATCCGGTACGCCGGCGACGCCGGCACCCCGCCCGAGTTCGGCGGCGGCTCCGAGTCGCCGATGGGCGGCCCCGTCTACCGCTACGACGCCGCGCTGAACTCCACCACCAAGTTCCCGCAGTCCTTCGACGGGCAGTTCTTCGCCGGCGAACTCGGCCGGGGCTGGGTCAAGCCGATCCACCTCAACGCCGACGGCAGCCCGGGCGGCATCGACACGTTCCCGTGGAACGGCAAGCAGATCATGGACATGGCGTTCGGGCCCGAGGGCGCGCTCTACATCCTCGACTACGGCACCGGCTACTTCAACGGCGACGCCAACTCGGCGCTCTACCGCTACGACTACATCGCCGGCGGCAACCGGGCGCCGACCGCCGTCGCCGCGGCCGACAAGACCTCCGGCGCGGCCCCGCTGACCGTGAACTTCTCCTCGGCCGGGTCCAGCGACCCGGAGGGCGGGGCGCTCACCTACTCCTGGGCGTTCGGCGACGGCACCAGTTCGACGGCGGCCAACCCCAGCAAGACGTACACCGCCAACGGCACCTACCAGGTCACCCTGACCGTACGCGACCCCCAGGGCGCGACCGGCACGGCGAACGTGCAGATCGGCGTCGGCAACACCGCGCCCACGGTCACCATCAACAGCCCGGCCAACGGCAAGCTGTTCAGCTACGGCGACACCGTGCCGTTCAGCATCACGGTGACCGACCCCGAGGACGCCGCCATCGACTGCACCAAGGTCAAGATGACGTACGTGCTGGGCCACGACAACCACGGCCACCAGATCACCTCGAAGAACGGCTGCTCCGGCTCGATCACCATCCCCGTCGACGGTGAACACGACGACGCGGCGAACATCTTCGCCGTCTTCGACGCCGAGTACACCGACGCGGGCGGGCTGACCACGCACAAGCAGCACACCCTCCAGCCGCGCAAGCGCCAGGCGGAGCACTTCAAGACCTCCTCCGGCGTCGGCACCTTCGACAAGGGCACCGCCGAGGGCGGCAGGACCGTCGGCGACATCAACAACGGCGACTGGATCGCGTTCGAGCCGTACCGGATCGACAACGCGACCTCGTTCAGCGCCCGGGTCTCCTCGGCCGGCGCCGGCGGCACCCTCCAGGTGCGGCTCGGCTCGCCGACGGGCACCGTGCTCGGCTCCGCGACCGTGCCGGTCACCGGCGCCTGGGACGCGTTCACCACGGTCAGCGGCAGCATCTCCGGGGCGCCGGCCAGCACCGGCACGCTCTACCTCACGTTCGCCGGCACGGGCACCGGCGCGCTCTACGACGTGGACACGTTCGCCTTCACCACCGGCTCGGCGGGGGCCCGCACCGGCCCGGTCGTCGGGCTCGGCGGCAAGTGCCTGGACGTACGCAACGCGGCCACCGCCGACGGCACCCAGATCCAGATCTACGGCTGCAACGGCAGCGCCGCGCAGACGTGGACGGTGACGCCGAACTCGACGGTGAAGGCGCTGGGCAAGTGCCTGGACATCTCCGGCGGCGGGTCCGCCGACGGCACGAAGATCCAGCTGTACGGCTGCAACGGCACCGGCGCCCAGAACTGGTCGGCCCAGGCGGACGGGACCCTGAAGAACCCGCAGACCGGCAAGTGCCTGGACGTCTCGGGCAACACCCCGACCGACGGCCAGGCCGTGCACCTGTGGACCTGCCACACCGGCGCCAACCAGAAGTGGACCCTGCCCTGACCTGAGGCGGGGAGGGGCACGACGCCCCTCCCCGCCCCGGCAGGCCCTTGACAGCCCCGGCATTGGAGAGCGACATGCGCAGACTCCTCCGACCCCTCCTCGGCGCGGCCACCGCCGTCCTCGCCGTCCTCGCCTGCACCACCCCGGCCACGCCGGCCAGCGCCGCCGACGCCCCGTACGACGTGCTGGTCTTCTCCAAGACGGCCGGCTTCCGGCACGACTCCATCGCGGTCGGCACCCAGGCGATCCGCGACCTCGGCGCGGCCAACAACTTCACTGTCACCGCCACCGAGGACGCCGCCCAGTTCACGACCGCCAACCTGTCCCGCTTCGAGGCGGTGGTCTTCCTCAACACCACCGGCGACGTGCTCGACGGCACGCAGCAGAGCGCCTTCGAGTCCTACATCGGCGCCGGCGGCGGGTACGTCGGCGTGCACGCCGCCGCCGACACCGAGTACGGCTGGTCCTTCTACGGCAACCTCGTCGGGGCGTACTTCGCCTCGCACCCGGCCATCCAGCAGGCCAACGTGAAGGCGGAGAACCGGGCGCACCCGGCGACCGCGCACCTGCCGCAGACCTGGCCCCGCACCGACGAGTGGTACAACTACCAGACCAACGCCCGGTCCACGGCCCGGGTGCTGGCCACCCTCGACGAGTCCTCCTACTCGGGCGGCTCGATGGGCGCCGACCACCCGCACTCCTGGTGCAAGACCTACAGCGGCGGCCGGTCCTTCTACACGGGCGGCGGGCACACCCAGGCGTCGTACGCCGAGCCGGCCTTCCGTGCCCACCTGCTCGGCGGCATCCGGTACGCGGCCGGCCGGGCCAAGGCCGACTGCCGGCCCGAGACCGGCTACACGCCGCTCTACAACGGCTCCACCACCGGCTGGTCCCAGGCCGGGCCGGGCAGCTTCAGCAACGCCGACGCCACCCTCACCTCGGTCGGCGGGATGGGCCTGTACTGGTACAGCGCGAAGCAGTTCACCAACTACTCGCTGAAGCTGGACTGGCGGCTCGCCGGCGACGACAACTCCGGCGTCTTCATCGGCTTTCCGCCGTCGAGCGACCCCTGGTCGGCCGTGAACAACGGCTACGAGGCGCAGATCGACGCCACGGACGCGGCCGACCGCACGACCGGCGCCGTCTACACCTTCAAGTCCGCCGACATCGCCGCCCGGGACGCGGCGCTGAACCCGCCGGGGGAGTGGAACACCTACGAGCTGCTCGTCGAGGGCGAGCGCCTCCAGGTCTTCCTGAACAGCGTGAAGATCAACGACTTCACCAACACCGACCCGGTCCGCTCGCTCGCCGGCCACATCGGGCTCCAGAACCACGGCACCGGCGACGACGCCTCGTTCCGCAACATCCGGATCAAGGAACTCGGCGTCAACCCGCCGGTCGGGAACACCGTCCAGGCCGAGGCGTTCAGCTCCGCCTCCGGGGTCTCGCCGTTCACCAAGGCCGGCGCGAACGGCGGGCAGACCCTCGGCCACATCGACCCCGGGGACTGGGCCGCGTACGCCGGGCTCGACCTGACCGGCACGACGTCGCTGCGGGCGCGGGTCGTCTCCGGCGGGCCGGGCGGCACCATCCAGGTGCGTACGGGCTCCGCGACCGGCACCGTCCTCGGCTCGGTGGCGGTGCCGAACACCGGCGGCTGGAACACCTTCGCCGACGTCACGGCCGCCCTCTCCGGTGTGCCGTCCGGCACCGGCACGCTCTACCTGACCTTCACCGGCTCGGGCACGGGGCTCTTCGACGTGGACGACTTCACCCTGGTCAAGGGGAGCGGCGGCACCGGCACCGGCCCGATCCGTGGCCTGGGCGGCAAGTGCCTGGACGTGCGCAACGGCGCCACGGCCGACGGCACCCAGATCCAGATCCACGGCTGCAACGGGTCCGCCGCGCAGACGTGGACGGTGACGCCGAACTCGACGGTGAAGGCGCTGGGCAAGTGCCTGGACGTCTCCGGCGGCGCGTCGGCCGACGGTACGAAGATCCAGTTGTGGACGTGCAACGGCACGGGGGCGCAGAACTGGTCGGCCCAGGCGGACGGCACCCTGAAGAACCCGCAGACCGGCAAGTGCCTGGACGTCTCGGGCAACAACCCGGCGGACGGTCAGGCCGTGCACCTGTGGACCTGTCACACCAACGCCAACCAGAAGTGGACCCTGCCGCCCGTCGGCATCCGCATCCGCTGACGAGCGGAGGATCCACACGCGGAACGCTGTCGAGCTGATGTCGTAGACGATTCATCGCCGTCCGGTGCACAGCGCGGCCCGGACGTCACCCCACCTGACGTCACAGACGACTCAGCTCGACAGCGTCCGTACGACTCCTTCGCCCGCGGACCGCCGGCGGCCACCACCGCCCACGGAGCCATGGATCACCCGTTCAAGGCTGCGTGACGAGGCACTAGAGTGGGGGGCGGCGACCGTGGCGGTTGCCGGTGACCGGCGGGAGGCGCAACCCGGCGGGTCCAGGTGCGCACGCGTACCCACCGGTGTCCCGCCGTGGCCCGCCGCGCACCGGCCCTGCCCGGTCACCCTCGCCCCGGTCACATACCCACGGAATCCCCATCACCACAGGGGAGAAGCACCATGGCGCGACCCATCACGCTCTTCACCGGCCAGTGGGCCGATCTTCCGTTCGACGAGGTCTGCCGCCTCGCCTCCGAGTGGGGCTACGACGGGCTGGAGATCGCCTGCTGGGGCGACCACTTCGAGGTCGACAGGGCACTCGCGGACGACTCGTACGTCGAGCGGAAGCGCGAGACCCTGGCGAAGCACAACCTGAAGGTCTTCGCGATCTCCAACCACCTGGTCGGCCAGGCCGTCTGCGACCACCCGATCGACGAGCGGCACCAGGGCATCCTGCCCGCCCGGATCTGGGGCGACGGCGAGCCCGAGGGCGTACGCCGCCGCGCCGCCGAGGAGATCAAGGACACCGCGCGGGCGGCGGCGAAGCTCGGGGTGGACACCGTCGTCGGCTTCACCGGCTCGTCGATCTGGCACACGCTGGCGATGTTCCCGCCGGTGCCGCCGTCGATGATCGAGCGCGGCTACCAGGACTTCGCCGACCGGTGGAACCCGATCCTGGACGTCTTCGACGAGGTGGGCGTGCGCTTCGCCCACGAGGTGCACCCGAGCGAGATCGCGTACGACTACTGGACGACGAAGCGGGCGCTGGAGGCGGTCGGGCACCGGCCCGCGTTCGGGCTGAACTGGGACCCGTCGCACTTCGTCTGGCAGGAGCTGGACCCGGTGAACTTCATCTTCGACTTCGCCGACCGGATCTACCACGTCGACTGCAAGGACGCGAAGGTGCGCACCGGGGACGGGCGGCGGGGCCGGCTCGCCTCGCACCTGCCGTGGGCGGACATGCGGCGCGGCTGGGACTTCGTCTCCACCGGCCACGGCGACGTGCCCTGGGAGGACTGCTTCCGGGCCCTGAACGCGATCGGCTACGCCGGCCCGATCTCGATCGAGTGGGAGGACGCCGGGATGGACCGCCTCGTCGGCGCCCCGGAGGCGTTGCAGTTCGTCCGCCGGCTCGCCTTCGACGCCCCGGCCGCGGCCTTCGACGCCGCGTTCACCAGCAAGGACTGACCGCCCCGGGGTAGCACCCGGGCGGGCCGAAGTCGGGGCCCGCACACGAACGGGCCGGTCGCCCGGAGGCGACCGGCCCGCGCGAAGGTGCGATCAGAGGGTGCTGCCGTTGGTGCCCGAGCTGGACGGCTTGCTACGGGGCGTGGCGGTGGTCGACGTCGACCCGGAGGCCGAGGCCGTGCTCGACGACCCGGTGGAGCTCTTCGCGCCGACCGTGGCCGGCGTGCCGGCG
Source organism: Micromonospora sp. NBC_01740 (assembly GCF_035920365.1). Lineage (NCBI taxonomy): Bacteria > Bacillati > Actinomycetota > Actinomycetes > Micromonosporales > Micromonosporaceae > Micromonospora > Micromonospora sp. NBC_01740. The sequence goes on along the minus strand of NZ_CP109150.1, from coordinate 7,165,990 downwards.
AACGCGTCGTCGGCGGCGGTCAGCTCCTGCTTGTGGCCGTTGCTGTTGAGCTTCTCGCCCAGCTTCGACTGGCCGAGCTTGTCCTTGCCCTCGCTGTAGAGGCGGGTCGCCTGGGCCTGCGCGACACCGGCCGCCTCCTGGACGGTCGGGTGGTCGAGCACCTTGCGGCCCCGGATCACCAGCTCCTCGTACTTCTCCCGACCGGCACGGGCGCCCAGGACGAATCCCGCAGCCAGCCCGCCAAGGAACATCATCTTTCCGCGCATGGCGGCTCCTTCCGTACCTGACGCGCCGTCGACCGACGGTTACCCCGCCGGAGGCGACCAAATCGCGCCTGCCTTCTCTGTCTGCAGCTAACTACCCATCCTGCTCTCCGCTCATACCTCCTTGTGCCGGGATGACGATTTGTCCGGGTTTATTGTCGTGTGCGCGGGCGCCGATCGAAGCGGTAACCCCCTGGACCAACACCCCCCGGAATCCTGTACTCTTGTGCCGTCGCACGGCGCAGCGAGATCGGCACCGGACGACACAGCGGTCCCCCGTAGCTCAATTGGCAGAGCAGCCGGCTGTTAACCGGCAGGTTTTTGGTTCGAGTCCAAACGGGGGAGCTTCCACACCAGACGCCCGTCGGCCACGCCGGCGGGCGTTCGCCGTTCCCGCCCCGTGTCTGCCGGTCGTCGCGCGCCTGCCGGCCGTCGCCCGGATCCGTCGTGGCGAAGATCGTGCCCGCCAGGTGCGGGACGACCTGTTTCGCCCACCCCCGGGCCGCTCGCCCGGCAGGATGGTCGCTGTCGACCTGGACTCCCGCTGCGTCGATCGGTGCGTCGACTCGTGGGTAGGTGAGTGGCCGGGCCGGCTGTCCCGGACTGGCGGAGAGCGGGAGGTGCGCGATGCTCGCCGAGACCGATGTCGTCGTGGTCGGCGGCGGCCTGGCCGGGCTCGCCGCGGCCCGGCGGCTGCACCGCGCGGGTGTGCCGTGGCGGCTGCTGGAGGCCGGCGGCCGGCTCGGCGGCCGGGTCGCCACCGACGCCGTAGACGGCTACCTGCTGGACCGGGGCTTCCAGGTGCTCAACACCGCGTACCCCCGGATCGGCGCCCTGCTCGACGTCGACCGGCTGCGCCTCGGACACTTCACGTCCGGCGTGCTGGTGCGCAGGGGCGACCGGTTGGCCCGTCTGGTGAACCCGCTGCGCGAACCCACCGGCGCGCCCGGCACCGCGCTGGCCGGCGTGGGCTCCCTGCTCGACCGGCTACGGTTCGCCGCGCTCGCCACGGGCTGCGCCACCCTGCCGAAGGAACGGCTGCTCGCCGCCCAGGAGACCACCACCGAGGCCGCGCTGCGCCGCGCCGGCCTCTCCGACACGATCGTCGAGGAGCTGCTGCGGCCGTTCCTGTCCGGGGTCCTCATCGACCGCGAACTGGAGACCTCCAGCCACGTGCTCGCCATGGTGCTGCGCTCCTTCGCCCGGGGCCGGATCGGCCTGCCCGCCGAGGGGATGGCCGCGCTGCCCCGCGCCGTCGCCGACCCGCTCCCGGCGGAGCTGATCGACCTCGACACCCCGGTCGCCGAGGTCGCGCCCGGCCGGGTCCGCACCCAGGCCGGCGACCTCCGCTGCCGCGCCGTCGTGGTCGCCGTGGACCCGCCGGCGGCGGCCACGCTGCTGCCGGGTCTGCCGGCGGTACGCACGCACGCCTACACGACCTACTACCACAGCGCGCCGGAGCCGCCGCTTGACGAGCCGATCCTGCTCCTCGACGGCGACCGGCGCGAGATCGTCGCCAACACGGTGGTGGTCAGCAGGGCCGCGCCCACGTACGCGCCGGCAGGGCGGCACCTGGTCGCCACCTCGGTGGTCGGCCCGTCGGCCCCGCCCGAGCCGACGGTACGGGCGGAACTCACCCGGCTCTACGGCCGGTCCACGGCGGACTGGACCCACCTGACCACGGTGTCCATCCCCGACGCGCTGCCCGCCGCGCCCCCGCCGCAGGGGCGGCTGCGCAAGCCGGTGGCGCTGGGGGAGGGCCTGTTCGTGGCCGGGGACCACCGGGACAGCCCCTCCATCCAGGGCGCTCTCGCCAGCGGCTGGCGGGCCGCCGGGGCCGTCCTGTCGGAGCTGCGTACCGGCTGAACGGAGGGTCACGTCCCGTTGAAGATCACTTATGCTCCTCGCCATGCCCGCACCCCTTCCGCCGCCCGACTTCGACGCTGCGGCGGCGTACCCCCAGGTCGGTCAGGTGCGCGCGGCCCTCGCGGCGCGCGACTGGCCGGCCCTGCGCGCGCTCGTCGACGGGCAGGACCCGCACGGCCGGACCTTCCTCGTCGGCGAGGCCGGCGAGGCCGAGGACATCGAGGAGTTCCTGCGTGAGGTGCTGGCGCAGCGGCCCGACGACGCGCTCGCCGGCGCCCTGCTGGGGTCGCACCTGATCCGCGCCGGCTGGCGGATCCGCTCGTCCTACCGGGCGCAGCACGTCAGCCGGGACCAGTTCGCCCAGTTCCACGCCCACCTGCGGCGCGCCGAGCAGGTGCTGATCGACGTCACCGCCCGGTACCCGGACGACGCGGCGGCCTGGACGCAGCGGATCACCAACGCGCGCGGGCTGGAGCTCGGCCAGGCGGAGGCCCGCCGCCGCTACGACCAGCTCGCCAAGCACCACCCGCACCACCTGCCGGCCCAGGCCTCGCTGCTGCAACAGTTCTGTCCCAAGTGGAGTGGCACCTGGGAGCGGGCGCACGGCTTCGCCCGGGAGTGCGCCGACGCCGCCCCGCCCGGCGCCCCGAACGCGGTGCTGGTGGTCGAGGCCCACCTGGAGGAGGCGCTCGACCACGACGACCTCCGCGAGGCGAGCGCCCACCTGCGCGGCGCGCACGTGCAGCGCGAGATCCACCAGGCGGCGCAGCAGTCGGTCTGGCACCCCGAGTTCCGCAACGACTGGGGCTGGGTCTGGGTGCGCAGCGTCTTCGCGATGGCCTTCTGCCTGCTGGACGAGTACCAGGCGGCGGCACAGCAGTTCGCGGCCATGGGGCCGCTCGGCGACGAGGCGATGTTCGGCTACATCGACGGCGACGCGACCAAGCAGTTCCAGCGGTTCCGCGACAAGGCGTACGCGAAGGGTGGGCGGTCATGATCCAGGAACTGGACGTGGACGGGGTGCCCACGCTGCTCGCCCCCACCGGCGGGCCGATGCGCGCCGGGCTGACCTTCCGGGTCGGCACCGCCGACGAGACGCTCGCCCGCAGCGGCATCACCCACCTGCTGGAACACCTCGCGCTGGCCCCCCTCGGGCTGGCCGACTACCACGTCAACGGTGCCACCGCGCCGGTGTTCACCACGTTCCACATGCAGGGCTCCGCGCAGGACATCGCCACCTTCCTCACCTCGGTCTGCGCCAACCTGACCGAGCTGCCGACCGGTCGGCTCGACGTGGAGAAGGAGATCCTGCGCACCGAGTACAGCAGCCGGGGCACGGCCGCCGTCGACGACATCCCGCTGTGGCGGCACGGCGCCCGCGACTTCGGCATCACCAGCTACCCGGAGTGGGGGCTCTCCGCGCTGACCGCCGACGACCTGCGGCAGTGGGCGGCCCGCTGGTTCACCCGGGAGAACGCGGTGCTCTGGATCGCGGGGAAGGCCGTCCCCGCCGGGCTGCGCCTGACGCTGCCCCAGGGCGTACGGCAGCCGGTGCCGGCGGCGTCGTCGGCGCTGCCGCAGACCCCCGCGTACTTCGTCGGCGGCTCGCGGGCGGTGGTGCTGGACGCCGTCGTGCGGCGCCGGACCGCCGCGAGCGTCTTCGCCGGGGTGCTGGAGCGCGAGCTGTACCGGGCGCTGCGCCAGGACGCCGGGCTCTCCTACCAGACGACGGCGGGCTACGAGCCGCGCGGCGACGGCCACGCGACGCTGCGGGCGCTGGCCGACGCGCTGCCGGAGAAGCAGGACGCCGTGCTCGGCGGCTTCGTCGACACGCTCGCCAAGCTCCGGGTCGGCCGGATCGAACAGGCCGACCTCGACGCCGTCGTGGCGAAGCGGCAGGACTTCCTCGGCACCGCCGAGGTGGACGCGGCGCGGCTGCCGTCGTACGCCTTCAACGTGCTCACCGGGGAGCGCAACCTCACGGTCGACGAGCACCGCGCCGAGCTGAAGGACGTCAGCACGGACGACGTGCACGAGGTGGCCCGCGAGGTGCTGGCCGGAGCGCTGCTGATGGTTCCCGAGGGGCACCGGGCCGACTGGGCCGGCTTCGTCGCAGCGCCCACCCGCTCGCCCGACACGGTCGCCGGCACCCCCTACCGGGAGAAGGAAGGCGACGGCGAGCTGCACGTCGGCGTGGACGGGGTGAGCTGGCTCGGCCGCGGTGGCCCGCTCACCGTGCGGTACGCCGAATGCGCCCTCATGCTCACCTGGCCCGACGGCGCCCGGCAGCTCATCGGCGACGACGCCATCTCGATGCGGATCGAACCGACCATGTTCGACCTGCACCCCGGGGCGATCCGGGTGATCGACTCCCAGGTGCCGGCCGACCGGCAGGTGGCCATGCCGGCCCGCGACCCGGACCGCATCCCGCAGCCGCAGGCCGCTGCCGGCACCGAACGGCGGGAGCCGGCGAAGCGCTCCTGGTGGGAGATCCCGCTGATGGTCGTCAGCGGCCTCGCCGCGCTGGCGATCGGCGGGGGGACCTTCCTGCTGACCCTCGGCATGTTCATCACCGAGACGGCCGAGAGCGACGAGGGCTGGCTGTGGGGCGTCATCGCGGTGGGATGGCTGCTCACTGTTATCCTCGCGTTGCCCATCGTGCTGCTACGCCGGCGACGCCGATGAGCGACGGCGCCGTTTCGTGCTGGCCGGTGATCCACCGGGCGGGATAAGATCCGGCGCGGTATTGGGGCGGTAGCTCAGCCGGTTAGAGCAGGGGACTCATAATCCCTCGGTCGCGGGTTCGAGTCCCGCCCGCCCCACCAGGCAACCAGATGCGGCAGCAACGCCACGATGATCTCCACCCCGGCACCCAACCCGAACTACCCGCGAGCACAACTCACAGAATCTGTGCCTGAACCAGTCTTCAGGCGGAGCCGACAATGACAGCGGGAGGATCCGTAGGGTGCTACCTCTGGCTTGCCTGGTCCGGCAGTGCCTTACCCCCTGGAACCCCGCATGTCGGTGTGCGCAATTTCGGAGCTCATGCTCTTTGGGAGTCGGGAGCGCGGGCGGCTGCGTGAAATGACGACAGCCGGCCTGCGCGCAGCGGTTGCATGGTCACAGCGGGAGGTGCAGGCTCGCACCTTGCGCTCGCTGCCCCAAATGTCCATCAAGGCGGAGGTCTACCCGTGACCTGGCGGATTTCCGGCCAGCCCAGTACGTCGGGTCAGGATTCGGCACGAGAGCGGATCTTCGGGGCGGATGAGTCGTCGTCGACCGTGCCCGCTGCGTTCCGGGCGTTCCTGGTCACCGGCGGGCGAGAGGTGTCTCGCGAGCTGACACGGGCATCGCAGGAGATCGATGTGTGGCTCGGCGCCAGTGAACATCGCCGGTCGCTCGGGGATGCCGTCGGGTTTCTGCGCCACAGCGCGGTACGCCTTGAAGCTGTCTGTGAGTCCCTTGCGGACCGTGATGTCGAACGGCCGTTCCGCGTCGTCCTGATGGGCCGGACGATGGCCGGCAAGAGCACTCTGTTCGAGTATCTGTCGGCCGGCGATGGGGAGCGCGTCGGCGATGGTAGGCAGCGATACTCCCGAGATTCCTGTGTCCGGGTCGCGAAAGAGATCGGCGTCGAGATCGTCGATACCCCGGGTGTCGGCGCCATGGACGGAGGAGAGGACTACGAGGTTGCGTTCGGTCAGGTTGCCGACGCGGATCTGATCCTCTGGGTGGCCACCGATCAAGCGACGCAGGAACAGACCGGGCGTGCGCTGGAACGGCTGTCGGACCTTGGCAAGCCGATCCTCGTGGCTCTGAACTGTCTCACCGACGTCACGAAAGAGATCGGGCTGCTGGACATGCTCGAAGAACCCGGACTTGTGTTCGGAGGTGACGCGGAAGGGAACCTGGCGCCGATCCGCCGTCACCTTCTGCGCGCCGGTGGGCGTTACATCGACGCGGTGGCGATTCACGCCCAGGCGGCCCAACTGGCACGCTCGGGTTCGCTGGGCGCCGACGAATCCCACACCCTGCACGCCAACAGCCGGATCGACTCCCTGATCAGCGCGCTCCGCTTCCAATCGGACCGCACCGTCGAACAGCGGCGCATCGTCAGTATCTGCGACAGCCTGCGTCTCGCGCTCCTGGACGCCGCCAGCGCCCTGGCGGACGCACACGTCACGGCGTCCTCGGCGCTCACGGCGAGCATGGGGATGCAGCTCGAATTCCGTAAGCGCGCCTTCCGGCGGGTGGACGATGCGCACGAGGAGATCAAAGCGGCCTTCGCGGCAGCCATCACCGCCCGTGAGCGCTGGGCCGAGAGCGTCGACGTCGACCAGGATCTCGACGAGATCAACGAACGGCTGAACCGCGAGATCGCCGTCCTCCGCAAGGAAGTCGAGCGGTCCGTCGCTGACGCCGGGCAGCGACTGAATGCCGACCTGAATGGCGTCGCGATCGATGTGGCCGACGACTGGGCGGGGCTCGGCGTCAGTGGCTTCCGTGACCTCGAGGGAAGAGGCGCGGTCTGGGGCAATCGCGCGGTCAAGGCTGGTGGGCGTCTCGCCGTGGGACTGGGCGGGCTCGCACTCGGCGCGAAGGCCGGCGCGGTCGCCGGCACCTTTCTGACGCCTGGTCTCGGGACCGCGATCGGTATGGTCGCCGGCGGCGTCATCGGACTCGCCGTCAGTTTCCTCGGGCTCGACCGGTTCATCGACTGGATCGGTGACGAAGTGTTCCGAAGCGCCGCGGAAGTTCGTGAGCGCCGCCGCCGGAAGGTCCGCGACCAGATGTCGGAGCTGCTCATGAAGCTCCGGGAGGATCTCGTGCCGGAGGGCGACCGGGTGCGGCGAGACTGGCTCGATGCGGTCGAGGACGAAGTCGCCCGGCAGTACGCGGCCTGTGCCGTGCTCGAGCGGTCCATCGCGGTGCTGCAGCGTGTCGCGTCGGACGAGGTCGAGCCGGCGATCACCCGGATCGACACCGAACTCGGTCGTGAGCTGCTGCGCTGCACGGGCCGGGAGCGGGTGGCGTCGGCCGTCGTCCGTGCGACCCGCTGGCGGGGTGCGGGCATCGCGGTCGAGGTCTCGGAGCCAAATCTCAGTGAGCTCACGCTCTCCCCGGCGGCGGAGTGCGTGGAACGAATCGTGCCCACGTCGGCGCACTCATCGGCGAGCGCCAACGCGCTCCAGATCATCCGGCACCTGGCGGATCGCGAGGTGACTGTCCACGAGACGGGCCCGGACAGCCTGGACATAGCCCTGAACGAGCCCGTCGCCCCGGGTGTCTGGGAAGCATGGCGCGCTCTTGCACGCGTGCACACCGGGGTCGACGTGCGAATCAAGGAAACGGACGAAGGAGGCACCTCGTGACGAACGTTCTCGTGCATGAACTGCCATCGCGTGCGCAGGAGCTGATGTCACGCTTGCAGCACGTGTTGAGATCTAATTCCGGCGTGCTCGCTGGGGAGCTTCTCACCCGCGCACGCATGCAATCCCGGCAGAAGCCGCGGATGGTTCTCACCGGTCAATTCAGCAGTGGTAAGTCGAGCCTGATCAAAGCGTTGACCGACGGGGATGTGGAACCCGTCATTGACGCGGACATAGCTACCGACGCCGTCACCGAGTACGAGTGGGACGGCGCGGTGGCGCTCGTCGACACGCCAGGTGTCCAGTCGGGTCTGCGGAGCCACGACGAGTTGGCCGTCGGTGCGATCGGTGAGGCGGATTTCATCCTGTTCGTCATCACCGTGAACCTCTTCGACGACGCATCCAGGGACTACCTGCGGCACCTGGCGAACGATCTCCAGTTGTTCGGGCAGATGATCGTGGTGATCACGCAGGCCGGCAAGCAGGCGGCGGCTGAGGGCGTGCGCGACAAGGCTGTACAGGACGCGCTCGGCACCTCGGCGTTCAATCTCCCGATCGCGGAAGTGGACTCCGTCTATTACCTGCGGAGTCTGGATGGCGGTCCCCGGGCCGACGCGCTTCGAACGCGTTCCGGCATCGACGAGTTGCGCTTGCAGGTCAACAAGATCAGTGAGGACCGGGGGCAGCTCGCTCAGCTCCGGCAGCCACTGCACCTTATTCGCCAGCTGTGTGACGAGGCACAACAGATGTTCGCGGAAGACCCCCAATCGCAGGACGCGCTCGGCCTGCTCGCCGCGCAGCGTTCCGCGGTTTCCGACCGTCGCTACATGATCGAGAGGTCTTTCCTCGCGGCCGAGGCGGAGTTCAAATCAGCGTGCCTGGTCAACGTGACGGCGTTCGTCGATACGGCGACGAGTCTTCCCGCTGACGGCTCACGGGCGGGAGATGCTCTCGACGCGGCGGAGGCGAGGCTTGTGGAGGCACTCGACCGTCATGCCGAGCAATTCGCTCACGCGATCAACAGGCTGACCGAGATGCAGCTCGACAAGTTGTCGGAACGGCTGCTGGAGATCGGCGACAGCAATCGAGCTCAGCACCTTCTTCATCCCTCGGGCAACGTCGCGCTGGGAACGCCGGACGGCCTGGGGGTCATGCCCTCGGACCAGGCCACGCGGGACCGACTGACGTCGACAGTGGACTGGCGTGGGGTCGCCGATCAGATCACGAAGGGTCAGAATTGGTGGGGGGCAGGCGACGGCCTCAAGAACGCGTCGGGGTCGGTCGGCCACAACGTCGTCAAGAACGTCGGCCACCTGTTCGGGAAGAAGTTCAAGCCCTGGGAAGCGCTGAAGGTCGCTGACAACATCGGCAAGGCCGCCAAGATCGGCGGTTTCGCGATACAGATCGGCCTGGCGGGCTACGAGGTCTGGAAAGGCGAACGCGAAGTGCGTAGGGCTCAGCTCGAGAGCGAGCGTCAGCACGCGGCGTTCGTCACTGAGATCATGGGGCACGCTGACAAGATCGCGGCCGATGCGCGCCGGCAGCTCTGGGAGATCATCGACCCGCCCATGGATGTGTTCCTCGCCGGGGTCGAAGCGGCGCAGGACGAGGTTCTCGGCGCTGACCTCGCGCGCGGAAATGCCGCTCGCGAATTGAGTGCGATCGCATCAGAAGCGGATCGCCTCCTCGCCGAAAGTTCTGGAGGCGGCAGGTAGCCGCGACGCACCCGGATGCCATCATCTGATCGGCATGCCATCATGCGTCGCGCCACACGCCCTTCTATGGTGCTGTTGGCGGATCCGGTCGCCGGCTGCACCACGATCCGGCGGTCGCTGCGCCCGGGAGGAGCCTCGCCGCGACCGTCTTCCGCGACGGCAGCGTCAACCCGTGGATGTCCGCGGCGTTGCTCGGCGCAGCACCGCACGCCGGTGGCTCGACGCCGGTGTCGGCGAAGGAGGTGTGTGCCTACCTGGACGGCCAGTTGCCGACGCTGAGGGGATCGGCTCCGTGACGGGCACGATGGCCAACCTCACCGTGAACCTCTACTCCTGGTATGAGAAGCAGGGTGCCGTGCCGACCGGCCGTCAGATCGACGACCAGATTGGCAGGGTTGCCCGGCGACCCGGACCAAGGTGCTCGAACTCGCCGGCATGGAGAGCTTCGAGCGGTTGGAACCGCCGCCGACATGACGCGACCTCCCAGCTCAGCTAACAGCTAAGCCCGCTTGGCCCGATGTCGTCAGGGGTCCGCCGACGCGTACCGCCGGTGCGGCGTAGCCGGGTGAGAAGGTCGGAGATCTCCTGGGTCTCCTCGTGGTCCGGCCCGTAGACCAGCGAAAGGTCCTCGTGCAGTGGCACCAGCTCGGCCACCGCCTGTTCGACGCTGCCCTCGGCGAGCAGCAGCATGCCGATGTTGCGGCGTAGTTCCAGGGCGTCGGAGGACACGTCACCCTCGGCGGCACGGACGTGGGTGAGCACCTGCCGGAACCGGCGCAGCGCGGCGGTGGACTGGCCCAGCTCCGCCCGGCAGTGCGCGGCCTGGCGTAGGCAGGCCAGCGCGTCGTCACCGGTCGGCCCTCCGGTGCGTGCGAAAGCCGAGTACAGGGCATCGAACTCCGGCAGGGCCTGGCGGAAGTCACCGCCGATGACGAGGATGGCCGCTCGCCGCTGACGGAGGGCGAGGACCCGGGGACTCTCGACGCCGAGCACGGCTGCCGCCGGTTCGATGACCTGTTGCAGCGCTTCCGCCGCCTGCGTGTACCGCTCCTCGGCGAGCAGGTCGTTGGAGCGGGACACCGCGCCGTGGATCGCTCCCCGCAGGTCCGTCGGAGGGCCACCGGCGGACGGTTGCGACGGGACGGGGCGCTCACGCGGGTCTGGCACGGACGGGGCTTCCGGCCGCAGCCGTGGCGCGTTGGGGCGGCGGTACAGCAGCGTGGGGTCCGGCACGCCGGTCGGGCAGTGTCCGGCCGACGGAGGATGGGACCCCGGGGCGGGGAGGAACGGCAGCAACCGTTCGTAGACGTCGTACGCGTCCCGGGGGCGGTGCTCGGGCGCCTTGGCGGTGAGCTGGAGAACCAACTCGTCCAGGGCTTCCGGTACGTCCGGTCGCAGCTTGCGCAGTGGCAGAGGCGTCTCGGAGACGTGCTGCCGCATCAGCTCGAACTCGTTACCGCCGGCGAAGACGGTCCTGCCGACGAGCAACTCGTGGAGCACGCAGCCGAGGGCGTACAGGTCGCTCTGCGGGGTGATCCGCGCGCCCTGGATCTGCTCCGGCGGCATGTAGTGGTGCGTTCCGATGACACTGCCGGTGACGGTGAGGCGGGTGACGTCGGTGCGGAGCATGGCGGCGATGCCGAAGTCGAGCACCTTGACCGCGCCGGCGTCGGACACCAGGACGTTGTCCGGCTTCAGGTCCCGATGTACGACAGGGACGGCGTGGGCGTGGGAGAGGACCGTGCAGATCTGCGCCGCGACCGCCGCCGCCCAGTCGATGGGCAACGGTCGGAGTGGGTCGATGTAGGCGCGCAGCGAGGTGCCGCGCACGTGCTCCATGACCAGGTAGACCTGGTCGTAGGTGCTGTCGAGCACGGCGTCGTACACCTGGGGGACGCCGTGGTGTTGGATGCGGGCGGTGACGCGGGCCTCGCGGCGGAAGCGCCTGGCGAACTCCTCGGCCTGCTCGGCGGAGGCGATGACGTCCGCGCGGATCAGCTTGACGGCGACCTCACGGTCGAGGACGGCGTCGTAGCCGCGCCAGACCTGCCCCATCCCGCCGGAGTTGATTTCGTCGACCAGTTCGTACCGGCCGGCGATCGGCTCTGCCCGCACTGTCACCCCCGCACGGTAGTGGCTTTTCAGGCGGCGTCGTCCACGACGCCTTCCTGGCGGCGGATCATCTGCCATGCGGCGCTGCGGGCGCTGCGGTTTAGCGAGCTGCGGAAGTTCTGCTGCGGGTCGAAGTACTTGCGGCCCAGGTCGGCGGTGGTGTCGAAGTGGTCCATCATCTTGTCCTCGAAGACCGGGTCGAAGACGTGGCCGAAGTTCTCCTCGTCGTTGGCGACGGCGGCCAGCCGCACCTTCGGGTCGGCGAGCGCCTCGTGGAAGGGCTTGATGACGTCCTGCTCGGTGAACTCCGTGCCGTACTTCGCGTTGAACCGGTCGATGAGTTCCGACAGCAGCGACTTCTCCGACTCCTTCGCGCCGCCGGATCCGTCGCCGAAGCCCTTCATGTCGGCCGGCCCCTCCGGTACGAGGCTGACGTCGTGCTCGCCGGTCTTCTCGACCCGCAGGTGGCTGAGGTCGACCTCGCCGATGTCCACGCCGCCGTCGTCGCGGCGGGGCAGCCGGTTGAGCAGGTGCCGCCCGTAGAGGTAGAGGCGTTCCAGCTCCGCGTCGGCGTAGGGGACGATCCCGGAGAGGAAGCTGTATTTGCGCGCGTAGTCGTTCAGGTCGGCGCGGAAGGTCTCGGCCGTGGCCTGCTCTTCCTCGTCGTCGCTGTCGAGCAGCTCGGTGAAGCGGGCGACCGCCGGGTCGAGGTGCCGGTACAGCTCGGCGTGCAGCTTCTCCCACTTCGCCGTGTTGCCGGCGGCCTGCTCGTCGGCGGCCAGCCAGGCCGCCGCGAAGGCGAGCATCTCGTCGTCGACGAGGAGCGCCGCGGACATCACCCTGCTTTGCGCGGTGTAGAGCAGGTTGGGGTCCGAGGGCAGGGTGGCGGCTTCCTCGAAGTACGGGCGGAAGGCTTCCTTGATGTCCTCCGCGTCGTTGACGAAGTCCAGCACCGCCAGGTCGGACTGGCTCTTGCGCTCGTGGGTGCGGTTGAGCCGGGACAGGGTCTGTACGGCGGCGATGCCGGTCAGCGTCTTGTTGACGTACATCGTGGTGAGCAGTGGCTGGTCGAAGCCGGTCTGGTATTTCTCCGCGACCACCAGGATCCGGTATTCGCGCTGCCCGGCGCCGCCGGCCTGGGCGGCCTTGTCGTCGGCCCGGGTGTACGCGAACGCCTTTTCGAGCGCGCTTTCGGCCAGCCCGCCGTTCTCCTTCGCCTCGGTGAGCTCCTCCCCGTCGTATTTCAGGGTGCCCGAGAACGCGACCAGGACGCCCGGGTCGGGGTAGCGGAGGTCGCCGAGGTACTTCCTGATCGAGCGGGCCATCTGCACGGCCTGTTGCCTGCCTGCGGTGACCACCATCGCCTTCGCCCGCCCGCCGAGCCTGCCGGCGGTGTGCGTGCGGAAGTGCTCGACGATGACCTGCGCGTGCTGGGCGACGGTCGAGTCGTGGGTGAGCGCGAACCGGGCCAGCAGCGGGTTTGCCTTGGCCCGGTCGACCTTCCGCTCGTCGGGGTTGCCGTTGACGAGCTTCCAGTAGGTGTCGTAGGTGACGTAGTTGCGCAGCGGGTCGAGGATGAACTTCTCCTCGATGGCCTGCCGCATCGAGTACGTGTGGAACGGGTGGTACATCCCGTCCTCGCCCAGCGTGCCGAAGTCCAGGAGGGTCTTGTGCTTCGGCGTGGCGGTGAACGCGAAGTAGGAGAGGTTGGCGGCCCGGTGCCGCCTGCGCGCCTTGGCCTTCAGCTTGGCCTCGGTGCCGGCCGGCGCGGGAACACTGGTTGCTCCCGGGTCGTCGGAGTCGGCGTCGAGGCCCAGGTCACGCAGCACTTCCCGGACGGAGCCGGCCGCTTCGCCGGACTGGGAGGAGTGCGCCTCGTCGATGACGATCGCGAAGCGCCGGCCCTGGATCTCGGTGGGGTTGCGCTTGAGGTAGTCCACCAGGGCCGGGAAGGTGTGCAGCGTGACGGTGACGATCTTGCCCGTCCCGCGGGAGAGCGCCCTGGCGAGCTGCTCGGATTTCGAGCCCTGCCTCTCGTCGATCTTCACCACCAGGCCGGCGGTCTGCTCGAAGCTGCCGACCGTCGCGCGCAGTTGGGCGTCGAGGTTCCGCCGGTCGGTGATGATGACGACCTTGTCGAAGACGGGGGAGCCCGGCTTGAGGCCGGCGGCGACCGCGCCAGGGTCCAGTTCGGCCACGTCACGGTGGGCGTGCAGGGACGACAGGCGGTGGCTGAGCCAGGCGATGGTGTTCGACTTGCCCGAGCCCGCCGAGGCCATGATCAGGTAGTTGTGGCCGGCACCGTGCCGCGCCGCGTGCGCCGCCAGCTTCCGCACCGCGTGCCACTGGTGGTAGCGGGGGAAGATCAGAGACTTTCGGGTACGCCCGTCGGCGCCCTTCTCCTTGTGCAGGTGCACGAAGCGTTCCAGCAGTTCGAGCCAGTTGTCCCGCTGCCAGATCTGCTCCCACAGGTAGGAGGTGGCGTACTTCCCGTGCTCCGTGGCGGGCGGGTTGCCCCTGCCGCCGGGCCGACCCGGCCCCGCCGAGCCGGTGTCGAAGGGCAGGAACCGGGTCGACTTGTCGCGCAGCTGGGTGGTGACGAAGACCCGGTCGGGGTCGACGGCGAAGTTGGCGATCACCCGACGCGAGAAGATCAGCTCGGTCGGGTCGCGATCGGTGCGGTACTGCTCCTTCGCGTGTTCGACGCCCGAGCCGGTCAGTGGGTTCTTCAGCTCCGCGGTAGCCACCGGGATGCCGTTGAGGAACAGCGCGAGGTCCAGCCGGTTGCCCCGGTCGGCCTGCTTGGTCGCGTACGCCAGCTCCCGCACGACGGTGAGCCGGTTGTGCCGGTAGTCGGCGAGGATCGCGTCGGACTCGACAAAGGACGGCTTGAAGTAGGCGACCCGGATGCGTACCCCGTGGTCCTTCACGCCCTTGCGGAGCACGTCGAGCAGCCCGTCGGTGGCGATGGCCTGGTCGAGGCGCTTGACGAACCCGCGCTGTGCGGCGGCCTGGTCGTCGCCGTAGAAGGCGATCAGTTCCTTCCACTCGGCGGCCTGGGTGGCGCCGATGAAGGTGAGGAGCTGGGCGGTGTCGAGGCCGAGTTCGGGGCGGTAGTCGGCGTTGTCGCCGCGTTCCCAGCCGTTGGCGAGGAGCGCGGCGACGATCGCGTCCCCGAAGGCGGACTCGTGATGGATGGGGCTCATGCGTCCTCGTCAAGGTCGCCGAGGTCGTCGTCGTTCCGGGTGTCCAGTGCCAGCCTCGACAGGGACCTCCCCTCCGCGTCGCACCATCGGGCAGTTCCCTGGGCAGCGACGGGCGCCTTGCTCCACTCCGCCAACCGCCACATCTTCTGCACCAGCCCGGATGGGGAGTAGCGCTTCCCGTCGGCGGCCCAAAGGAGCGGTCGCACCCGCTGGTTGACCCAGGTCGCGGCCCCCCGATTCGAGTCGGCCGCGAGCCAGGCGGCCAGTGCGTCCCGCTCGGGCTGCCCGATTGCCCGGAACGTCAGTGGCGTGCCCTCAGCAAGTCGGTTGGCATCGACCAGGGTGGGGACGGCATTGCGTCGGCGCTGTCTGGGGATGCTCCTCACCGGCCGGTATTCCTGTGGCAGGTCGGGAACCGAAGCGCCGCTCTGCAGATCTCTCAGCACCAGGCCGGCGAGGGTGCGACAGGGCTCGGGCTCGGCAAGCGTACTGGACACCAGCTGCTTCTTGAATTCGGCGTCGACGTGGTGAACGAGCCAGTCCGTGGCGCGCTCGACCACCCTCGGCACCTGAGCCAGGATCGCGTCCCAGTCGGTGTCGGGTTCGTCGATGCCGTCGAGGTCCAAGTGTTGGAAGACGATGTGTGCAATCAGCCGGTTCCCGCGCTCCACGATCGCCTCGGCCCGCGCCTGCCGGTTCTTCGCTGTGCGGTAGAGCGTGGCGTCGACCTCCCGCAGAACGAGGACGCTGCGCCAGATCTGGTAGGCGGAAGGTTGATCCTGGGCGTTGAACAGCAGGTGGTAGGCGCCCTGGGAGCCTTCCTCCCACAGTAGCTCCGCGCCGAGTTTGGCGCGGACCGCGAGATCGGAGTTCCGGTGCGCGCAGGCGAGCGCGACGGCGGCGACCTCCACCGAGCAGCCGCTTTCGGCTGCGGGCTCCTCACCGCGCTTCACCGCGTAGGTCTTCTGGAGCGAGAGAAGGAAGTCCTGTTTGATGCGCCGCTGCACGGCATCGAGCGCGACGAAGTCTCGTCGCTCCACGCGGTTCTGGGTGTTCGTGGCCGTGGTCACCGCGTCGGCGAAGCCCGGCGGGCAGTTCTTGAGCGAGATGACCCGGACGGTCACATAGCCGTCGGTGATCGCCTCGGGATCCTTGCGGAACGCCCGGTGGATCGCGTGGACGGTCTGCGCACCGTTCACCACGCTGGCCCCGTCCAGCTTGAGCGTGACCGGCGCCCGCTTTGCCGCACGCTGGAAGTACTCGGGATCCACCGTGTCGCATAGCACGGTGATGCCGTTGTTGAAGAACCAGAAGTTGTGCGGGTCGGCGGTCAGCGTGTCGATCAGGCCTTGGTTGACCTGCGTGATGCCCAGCGGCTTGCGAATGTTGCGGTCGAAGAGGCGGTCCTCGTGAGTGCCGTACCACTCAGCGATGTCGGCGACCGACACGATCCCCTGGAATGCCTCGTAGGGCTCGGTGACCCTGATCCAGTCGTGCATCCTGGCGGTCAGCGGGATCGGCGGTTCGGCGAAGTCGTTGTAGACCACCCCCCAGATGTCGCGGGCCAGGTAGGTGCGCTGGTCGAGCATGTTGCCGAACTGGTTGAACTCGTCCTGCGCGTCGGAGAGCCGCTGCACGACATCGTCCGCGAGTGGCTCGGCCCGCATCACGGTCGGCACCAGGGTGATCCTCGACCCTCGGTTGCTGAGCACGGCGGCGACCTGGTCCGCGAGGTTCTGGAATCGGACGTTGAAGCGGTCGAACTTCCGCGCATCGATGAGGCGAAGCCCCTCAATGAACTTGAGCGCGTCGGCAACGGCGAACTTCCCCTTGCCGCTGTCACTCCACTTCGACTGCACCAACCAGAGATGCGACGCGTTCTTGTCGATGGCCACCGCGTCGATGCCGATGTCGTCCCGGCCGTCGATCACCGCCTCGGCGGCGGCTGCCGAGTCGCAGCCCGTCAGGTCGCGAACCGTCAGGGCGGCCAGGGCCCTCGACAGAAATGCCTGCTCGCGATCCGCAACTGACTTGTTGGCGAGATCCTCGAGGTCTATCAGACCGCCGAATTCTCGTAGCAGCGCATCCCGCACCTGCCGGACCTGGGTCATCGGGGCCGTGTCGTAGGGCGACGCGCCAGGCGTCGCGGGCTTCCCGCTCACTCGATTACCTAACTGCCGACCGGTCACCGTCATTGCCACACGTCGCGTTGGACGTGCCCGAGCGCGCCGGGACTGCGGTGGGGCGGATGAGTCTGGCCTTTTCAGTCAAGCTGGGCTGCCCCACGCAGCGTGTTGCGCGTCGATCACCGAAACAACTGATCTTGGCGCGCGTGCGCCACCCATGGTAGCGGCCGGGGCAATTTCCCTGCGCGTCAGAAAGGCCCTGTCGGGAATTGGCCGATTGTCTTGCGTCATGGTGACTATCGGGTCGGCCGGACCGCCATGGCTACTCGCCCACACGGTGACCGCTGTCGGGGTTCGGCGGTCAGGCGTGGGGCTGCACTGCTCGATCTTGGCCGCTGGAGGCAGTCACGGGCATGCATGCATGAGGCCACCTTGCGTAAGCTGCTTCCGACTGATCACGCCTGGTGAGTGCTGGACGTTGGCACCAGGGGAGGGAATGTGAGCGCGGCGCAGATCATCGCGCAGTTGGCCGCTGCATCGCAGAAGTTGGATGAAGCGCAGGCCAAGTTGCTTGCGGCGAGGGAGGACGCAAGCCAGGCGCGGACGCTCGTGGCCGGCGCGTTGCAGGGCAGTTCGGGGCAGTTGGTCGGGCAGATTGATGGCCTCGTGGAGGTGCTCGGTCAGGTCGCCAGCCGTCCGGCAGCGACCAGGGAACAGGTGAAGCAGACGATCGCGAAGGTACAAGCGCTGGGAAACTAGACGGGGGTGGTGGCAGCAAATCAGGCCAGCCACCCGCGACATCGGCACAAGGGAAGCCGCCTGCCCGCAACGCCTCGACGGCAGCGAGAGCGCGACGTGCAGCGGACAAGGGCAAGGGCAGGCCCGACCCGCGGCGTGAGCTTGTCAGCCCGGAGGCGCTCAGCGCTGGTGCTGCAGTCGGATCAGCGCTATGGGCTAGCGTGTCTGAAATTATGCCGATCACTGCCAAGGCACTCGTTGGAACCTTCCTCGCCCTCGGTGCGGCGGGCGGCGCGCTCAGGGCCTGGCTGGCGAAGCTCGATGAGAAGAAGGGCAAGGATGAAGATCAGCAGTCGAGTTGAGCCGCTGACACGCAACGCCATCCATGCGGCAGTGCAGCAGGATCTCTCCAAGCTGGAGACGGCATTGCAGGCGCTGCCCGACGACCAGGCGGCGCGAGAGACAGTCGAGCTTGCCCTCGCCGTTACGCAGCTTGCGATGTGGGAGATCCATCAGGGTAGGCCGAGCGACGAGGAAACCCTCGCCGTCGCTGCCGAGATCGCGCGGGCCGAGGCTTGGGCACGTGCGACTGAAGAGCAGGTCTCCGCCTTCCTCTTGCGCCTTGTCAACGGTGAGCCCTTCGCGGGTGCGGTACCTACGGAGAACGTCGTCGTCCTGGCGATCGTCTCAGCAGCCAACCTGCTGTCGTCGTGCCGGCGCGATGATGAGGAGTGGTGGAACCATCTGGACCGGCTGGAAGCGGCACTAGAGAGCGCATGAGCCGCCTCGCGGTGCGGTACTGACGGGGGCGTCTGCCGACTGGCGGGGCGCTCCCCGTTCAGGTTCGGCTAGGTCAGTCCGACGGTGGCGGCCAGGCGGGTCACGTCGGCGGCGGGAAAGCCGGCGCGGAGCACGGCGGTCAGTGCGGTGCGGGCGGCGGGGCGGATGCGGGTTTCGGCAGGGGCGATGGCATCGGCGGCGGCCAGGGCGCGGCCGGCGGCGTGGGGGTCGCCGAGGTCGAGGTGGGCGCGGGTGATGTCGATCAGGTGGGCGGCCCGGTGTTCGGCGGGGAGCAGGTGCCAGGCGTCGTCGCTGGTGGCCCGCTGGTGGATGGCGACGGCCTGACTGTGGTCGCCGAGGCGCATGGCGATCAGGGCGCGGGCGAGTTCGACGGTGGTGGGGCCGAACCCGATGCCGTCGTGGTCGCGATGGTGCCGTTCGTCGTGGGCGGTGGCGAGGCGGGCCGCGCGCTCGGTGAGATCGCCCGCAGCGGCGGCGTCCCCGCACGCGGCGGCCGCGAGAGCGGCTTCTACCAGCAGGGTTCCGGTCAGAGCGGGCTCCTCCGGCAGGGAGTCGGGTGATGCTGCCAGGCCGAGATGGGGTACGGCGTCGAGGGCGGCGGTCATCGCCAGCCGGCCCCGCCGCAGGGCCCGCAGCGCCTGCGCGAGGGAGACCGCCGCGAGGCCAGCACGCCGTGGGTCGCCGGTGGCGGCGCTCATCGCCCGGTCGGCCGCCAGTCAGGCCAGGTCCGCCTCGCCGAGCTTGACCAGCACCTGGGCGGCGAGCCGGTACACCCGCACCAGCAGGTCGGCGGCGGACGCGTCCCACGGCTGTGGATGGCAGGCCCGGCGACTGCCGTCGAGCAGGTCGGGCAGCATCCGCAACACCTGGGGAAGGTGGCCGTTGCGGTACGCCGTCCACGCGTACCCCGCCTGGTGGTCAAGCTCCCGCAGCGATGGTGGGGGCTGGCTGTCGTTGCCGGAGCCGGGTGTGTCGTAGCGGGCCAGCGCCGCCCGCACCCGCTCCACGACGCCGCCGGTGTCGGCGGCCGGCGCCCGCTGGGCCTTGCCGGCCAGCAGGACGGTCGGGGCGACGCCGAGGGCCCCGGCGACCGTCTCGATCACCGAAAGGCGATCGAGGGTACGTACCCCGCGCTCCACCTTGTCCACCCAGCTCTTCGACTTGCGGATCCGGTCGGCGAAGACCTGCTGAGTCATTCCCCGACGCGTCCGCAGCTCCGCCACCCGCCGCCCGATCGGCTGCTCGTAGCCGTTACGCCGGCCCGGCCCGGTCAACGCTCCCGCTCCGCCGGCCGCATGGCCTCGGTGGACTCGCCGCAGCGCGGACACCACCGCGACTTCACCTTGAACGCAACCAGCCCGAGCAGGAAACCAGGCATCAGGCCACCGAACACGATGGACAGGACCTTGGGAATCACGAGCAACCTTCTCCTTCCTGGATCGATCGCCGACCTGGGCCTGTGGCGCTGGAGGAAAGTTAGCGCACTTACTTAGAAGATCGGAAGCATGAACATGCACTAACATCGGTTCCGATGAAGGCATCCCGTTTGCTGCGCCCACAGCTGCGTGGTCGACTTGACGTGAGCAAGTGCGTCGGGTTGAAGGGGTCACCCATGACCAGCAAGGAACCGCCGAACTACCAGCGCGTCGTGGACGACCTGCGCGCGCGGATCCTCTCCGGTGAACTGGGTCCCGGCGACAAGCTCCCCACAGAGAAGGAACTCCAGAAGCGGTGGGGCTTCTCCACCACGATCATCAAGCATGCCCTCACGCTGCTTCGCAGCGAAGGGCTCATCGAGGGTCGACGCGGGTCCGGGAACTATGTCCGCAACCGGACGAGGCTCGTCCGCCGCGCCCACTCCCGGGACATGCGCAAGCGCATCGGCAGCACGTCGCCGTTCGCCCGAGACAGCGAAGCCGCAGGCAAACAACCGAGTTGGGAGGCCGACAGCCGGAAGATTCCGGCGTCGGCCCCTCTCGCGGAACGACTCGGCATCCAGCCCGGCGACATGGTCATGCACACCAAGTACCGGTACCTCGCCGACGACACCCCAATCCAACTCGCTGACTCGTACGAGCCGTTGACCATCACGGGCGGCACCCCCGTTGAGTACCCCGAGCAAGGGCCGATTATCGGCGTGGTCGCCCGCATGGACTCCATCGGCGTGGCCATCGACCGCTTCGTCGAGGAGGTCATCACCCGACCGGCGATGCCCGACGAGGCCGAAGCCCTCGAACTCGACAGACGCGGCGGCATGTGGGTGATCTCTGTCGAGCGCACGTACTACGCCGGCCAAACCGCCGTCGAGACCGCCGACATCGTGTTCCCTGGCGGCAGGTACCGGCTCGTCTACGAGATGCCCATCGACCCGTGGACGCCATCCGGCGGGTAGGAATCCCTCGTTTCCGGACGGAGGGCTGGGCGGATTCAGTTCCTAAGCTTCGATGGGGCGCTCTCCTCGCAAATCCAAATGAATCCCCTTTCGCAACCCCGTCGCACGGCGAGAACGCGTAAATGCAGTCCCAGCAGCCGGCTCAGGCCTCGATTCCTCGTCCGCTGGCGGTGGAGATATCGATCTGGCCAGTGACAGCGGCAGTGATCAGTGCTTGGCGACGCTCGGTGAGTAGCGCAAGCTGTTGATCCAGTTCCCGTCTCAGGCGGGCGATGGCGTCGAGCCGGTTGCGGACACTTCGCACTAGTTCGCGTTGGCGTATGACACGCGGCAGCGGAATGGGGAAACTAAGGATCTTGCTGCTGTTCGTCGAGGCCAGGTTGGTTGTTCTTGAACCCGTGCTCTCGAAATAGCAGCGTCCGTGCATCGTCTGGGTCATGAGCGCCAGGTAGTCGCCATCGAGTCGGTCCAACTCAGGACGAAGTGCGAAGACATGATTCTGGTGCAGGCAGTTGGGCAGTTCGCCATTCCATACGGTGCCTCGGCCGAGCTTATCTAGATCTCCGCCCTCCGTCATCAGAACATCGCCAGTGCGCAGCGTGCACCGCTTCGCAGTCTCGCGCGGCACAGTCACTTCAGTGACGTTCGCAAGGTCCACGTAACCGGCTTGCACGTTCGCCACCCGTAGGTACGGACGAGTCACGGCGTCGCCGCTCACGTCGCGGTTGCCGTCTACGGTCAAACCATTCTGCAACCGACACACGTAACCGAGTCGCACCAGGGGGACGTCTTCGGGCATGTTGGGCAACCAAGGCCACGGCGACGTCCCCCTCCCTGCAGTGAGTACACCAGGTATCAGTGTCTCGGAAACTTCGGCATACGAGCGCTCTTCCAGGATGGCGCGCTGTCGCATCCGATCCGCCGCAAGTCTGTCAATGTGCGCGGTCTCGGCGTCGAGGAAGTCGGCAATGCGGTGTTGCTCCAGAGGTGGGGGAATTGGGAGCCGTATATCACGCGCCACATCGAGGTTGATCCGAGACCGTGTGGAGCCGCGTGTTAGTGCAATTACCTGATCGGTAACGAATGATGAGCTGAGTGCCCAGGCGGCGAACCGATGCGTTAGTCGCTTTTCGTCTAGCCGTGCGCGGAAGCAGTCAGCCTTAACTATCGCGGGGCCGATGTTGTCTGGGGCTATACAACCGCGCCCGACCGGATGGCGTTCGTCGCCGAGGCCGGCTATGAGCAAGTCGCCAGGAATTACTGTGTGACGCTGCAAGTGTGTGTAGTAGTCCAACGGGATGTAAGCGGCGTCGGTGTTGCGGAAGTAGGCGGACCCAATGTTCCCGAGTCTGACGACGCGTGCGCCCTCGTCAGAATAATGGCTACTTGTCAAGGAGCTGCCAAACGGGCCGTCGACGATCTCGTTGATGAAGCGCCGAAGTGGCACCTGGGGGTATGTTGTAGGCGCTGTTGCAGTCACTCGGTCACCTCGCCCAGCAGCGCCTGGATCTCGGCCTCCAGTGCCTTCAGTTCCGCGTCGATTTCCGCCAGCGGCCTCGGGGGCTTGTAGACGTAGAAGTGGCGGGTGAAGGGGATCTCGTACCCGATCTTGGTTTTCTCGTGGTCGATCCAGGCGTCCGGGACGTGGGGGAGCACCTCGCGGCGCAGGTACTCCTCGACGTCCTCGTGCAGCGGCACGTTCTCGTAGTCGCGCAGCTCCGTGTCCGGCTCCGTTTCGCCCTTGACGAGCTGCACCTCGCCCTCGGGGTCGCGTACCCCGATGATGTCCCGCATCGCCTTTTGGAACGGCGTGCCGGTGGGCCAGGGCACGCCGCCCTCGGCCATCGCCTTCCGCAGCGCGTCCCATGCGGCCCGCTTCGTCGTCCACACCTGCCCGATCAGCGGCTTCAGCGCGGTGGTCAGCGCCTCGACGTCCGGCACCTTCTGGATCGGCTTCGAGACGGCCAGCGCGGTCAGCGTCTCGTCGGTGACCTCGAAGCGGAGCTTCAACGGGCGTTCGACGGTGATCCGGCGGTAGCCGAAGTCCTCGTTCGCGAAGACCTTCACCTTGCCGTGCTGCGGGTGCTCGCCGTCCTGGGCGACGTCGAGTGCCTCCGCGTACAGCCGGGTGATGTCCTTGATCTGGTCCGGGGTGACGTACTTGCGCTTGTCGCCGAGCGACTTGCGCATCTTGGCGAACTGGTCGCGGGCGTCGAGCAGGACGACCTTGCCCCGGTGGCCCCTGGCCTTGCGATTGGTCAGGATCCAGAAGTAGGTGGAGATGCCGGTGTTGTAGAAGAGCTGGTCGGGCAGAGCGACGATGCCTTCGAGCCAGTCGTTCTCCAGGATCCACTGCCGGATCCGTGACTCGCCCGACTCGGCCGCCCCGGTGAAGAGGGGGGAGCCGTTGAAGACGATGGCGATCCGGCTGCCGCCCTTGCCGTCGAGGGTGACCGGCTTCATCTTCGAGATCATGTGCTGGAGGAAGAGCAGCGAGCCGTCGTTGATCCGGGGCAGGCCGGCACCGAACCGACCGCTCTCGCCGAGCGTCTCGTACTCGTTCTCGACCTCGTCCTTGACCTTCTTCCACTCCACGCCGAACGGCGGGTTGGCCAGCAGGTAGTCGAAGTGTTCGCCGCGGTGGCCGTCGTCGCTGAACGAGTTGCCGAACTTGATGTTGTCCGGGTCCTGATCCTTGATCATCATGTCGGACCGGCAGATCGCCCAGGACTCCGGGTTGAGTTCCTGGCCGAAGACAGTGACGGTGGCGGACGGGTTGAGCCTGGTGATGTGCTCCTCGGCGGCGGACAGCATGCCGCCGGTGCCGCACGCCGGGTCCATGACGGTGCGCGAGGTGCCCGGGATGCTGAGCGCGTCGTCGTCGGGCGCGACCAGCAGGTTCACCATCAGCTCGATGACCTCGCGCGGGGTGAAGTGCTCACCGGCGGTCTCGTTGGACTGCTCGGCGAAGCGCCGGATCAGCTCCTCGAAGACGTACCCCATCTGGTGGTTCGTGACGTTCGGGACCGGCTTGCCGTCCTCGCCGAGAATCACCTTCCCGGTCTTCTTGTCGCGCTGGTGAGGATGCAGGTCGAGGTCCGCGAAACGGCCGACCACCTGGTAGAGCAGGTTCGCGCTGTCCAGCCGCCGGACCTGCTGGGCGAACTCGTAGCGCTCCATCACCTCCTGCGCGTTCTCGGAGAACGCGCCGATGTAGGCGAGCAGGTGCTTCGCCGTCTGGCCGGAGTCGTTGGCGATCGACTTCAGCGTGTAGCCGCTCACGTTGTAGAAGCGGTGCCCGGACGCGCGGCGCAGGAACCGGGAGACGTCCACGTCCTGGCCCCTGAAGCGGTCGTGTTCCGTCAGGACCTTGTCCCGGGTGAGGTCGAGGACGCACTCCAGCCGGCGCAGCACCGTGAACGGCAGGATCACCTTGCCGTAGTCGGACTGCTTGTAGTCGCCGCGCAGGAGGTCGGCGACCGACCAGGCGTGATTCGCCAGCTCGGTGTGCTTACTGCTGTTCAACGTGATCCTTCCGGTGGGAGCAGTGCACCGCCGGTGAGGCCGGCGGCCAGGGTGCGGGCGGTCTCGTCGGCGAGGCGGTTGGCGATGTCCGCCGCGACTCGGAGCGCGTGGAGCTGGCGGAACGCCTTGCCGTACCGCTGTTGTTCGTCGAGGGGGAGCAGGGGGATCCGCAGGCGTCTGGGGTCGACCCGGACCACGGTGGTGCCGGACGACGCGGCGCTGAGATTGTCCTCCGCGGCCAGGAACCCGGCCAGGAACCACGGGTCCAGGCGGGCCGGGTCGGGACGCAGGAGGTGGAGGTGCCGGCCGAGGAGGTGGCCGGCGTCGCGGGCGTCGGCGACGCGCGCGGTGCTCACGCCTTCGTGCAGCATCTCGGGGAGGATGACATCCCCCGCCTCGATGGTGACGTCCTCGTCCGAGCGTTCCTCCTCGCCGGCACCCGAGGCCGGGCGGCGGGACACCACGTCCCGCGCGGTGAGTGTCCGGGGCAGCTCGGAGTCCTGTAGGGCAGGGCTCGAACCGCGGATCGCCGCTGGCGCGCGGAGCAGCGTGAGGGCGGCACCCCGCAGCAGGTCGGCGACGGTGGCGGTCCGCCAGGATCGGGGATCGGCGCCGGCAGGAGGCCAGGTGTGACCGCCGCTGAGGGCCACCAGCCCGCTGGCCGCCAGCCGCAGCCGGCTCCTCAGCTCGTACGCCATCTCGGCGAGTTCGTCGGGCTTCGCCGCGACCGGGGCGGCACGTACGTGACGCGCCGGGCTCAGGTCCACCGCCTCGTCGAGCAGGTCGACGACCGGGACGGCCCGTGCCACGCCCGCAACGGGATCGTAGTTGTCGGGGTGTCGGTCGAATTCGTGCCAGGCGTCGAGCGCCGCGCTGCGGATCGCCGGCCAGTCCAACGTGGAGCGCCTGTCCGGCGTGTCGCGGGTGTCAGTGGTTCCGGTGCCGGCGCTGTCGACCATCAGGACCGTCGGCGGCAGGGTCGCCTGCGGGTGCGGCCGTTCGAGCAGCCACAACTGGAGGCCGATGTGCAGCGGCTGGGCCACCCCGACAGGCAGGGCGACGACGGCACGTAGCGCACCGCTGCGGACCATCTCGGCCCTGATCCGTCGCCCCGACGGCCGGAAGGCGGCTCCCGGCGGCATCAGCAGGACAGCACGGCCACCCGGGGTCAGGTGCGCGAGACAGTGTTGCAGCCATGCCAGTTCCGACTCGCCCTTCGGCGGCAGCCCGAACAGCCACCGAGGGTCGTACGCCAGGTCCTCGTGGCCCCACTCGCGGTGGCCGTAGGGCGGGGTGCAGAGCACCGCGTCAGCGGCCAACGTCGGGAACGCGTCGTCGCGCATGCTGTCACCGACCTGGACCTGTGCCTTCGTCCCGCCAGCCTGCACGGCGAGGCGGGCGGCAGCCTGCGCGGCGAACACCCCCACCGCGTCCTGGCCGTACAACTCGTGTGCCCCCCGCCCGGCGGCGGCCAGCAGCAGCCCACCCACCCCGCAGGCCGGGTCGAAGACCCGATCCGGGTACGGCTCACCCGGGCCGGCGAGAAGCTCCGCCATCAGATCGGCGACGGGCGGTGGCGTGCGATAGGCGCCCCCGGCCTTGCCGTCCCCGATGTCGCCCTCGGCCAATACCTCCAGCGTCTGCGCCGCGCCCACCTCGTTGACGCAACGCAGCACGGCACGAAGCACCTCGGCCGCGTCGGGCTGACCCGTGAGACTGCCGACGCCGGGGATGTCGACCGCGTACGACCGGCTTGTCTTCGCAGCCCATGCGGACAGTTGGTCATCGGGCAGCCCGACGGCTTTTTCCACCTCGCTGTCGGCTACGCGACTCGCCGCGACGACGAGCGGCAACAGTCTGCTTCGGTGGGCGAGGTCGGTTGCGCTGGTCCGTAGGGCCGTGCGCAGATCGTCGGTGGGGGAGCTGGCAGGCAGTTGCCCGCGCGCGGAAAGCCAGGCCCGGACGGCGTCCAGGTCGTACGCCGGGCTGGTCTCCGTCCCGCCCGACGGGGCGGGGAAGTCGGGATGACGCCGACGCCAGTTGCTCACGGTGGCGCGCGTGACCCCGGCCAGCCGGGAGATCTCGGCGGCGGTCACCTGGGTGGGCTGCGGCATGGGCGTCCTGTCAGTGGTCCTGCGTCTCGCCGTCACCCTACACGGGCCCGATCGCGCCTAGGCTGTTTGACGGCGCTTTCAGCGAAAAGTGTGCTAGGGTCGCTTTCATCAAGGCGCGGCCGGTCGTTCATCTCCCCCTGCCCGCGTTCGACCCCCCCGGGCCTGCCACCCCCCTCCAGGAGGACCCTCCGTGTCCATCGCCGTGCAGAGTTCCTACACCGCCGCCAAGAGCCGAAACCAGAGCCGGGAGAGCTGGTCGGTCATCTTTCGGCACCCCAGCAGGATCGATGCGGGTACGGGTGAGCCCGGCCGCCGGGTTCGTCGGGCGCTCGGGACGGCCGATGACGCCGAGGCCGCCCGGATGGTCGAACAGCTCAACGAGATCCTGCGCACCCCGGACCTCTGGGAGCCGACCGCACGGGCGAGCGCCGAAGCGCGATTCGACGCCCGGATCGTGGAGATCTTCTACGAGGACGGGGAGGCTGTGCAGCTCGACTTCGCAGGCGTACGCGAAGAGCTTCTTCCGCTCCCCACCGCGGCGGACGGCTACGAGACCGTGATGATGCTCGGCACGACCGGGGCAGGCAAGACGACGGTGGTGCGGCAGCTCCTCGGCACCGATCCGGAGACCGAGCGTTTCCCGTCCACGTCGACGGCGAAGACGACCGTCGCCGATACGGAGCTGATCACCAGTACGGACGAGACATACCACGCCGCCGTGACGTTCACGCCTCGCGACGAAGTGATCGACTACCTGAGTGACAACGTGTCAGCCGCCGCGCTGGCCGCCTTCAACGGCAAGGGCGACGCCGAGGTCGTCCGGCAGCTTCTCGATCACGTCAACCAGCGGTTCCGTTTCAGCTACGTATTGGGCCGTGCCACCGCGCCGGCCGCCGACGACCTTGTGGACGATGACGTCGACGACGGCGAGGAGGTCGACCCGACCGAGTACGGCCAGGTCGACATCGAGTTCACCCAGCAGGTGATCCAGAAGGCGGTGCGCTCGGTCCGGGCGATCGTCGAGCGATATGCCAGCGACACCCGGGACGCGTTCGATCCCAGCGAGGAAGACGAACGGGCCGTCGCCGAATACATCGAGGAGAACCTCGACACCGCGTTGCGGCAGTCCGACGAGTTCCACGGCATCGTGGATTCCCTGATCGACGAGATCGAGAAGCGCTTCACCACGCTGGAAGTCGGTGACCTACGGCGGAACCGGCAGGACTGGCCGGTCAGCTGGTTCTGGAGCACCGACGACAGAACGGCGTTCATCAAGAACGTCACCAGATTCTCCAGCAACTACGCCCCGCTGTTCGGTCGCCTGCTCACGCCGCTCGTCAACGGCATCCGCGTCAGTGGCCCGTTCGTACCGCAGTGGGCCGCCCAGCCGGCCAAGCTCGTCCTGGTCGACGGCGAAGGTCTCGGCCACACCCCGAAGTCGGTTGCCACCCTCTCGACCAGGGTCGCCCTGCAGCTCGAGAAAGTCGACGCCGTGCTCCTGGTCGACAACGCGGCCCAGCCGATGCAGGCGGCCCCGGTGGCGGCGCTCAAGGGCATCGCCGTCTCGGGCAACGCGATGAAACTGCACTTCCTCTTCACTCACTTCGACCAGGTCAAGGGCGACAACCTGCCGACATTCTCCGCCCGGGAGGAGCACGTGCTCGCCTCCGTGGAGAACGTGCTCAAGGCGATCGGCGACGAACTCGGCCCGGCCGCCGAGCGCGTCCTGCGTCGCCGCCTCGACTGCGCACGGTTCTTCGTCGGCGGGATCCACGAGCCGCTCAACGCGAAGAAGAGAATGGGAGGACGGTCGATCGAGGAGCTCCAACGGCTGGTCGACGCCCTGGCCCACCCGGAGCAGGCTGTCGAAGCTGGCCCCAGCCGGCCGGTCTACGACCGGATGAATCTCTCCCTCGCGGTGACCGAAGCGGCAAAGAGCTTCCACCTGCGGTGGCGGGGACTGCTCGGGTTCGAGTTCAACCCGGACGCGCGGAAGGAGCACTGGACCCGCGTCAAGGCGTTGAGTCGCCGCCTGGCGGAAGGGTGGGTGGACGAATACGACAACCTCAAGCCGGTCGCTGATCTCCGCTATGCGCTGCAAGCGCAGGTATATCTCATGCTGCAGCAGCCGGTGCGCTGGGACGGGGGCCAGCCGAGCGACGACGAGAGGCAGACGATCATCGACGAGGTATCGAATGCCGTGACCGGGGAGCTGATCGATCTGGCCCGGCGCAGGCTCCAGCACGAAGTGCAGCGCAGCTGGCAGACGGCCTACAACCAGAGCGGCAAGGGATCCACGTTCGTCCGCGCCCGCATCATCGCCTCCGACATCTACGACAAGGGCGCCCCGGTGCCGACTGTCAGCGCATCGCCGGACCAGAACCGCTTCCTGAAGGATGTCGCGGAGATCGTTTCGGAGGCCACCGAGGAATTCGACATCGTGCTGGAGTGAGAGTCTGACCGTAGTGGGTTGTGCTTGCCGCACGTCGTCGAGACGAGCGGCGCGCACCCGTGCAGTCGTGCTCGTCGCCGTCGCGGCTCATCACCAGCACCACGGTCCCTCCGTGCGCGCTCGACCTGACGGCAGTTCTGCCGGGGTGCGGGTCGCCACCAGCCCGTCCGTCCCCTGACACTAATCAGTCACCACGTGCGCTGCGACTCCAGGCGGCCTTCGGCCCTGCCCCGTCCTCGGTGAGCGCCGACGCGCGCCCGCTCAACGCGTCGACGCGTTCGACGAGTCGGCGTACGGCGTCCTCGTCGTCCGCGTCCACGGCCGTCACGCGTTCGAGCAGCGCGGCGTAGTCCGACGTCAGCGTCAGGTACTTCCTGCCGAACGTCTCCTTGGCGCCGTCGACGTGGGCCTGGCGCTCCGCCATGGCGTACCACCGGTCGAGGTCGATGATCTGCTGGGCGAGCACGGCGGCGGCGGCGCTGAGCGCGCTGCGGGCGTCGGCGCTGTCGTCGCGGCGGCGGCGACGGGCGTCCGCGAGCCGGCCCGCGCGGCGGCCACCGACGTAGAGCACCGTCGCCCCGGCGACGACGGCCACGATGGCCGCGGCCGCGAGCAGGAAGCGGGGCAGCGACGGGCTGATCGTCCGCGCGCCGTCGGGAACGGTGCCGGCCTTCACCAGCAGGTCGTAGTTGACGGTGACGACCTTCAGCGCCTCCAGGGGGCGGTCGGCGAAGGTGTCGACGCCCCGGCTGACGGCCATCTCCGCCACGAAGGCCCGGCCGAAGTTCCCGTCGTCGCGCCCGGGCAGCAGCGCGCACCCGTAGGTGTCGTACTCGTCGCCGTCGCGGCTCATCACCAGCACGACGGTCCCGTCGGCGGCGCGCTCGACCTGGCGGCAGCCCTGCCTGAGGTCGGCGCCCGGCGCCAACATCAGCACGACCAGCCGGCGGTTGCCGATGATCCGTTCGGCCGCCGCGCGGTCCAGCTCGACGCCCGGCGCGACGTACACGGAGGAGGCGCGCACGTGGCGGGCGACCGGGCCGTCCAGCGCCCCGCCGGTCCACAACGCCCAGCCGGCCAGCGCCAGGCAGGCCAGGACGGCGACGCCGAAGGGCGTGCCGAACAGGTCGGCGAGCCGACGTCGTACGGACTGGCTCACGACAACCTGCCCCGGAGGTAGAGGTGCGGGCGGTAGCTGGCGACTCCCAACGTCCGGGCGCCGTCGTCCAGCTCGTCGGCCGCCTCGTCCAGCAACGTCCGCACGTGGCGGTCCGGCAGCCCCTCGTCCAGCGCGGCGCGGGCGGCCTGGAGCTTGACGATGCCCCGGGTCAGCGCCGGATCGCTGCGGGCGTCGGTGAGCAGGGACATCTCGACGGCGAGCGCGGTGAGACCGGCCAACCGGGCGGGCGTGCCACCCCGCCCGGGGTCGCCCCGCCGGACCACCAGGGCGTCCGACCGGCGCAGCGACCGGACCGAGAGGATCAGGAACGTCGCCACGCAGCCCGCGAAGAGCCACGGCAGGGCGGGCAGCGCCACCCGCAGCGGGTCGACCGGCTGGTACGGCAGCGGGCGGTCGAACAGCCCCGAGTAGCGCAGGTCGGTGACCCGGTTCAGGTACGCCGTCAGGATGTTGCCCTGGGGGTAGTCGTACCGGCTCAGCCGGCCGCCGAACTGGCCGTAGAAACTCGCCCCGGCCAGCTCCGCGAAGTCGTCGGCCGCCGGGCCGTGGTACTCGATCCAGAGGCCGTACATCACGACGATCGGCGTGCCCGGGAACAGCTCGGCCAGCGCCGGACCGTACCGGGGCACCGGCTCGCCGAACGGCTGCGCGGGCAGCGCCACGTACCGGGCGCCGTCCGGGAAGGCGTTGCGCGCGGCCTTGTCGGGGATGCCGGTCAGTGTGGCCCCGGCCCCGAGGTGCAGGCCGGTGGCCCGCAGGTCGGCGGCGACGGCGGCCAGCTCCCGGTCGGTCGGGTCACGCCACCGCAGCTCGTCGTGCTCGGGCGGGTCGGGCGCCTCCCGCAGCGCGGCGATCAACGCCACCAGCAGGCCTGTCACGTCGGCGGTGGCGAACTGGGCGCGCCAGCCGGGCAGGGTGTCGGGTACGGCCTGGTAGATGCCGCCGCTGACCTCGGTGCCGATCACCCGGACGGTCGCGTTCTTCACGTCCCGTACCCGTTTGCGTTCGTCCTCGTCGAGCCCGGGCGGCGCGACCAGGATGCGGACGGGTTCGGCGCCGGCGGCCTCGCGGACCCGCTGCTCGTTCCAGCGTGCGGTCGCGCCGGGGAGCCGCACCACGGGTTCGGCGGCCATCAGCGCGGTCATCTCGTCCACCGAGGGCACGCTCGCGTCGCTCAGCTCACCCGCCGAGCCCTCGTCGATCTTCGCCGGGGCGGCCGGCGACCGGCCGTAGCTGACGTCGACGCTCTGCCGCTGGGCGAGCAGGAAGACGACCAGGACGACCACGGCGACGCCGAGCAGCGCCCAGCGCAGCAGCTCGTACCGGTATCGCCTGCGCGATTTCACTGGTGCGTGCGCCACAGCCGGTCGGCCTCTCTCGCGTGTTGCGCCGCCTGCCGGGCGGCGGACGCCCCGCCGCGCCCGGCGGCGATGGATTCGGCGCGGGCCAGCAACTGCTCGGCCTGCGGCACCCGGGTCACCGCCGCGTCCCGGCTGACGGCCGCGCTGTCGATGGCCGCGCGGGCGGCGGACCAGGCGGTCCGGCGCTCCCGCCCCCGCGCCCGCCACCGGGGCAGCAGGGTCGTCGCGAAGCCCGCGCCCACGAGCAGGACGCCGCCGACCAACCAGGCGAGGAGGGTGTGGGACATGCGCTCCAACCATCGGGCGAGGGGTACGGGGGTGCGCTCGGGAGCTGTCGGGGCAGGCAGGGGTACGACCGAGTCTGGCTCATCGAGGCGAATCGGTGCGCACCAGCCCTCACCGGCTCTGGCCTGCGGTCGGCCCGGCACGCCGGGGCGTCGTATCGTCTCCGCATGGCGCACCCGGTCTGGGCGGACGGCAGGGCCTACGAGGCGTACGTGGGCCGGTGGAGCCGCCCCGTCGCGGGGGAGTTCCTGCGGTGGCTGGCCGTGCCACCGGGCCGCCGCTGGCTCGACGTGGGCTGCGGCACGGGCGCGCTCACGTCGACCGTGCTGGCACTGGGGGACCCGAGGCACGTCTCGGGCGTCGACAGTTCGCCGGGCTTCGTCGCGTACGCCCGCGCGGCCGTCCGCGACGGACGGGCGGCCTTCCAGGTCGGCGACGCCCGGGCGCTGCCCCTGCCCGACCGCTGCGTCGACGTCGTCGTCAGCGGACTCGCGGTCAACTTCGTGCCCGAGCCGGCGCGCGCCGTCGCCGAGTTCGCCCGGGTCGTCCGCCCCGGCGGGGTGGCCGCCGCCTACGTCTGGGACTACGCCGGCGGCATGGCGCTGCTGCGGCACTTCTGGGACGCCGCCGCCCTGCTCGACCCGGCCGTGGCCGAACGGGACGAGGGGCGCCGGTTCGCGGGGTGCGACCCGGACTCCCTGCGCGGGATGTGGACCGACGCGGGCCTGACGGCGGTGGCGCTCCGGCCCGTCGACGTGCCCATGGTGTTCGCGGACGTCGACGACTACTGGACGCCGTTCCTGGGCGGGCAGGGCCCCGCCCCCTCGTACGTCGCCTCCCTGACGGCGCCGCAGCGCACCCGCCTGCGTGACCTGCTCGCGGCCCGCCTGCCCGTGGCGCCGGACGGCTCGATCCGGCTCACCGCCCGGGCCTGGGCCGTCCGGGGCGCGGCGCCGGCCTGACCGCCCGCAGGCGCCCGCCGGGCCTTCGCGGTCGGAGGCGCGCAGCCGGGTGAGGCCGTCCGGCTGTCCGCTTCGAGACCCAGCGGTACCCGCCGCCGACGTCCTCGGTCAACCTGATCCGTGACGCCGGGTGTCCCGCCCGTCGTGGAGATCGGAGGACCGATGAAGGCCCGTTTCCGACGGCGGTCGACCCGGATGACGCTGTTCGCGGCCCTGGCCGCCGCGCTGGTCGCCGCACTGCTGCCCGCCTCGCCGGCGCTCGCGCTGCCCTCCGGTAGCGGCTGGTCGGCCTCGTGGAGCTACTACCATCCCACCGCCTACCAGTACGCCGGCACGCTGCCGGGCGTCCGGCTGACCGGCTACGCCACCGACAACTCCGGCACCAGCACCACGGTCGGCACGATCGAGGACACCGCCGACGACGGCCGCTGCGCCAGGGTGATGCTCTACGCCAACGGCGTCGGCTACGTCGCCGACCGGACCACCTGCGGCAGCGGCAGCTACCTGACCTACTCCACCGGCAGCTACAGCCAGGGCCTGCTGGTGATCGTCTACCGGATGGTCTCGGGCACCACCACCCACGACAAGGGCTTCGCCATGTTCGTTCCCGGTTCGTCCGCCGATCCGGAGCTGCGCACCGTGGGTACGGGCGCCAGCTGGTCGTACTACACGTCGGCGGCGTTCCAGTACACGGTCACCCGTCCCGGCGTGCGGCTGACCGGCTACGGCGCACACCAGTACGCGGACCAGCGCTCCTCGCTGAACACGGTGGAGAAGACCGCCGCCACGGTCGGCTGCGCCACGGCCAAGGTCACCGGCGGTGTGTCCACCAGCGGCGGCACCTGCGTCAACGGCGGCAGCACGTCCTTCTCCCGCGCCGACCTGACCAACAACCTGGAGGCGTCCGCCTGCTACCAGCCGGTCCCCGGCACCCGGCGCTGCCTCGCGGTGGGCATCCCCGAGCCCTGGTGACCCGACCGGCACCCGCTGGACGCACCGGCCCGCCGACCCGGCGGTCCCGCCGTCCCCGGACCGACCCGGGGACGGCGGATCCGTCAGCGGCGGCGCTTCGGCAGGTCGAACTGGTCGGCGGCCCGGCAGTCGCGTGGACCGCCGACCGCGCCCGGCCCGGCCCGGTCGAGCGCCGCGCGCGCCCGGATCCGGCCCAGGTTCCAGGCGTACCAGGGGTCCGACTCGTCGAGGTCCTTGGCGACCCAGCTCAGCGTGCAGCGGCGCACCGGATCGGGCAGGCCCGCCAGCGCCGGCGTCGCGTCTGCGGAGAGCGCCCGCAGGTACCAGGCGTCGATCTTCCCCGTCTGCTCGTACCGGGCGATGTTGCGGCGGGCGGCGTAGTCCTCCGGGTTGAGCACGGCCAGGCCCAGCAGCATCACCACGGCGAGCGCCACCGTCGTGCCGGGGATCCAGGCACCGCGCCAGCGGAGCCCGGCCACCAGGATCATCAGGAACACGGTGCCGAGCAGCAGCTCGAACGCCATCACGAAGAGCCGCTCGCCGGTGAAGCTGTACGCCTTCTGGTACGTGTACATCCGGGACAGCGCCGACCCCACGATGACGAAGCTGAGCACGCTGAGCAGGCCCAGCAGGACCCGCAGCAGGTGGCGCTCGACGGCCCGGTCCCGTCGCGCCCAGCGGGCCACCCCGCCGAGCACCGCCAGCGTCAGCATGGTGACGACGACGAGCTGCCAGAACCCGCTGCGCGCGTACTCCGCGTAGCTGAGGCCGGCGGTGCGCAGCACGTGCCGCTGCCCACCGAACAGGACGGTGAACTGCACCGCCACGAAGCCGCCGAAGAGCAGCGTCAGGGCGCTGATGACCGGCGCCCACTCCACGAGGCCGAAGCGGCGCGTGCCGGGCCGGTCCATCGTCGACAGGTCGGGCGGCGCGGCCAGCGTGTAGAGGGCGGCGACGGCGCAGAGCCCGCCCACGGCGGCGAGGAGGATCCAGCGGAACGTCGCGCCGCCGTTGACCTCGGGAACCAGCTCGCCGAGCATCACGGAGAAGGCGCCGTCGGCCGAGGACAGGAGCGCGCCGAAGACGATCAGCGCGGCCACGGTGGCCGCGGCCGACCCGACGACCCGGCGGGCCAGATGCGGGTTCACCGGGGCGTGCAGGTGCCCACGCACCCACGGCAGCCCTCGCAACGCCGCGAAGGGGGCCGCCACCAGGCTGAACAGGATGGAGCGGACGAGCCGGCCGCCCACGATCGCGAGGGTCGCGCAGCAGAGCGCGCCGAGCACGCAGAACGTCACCAGCCACCAGGCGTTGCGGAAGGCCAGGACCGACAGCAGCGCCAGGGCCGCCACCGCCCAGCCGGCGCGGATCCGCCGGTCGGCGCGCGGCAGTTCCGCGCCCGTCCGCCGGACCGCGAGGACCACCGCGACGGTCAGGGCGAGCCAGCCGAGGAACCAGCCGATGCCGGTGCGGGTGAGCGGTACGAAGAAGGCCAGGCCCAGCGCTCCGGCGAGGACCGCGAGCGGTACGGCCCGGTCCTGGGTGGGCGCCGGCCCCGGCCAGCGCGTGTCGAGGAACGACGGCGGGCGCGGGACCGGCTGGTAGCCGCGGTACGGCGCCGGCGCGCCGGACGGCACTCCGATCCGGTACGGCGCCGGCAGCGGCGCGGCGGCGGGCTGTTGGACGTTGGTCGCCGGCGGGCGGGCAGCGGATGCGCCGGTGCCCGCCGACGGGGCGGCCGGCGCACCACCGGTGGCCGGCGCGGCGGTCGCGGGCGTCCCGGTGCTGGGCGCCGCTTCGGCGGCGGGTCCCTTCGTGCTGGGCGCCGCCTCGGCGGGTCCGCTCGTGGTGGGCGTAGCGGGGGCGGAGGCGGTAGGTGCCGCGTCGGTGCCGCGCGGCGGCGCGCCGACGGCGTCCGGTGACGGCGCGGCAGCCGGTGCCGCGGAGTCCGCCGCCGTCACCGCGGCGGTCCGCGTCGGGATGCTCTCTCCCGGCTCGACGACGGCCGTCGGGGCTGGCGCGGCGGTCGCCTCGGCCGGCCTGGGGGCGGGGACGACCGAGGCCGGGGCCGGCGGGCCCGCGGCGACCGGAGCCGCCGCGGCGGTGGTTGGCACCAGCGGGATGAACACGGCGTAACCGCGCGTCCCGGGCGGGATGCTGACGGGGATCGCCCAGGCGGGTGCGCCCTCCGCCCCGGGCCACACCATCGGGGGCGGCGCGCCCTCGATGGACGGCATGACGAGCAGGTGCGGCGGCGCGTTTCCGGGGTCGTCACCGGCGGTGCTGCCGGGCGCCTCGCCGGAACCCGGGGGGCCCGACACCGGTGGTGGCTGGGTCAAGGAACCCCTCCTCGTTAGAACGGTCGGCACACTGTACGGCCGACTCCGGGCCCGCCGCCGCCCCCGACACCGGCAGAAGGGCTGGACAGCCGCAGCCGGATGGCCGTACCCGGTCACAGCGGTGCAGGCACGGGCCAGCGGATCGGGCGGGCGGCGCGCTCGATCGATCCTCGGTAACGTGCTCGGCCGTGGCCAGTGGCGTACCTCCCGCCGAGTGGTGGGAGGCCCTTCCTCCGCAGCAGGTCAGCCACCTGCCCGGCATCGACGCCGAGTTGCTCCATGTGGGACTCGATCCGGCACCGGCCGCCGCCCCGGTCGTCGTTCGGTACCGCGTGCCGGCCCGACGGGGCTTCACCGAGTTGCTCGCCGCCGTCCTCGACGAGTTGGACGGCGCAGCCCTCACGCTGTTCCCCCGCTGGTTGCCCGGTGCCGAACGGCTCGACGGTTCCGGCACGCTGGGCGTCGCTGCGGTGCGGTCCCTTGCCATGCGGGCCGCTGCGCACTCCGAGCACTTCGGCCCGTTCCTGGCCGACCTCGCCGAGCGCGCGCTGCGCGGAGAGGACCGGCAGCACCGGCCGCGCTTTCCGGCAGAGGTACGGGCTGCCGGCCTGGCCCGGGTCATGGCCTCCGCGTACGACCGTGACGGGTGCGTCCTGCTGGTCGGCCTGACCGACGAGCTGCCCACGGAGACCGAGCGCGCGTTGGTCGCCGTCGCCGAATGGCTGGTGCGGCACGGCCGCCTCACCGTCTGGCTGGCCGGGCGGGAACTGCGGACGGTCGACCGGATCCGGTCGGTTCAGGTTTCGCTGCCGTCGAGCCTGACCGAGTTGGCGGTGCAGGCGGGTCGGGTTCCCGACACCGTCCGCGAGCCTCCGCCGGCACTGACGTTTCCGCCGCTGTCCGGTGTCCCACGCGGCGACAGCGCCGCCGAGCAGGCACTGGAGCTGGCACTGACGCCACACGAGTGGGCCCGGGGGAGGCGCTGGAACCACACGTACGACTGGCACCTGCTCGGCGAGACCTACCGCCTGGACCTCTTCTGGCCGGCCGAGGGACTTGCGGTCGAGGTGGACGGCCCGGAACATCGGGGACGAATCAGATTCGCCAACGACCGGCGGCGTGACGTGCGGCTGCAACTCCTCGGGCTGGACGTGCTCCGGTTCACCAACGAGCAGGTGCTGTCCGACGTCCAGGCCGTGGTCGGCATGATCCGGCAACTGCTGACCCGTCGTCGCCTGGCCGGCGCGCACCCCCACGAAGAAGAGGCACCATGACGAGCACGGCGGACCTTCCCCACCTGACGCCCAACCAGATCAACGCGCTTGTGGTGCTCATGGTCGAGGCCCGCGAACTGACCAACAACGAGCTGAAGGAGTTGGCCGGGTTCAGCCTCACCGGCGTCGACAACGCCAAACTCGTCAAGCTCGGCCTGGTCGAGACCGACCGGTCCCACCGGCCCTTCTCCCACGAGCTGACCGACGAGGGGTGGCGGGTGGTGCGGCAGCTGCACGTCGGCGCCCCGCCCGCACGTAGTGGCTCAGCCACCCGTTCGCTCTTCACCCTGCTGGCCAACCTG
Source organism: Micromonospora sp. NBC_01740 (assembly GCF_035920365.1). Lineage (NCBI taxonomy): Bacteria > Bacillati > Actinomycetota > Actinomycetes > Micromonosporales > Micromonosporaceae > Micromonospora > Micromonospora sp. NBC_01740. The sequence continues at coordinate 7,128,636 of NZ_CP109150.1, read as the reverse complement.
CACCGCTCGCTGAGCCGGTTGGGGCTCAGCCACGCCGACTTCTTCACGCCGCCGTCGGCCACCTCAGGTCCGGCGGCCGGCCCGACGCCTCCCGGCGCCGCGCCAGCGCCGGCGGCCACCGAGCCGGACGCCGTGGAGGCCCTGATCCGCGCCGCCTATCACGAGCTGGCCCGGGAGCCGGGAGCCTGGGTGGGGCTCGCCGACCTGCGCGAACGCCTCGGCAGGCAGGACCGCGCTACCGTCGACGCGACGTTGCGCGCGATGGTCCAGCGGGACGGCGTCCGAATCATCCCGGTCGCCAACACCAAGTCGTTGACCGCGCGGGACCGGGCGGCCGCGGTGCGCATCGGGGACGAGGAGAACCACACCCTGGCGATCGGCTCGGCATGATCCCGGAGGACGTACGGGCCGCGCTCGAGGCGGTCAGTCTCAACCCTGCGGTCACTCCCGACGACGTGTGGCGGCCCAGCCCGCACGACGTGCCGGAGCTGCACGAGAAGGTGGTCGCGGAGATCCTGCGCGGCGTGGGCAGGGCCCGCACCGACGACACCACGGTGCCCCTCGGCGTGGCCATGCAGGGGCGGGCCGGCGCCGGCAAGACCCACCTGCTCGGGGCGGTGCGGGATCGGATCCAGCGTGAGGGCGGCTACTTCTTCCTGGTCGACATGGTCAGCGGGAAGACGTTCTGGGAGAGCGTGGCGCTGGCCCTGGTCGAAGGCATGGGACGGGACGCGATCGGCTGGGGCACCCAGCTGCGCACGTTCCTGCGTCGGCTCACCGCCCAGCTCGGCATCCCGGCGGAGGTACGCGACGCGGTCGCCGGGACGAAGCCGGTCACCCGGGAGCACCTGGACACCTTCGTGCGGGCCCTGCGGACGCGCCATCGCGAGATCGGCCGGGACTGCCAGGACACCGCCCGGGCACTCGTCCTGCACGGCGCGCTGGACTTCGAGGCACAGGACGTCGGCTACGCCCATCTGATCTCCGAGCCAGGTGACCCGGACGGTCGCGCGGCGTGGGGGCTGACCCCGGCGATCCGTACCCCGCAGCAGATCGTCCAGGACGTCTCGCGGCTGATGGCGCTGACGCTCGACCCCACGGTGATAGCCGTCGACCAGCTCGACACGCTCTTCGCCCAGACCAGCACCGCCATGTTCGACCAGTACGCCGGGCTGGAGGACGCCCAGGCGAAGGTCATCGGGCCCATCGCCGACGGGCTGCTGAAGCTGCGTGACGTCACCCGCCGGACGCTGATCGTGGTGTCGTGCCTGCCGGACACCTGGGAGCTGTTGACCAGGAGTGCGCCCACTCCGGTCGGCGACCGGTTCCGGCAGGCGATCCTCCCCGACCGGATTCCCACCCCCGAGATCGGGCGGGCCATCGTCGCGAAGCGGTTCACCGCCGCCTTCGCCGGGCCGCGTTTCGCACCGCCGTACCCGACCTGGCCGATCAGCCCCGAGGCGTTCGTGGACGCCCCGGCGTTGACGCCCCGGGCGCTGCTGCGCCGGGTGGATCGTCACGTCGCCTGGTGCCGGGACCGGGACGAGGTGACCGAGCTCGACCGTCTCATCGAGGTCGTCGACCACGTCATCGGCGGGTCCGAGCCGCCGGACCGGAGTGCCGCCGTCGGCCCGAAGTCGTGCCGCGACACGGACACCGGTGACGACGTGCGCCTGCGGCAGCTCGACGCCCGCTTCGCCGAGCTGGTGGCGGGGGCGGACGTGGCGGGTGCGCTCGATCCGCGGACCGAGGACGAGCACATGCCGGCGCTCCTCGCCGCCGGTCTGGCGGCCTGGATCGCCGAGCGGTCCCCGACCGGCGCCAGCTACAGGTACGACCCGCTGCCGGGCCGCAAACCGGCGCTGCACGGGCGGCTGATCGAGGTGCTGGACGAGGCCACCGAGAACGAGGCGCACTGGTGCTTCCGCGGGATCTCCCATCCGAACGCGATCGCGGCGACCGCCAGGGTGAAGGCGGCCTGCACCATGGCGGGCCTCGACCGTGCGCTGCCGCAGCGGCGGCTGGTGCTGTTGCGCAACGGCCCGTGGCCGACCGGGAAGCGTACGGCCGAGGTGTTGGCGGCCTTCGACGCGGCCGGCGGAGTCCGCTGCGGCGTCCCGGAGGCGGACCTGCGGGTGTTCGCCGCGCTTCGTGAGCTGAGTGGCGAACCGGCCTCGGTTCTCCAGGAGTGGCTGGTCGCGCGCCGACCGGCCGGCTCCACGCAGCTGTTCGCCACGATCCTCGGCGACTCCGCCGGGGCGGCCAATGCGGAGGCCGGACCGGTCGCCCGGTCAGTCGGGCCGACCGCCGAGGTGGGCGGCGAGGACGACGCGCGGGTCGGCGGCGGGAGGGCCACCGTCGACGGAACTTCGATCCTGTTGGGGCGGACCACCGACGGGGCGCGGCCGTTCGCGGTGGACCTGGAGTCGCTGCGCCGTCACACGGTGATCTTCGCCGGCTCCGGCTCCGGCAAGACCGTGCTGATCCGGCGGCTGGTCGAGGAGTGCGCTCGAGAGGGCGTCTCCGCGATCGTGCTCGATCCCAACAACGACCTCGCCCGCCTGGGCGATCCCTGGCCGCAGCCGCCGGCCGGATGGGGCCCCGGTGACGCCGAGCGGGCCCGCGACCACCTCGAACACACCGAGGTGGTGGTCTGGACGCCCCGGGTCAACGCCGGTCGACCGCTGAGCTTCCAGCCGCTGCCGGACTTCACCCCCGTACGCGACTCGCCGGACGAGTTCGACCAGGCGATCCGCTCGGCGGTGGAGGCACTCGCCCCGCGCGCCGGTGTGGACCGGCCGACGAAGGTGGCCCAGCAGGGCAAGGCCGTGCTGACCGAGGCCCTCCAGGCGTACGCGAGGAGCGGAATGGTGGGCCTGCCCGGCTTCACCGAGTTCCTCGCCGAACTGCCCGACGGGGTGAGCCGGCTGAGCCGGGCGGACAAGCTGGCCCAGGATCTGGCCGAGACTCTGAAGGCCGCCATGGTCACCGATCCGTTGTTCGGCGGCGTCGGCGCCCCGGCCGATCCGGGCCTGCTGCTCACCCCCTCGCCGGGCCGGCGCGCACGCATTTCGGTGATCAGCTTTGTGGGGCTCACGTCGGACCAGGAACGGCAGGGCTTCGTCAATCAGCTCCAGATGGCCCTGTTCGCCTGGATCAAGCGGCACCCGGCGGGCGAGCGACCGCTGGGCGGGCTCTTCGTGATGGACGAGGCGCAGACTCTCGCCCCGTCGTCCGGGCAGACGGCCTGCACGGCCAGCACGATCGCCCTCGCCTCTCAGGCCCGCAAGTACGGGCTCGGGTTGGTCTTCGCCACCCAGGCGCCGAAGGGGCTGCACAACCAGATCTCCGGCAACGCCACCACGCAGTTCTTCGGGCTGCTCAACGCTCCCGCGCAGATCGACGCGGCCCGTCAGTTGGCGGAGGCCAAGGGCGGGCGGCTGCCCGACATCGGCCTCATGCAGAGCGGCCAGTTCTACGTGGCCGGGGAGGGCTTCGCGTTCGTCAAGGTGGACACGCCGATCTGCCTGTCCCACCACCCGAAGGCGCCGCTCAGCCCGGAGGAGGTCGTCGCCAGGGCAGCTTCGGCACAATTCCGGCCGGAGCGCAGTCACCTGCCGGACGCGCCGGCCGTCCGATAGCGGACAGGACGCCGATCGCCTTTCCGGCGCACTGTTGTAGCAGGTCAGAGGCGTGAGGATGGCGGGCCACAACCCATTCCTCGGGCCCGGCGGGGACAGCATCGTCCCCGCCGACACCGCCATCACCGAACCCGACCCCGCGACGGCCACGGCGTAGCGCAGCGCCGGCCGCCCACGCAGCGCGAGGTCGCGCTCCGGCAGTCACGTCCCGGGTACCCGGGCGGAAGCCGCCGCACCGACACAGACGTCCCCATTCCGGCAGCCACCGGAGCCGCGCGCCATCCCCGGGACGAGCGCGGCCGGCGAGCCGTACCCACGAGCCGTCCCGGGCACGCGCAGGCGCGTGCCCGGCGGCCGGTCGTCGCCCGTCCCACCCTGCCCACCGGAACCGGCCCTGGCCACGCGCCGGTCGGTCCGGTCACCGAGCACGAGAGGAGCCGGCAATGGCCGCTCCCACCGCCACCGCCTCCCTGAACGCCTCCACCTACTCACCCGGCGACCAGATGATCCTGACGGTCACCTACGGCGACGCCGACACCAAGCCGGTGACCGTCACGATCGTGGTGACCGACGCGCAGGGCAACAGCAGCGCGCCGGTCAAGGTCACCGCCGTCATCGACCCGCTCACCCTCACCGTCACCGACGACTCCGGCCGCACCTGGACCAGGGCGTCGGACAACGGGTCCGTCGCCGTCTACCGGGCGGTGGCGTGATGCCCCGGGTCACCGTCACGGTGCGCGACAACGGCGGGCGTACCGCCACCGCGACCGCCGACTACACGATCGCGCCGCCGGTGCTGGGCGGCTACTACCTCTCCGGCGGCGCCGACCCGACGGCCGACATGGCCGGCGGCAACTTCCGCTCGCTGACCCAGTACCGCAGCTTCGCCGACGGCTACATCTTCCCCGGCTACCAACGGCCGTGGCTGATCACGCTCGGCAGGGCCGGGGTGCAGATGAACATGGTGCTGGAGCTGAAGCACTACGGCGCGCCCGACGCCGGGCCGCAGACGTTCACCGTGGACGGCGTGACCTACACCGTCCCGGCGCCCGCGATGACCATCCAGCAGCGCCCGGGCACGACCTGGCCCCGGGCGTACGGCTACAGCCAGGTCCTGGCCGGGCACTGCGACGGGCTCTTCGCCCGCGCCCTGTCCCAGTACCGGACCATGGGCTTCGGGGTGAACATCCAGCTCGCCTCGGAACTCGACACGGACCACGAGTTCGGCACCACGGAGTCCGGCGTCAGCTACAACTGGGGGCAGTCCGACGCCCGCGCGGTGCAGGCGGTGACGTACATCGTGAACTGGTTCAAGGCCCGTCAACTGCCCGCCGGCACGACGTTCTCGGTCGGGGTGGGCGGCTTCGACCGGGCCTGTTTCCAGCGCACCCATCCGGAGGCGCTGATGGCCAGGCTCGACTTCCTCCAGTGGAACGCCTACGCCACCAGCCCCACCCACACGGCGCTGGCCCGGTTCCGCCGGGCGAAGGACTGGGCGGTGGCCGACCTCGGCCCGGTCGCCCTCTCCCGCCCGGTGATCATCGCCGAGTGGGGCGTACGGGTGGCGGAGGTGCCGGACCAGGCGGGCTGGATCGCCACCGTCCCGGCCGCCATCGCCCAGCTCAACGCCGAGCGGGGACCGCGGATCGCGCGGACCAACTACTTCAACTCGGGCTGGGGCACCCTGTCGCCGAAGTCGACGGGGCTGGCCGCGCTGAAGTCGGCGTACGCCACCCGGCCGTACGTCTGAGCGGCCGGCCGGAGGTCCGCCAGGAGGGGCCGGAGAGCCGTCGGCGAAGGATAGACGTCGATCATGAGATCCATCGATGGTGGTATAAGATCCGCCGGATCGTGCGCAGGCCCGCTCGTGCGCCTCCCGGTGCGATGTCCACCGAGCCCCGCTGCGCCAGGACAGCCATGGAGATCATGTGAAGTTCAGTCGTCTCGCCCCTGCGATGGCCGCCCTCGTGCTCGCGGTCGGCGCCGTGGTCGCCCCGGCCGGCGCCGCGCAGGCGCATCCGGCAGCGGACACGGTAAACGTCTATCCGCCGATCCAGGGTTCGTCCACCTGGGACCGCTTCGGTCTCTCCGGTCCGACCTCGCACCACATCGTCTTCGGCCACTGGGGCTACCCGAACGACTGGGCCGTCGACATCTACCGCAATCCGGGTGCCACGATCGTCTCGCCGTTCGGCACCAAGACCGCTTCCGGGCACCCGGTCGCCGTCAAGGTGGTCACCGTCCAGGCCGGCTGTGCGACCCGCAATCTCGCCGACGGCGGTTACCGCATCGGGCTCGAGGCCCGGGACACCACGACCGGGCAGATCCTCGGCCGCGCGGACGTGATGCACGTGAACAACAAGCCCGGTGGCATCGTCGTCGGCGCCTCGGTCGGTCCCTGGACCAAGCTCGGCGAGACGGGCCGCTTCCGCTGGTCCAGCTGCTACCAGGTCAACGGTGACAGCGGGGCCCACATCCACCTCGAAGTGATCAACCAGCACCGCTACTCGTGCTACGTGTCCCGCGGTGCGAACACCGCCCTGACCGACCTGACCGTGGTGGGCAAGGTCGGCGTGCACCACACGGGCCAGCGGCAGCGCTGCTGATCCGTCGATGGACGGCGGGCGGGTGCCCCGGCTCCGGTCGGAAGCCGGGACACCCGCCCGGGGTCAGTAGGCCAGCTCCACCGGCCGGCCGAGCACCCGCGCGCCGTTGTTGGCGAGCCAGCCCTCGGCCGCCGCCGCGTGCTGGCTGAACGTGTGGATGTCGCGGAACCGGCGCTGCAACGGCGACGAGTCCCGGGCCGCCCCGCCGCCGGCCGCCCGGTAGCAGGTGTCGACCGCGGCGGCTGCCCGCTCCGTCACCCAGGGCAGCGCGGCGGAGATCCGTGGGTGCAGCGCGGGGATCGCCGCCGGATCGGTGGCGCAGGCCGACCAGAGCTCGTCGGCCAGGTCCCGCAGCAGCGCCCGGGCGGCCCGTACGTCCAGGTCGGCACGGCCGAGCTGGAGGCGGAAGGCCGGCGAGTCGGCGAGCGACTGCCGGGCGTAGAGCCGCTGCCGGCCGCCCTCGAGCAGCGCGACCATGTCGTCCAGCGCGCCCTGCGCGATGCCGACCGCCACCGCGCCGAGGTGCAGGACGAAGTGGACCAGCGGCGCCACGAAGCCCGGCCCCGGTACGCAGGGCACGCCGGTGAACAGGTCGAAGCTCTCCTCCGTGGGGCAGAAGGCGTCCGCCACCTCGATGTCGTGGCTGCCGGTGCCCCGCAGGCCGAGCACGTGCCAGGTGTCGTGCACGGTGACCCGGGAGGCCGGGAAGAGCATGGAGCGCATCGCCGGCGGTGCCCCCGCCGGCCCGCCGTCCCCGGTCAGCACGCAGTTGCCGAAGATCCAGTCGGCGTGCCGGGCGCCGCTCGCGAACGCCCACCGGCCGGTGACCCGGAAGCCGCCGTCGACGGGCTCGGCGCGCCCCTGCGGGGCGAACCCGCCCCCGACGACCACGTCCGGCCCGTCGGCGTAGAACTTGTCGAACCGGTCGCGGGAGAGCATCGCCACCAGGTGCGGCGTCTCGGCGCCGATCATCACCGTCCACCCGGTGGAGCCGTCGGCCCGGGCCAGCGACTCCAGCACCCGCAGCCCGGTGTGCAGGTCCGCCTCGTACCCGCCGTGGCTGCGGGGGACGAACATCCGGAAGCAGCCGGCCGCCCGCAGCGAGTCGAGCAGATCGGCGGGCAGCCCCCGGGCCGCCTCGATCTCCCCGGCCCGGCGGGACACCTCCGGGAGCAGCGCGTCCACCGCCCCCGTCAGCCCGTCCCGGTGCTGGTCCTCCATGGGTTCCTCCTCGCCTCGTCGCTCGGCCTCCACTCTGGACCGGCGGACGACCCGGGGCCAGGCTCGCCGCTATCGGATGCCCGCCACTTCGCGCGGTGGGCGCCCGCCCGAGCCGCCGCCCGGGGAGGGGCCGGAACGGCACGCCGACCCGGCCCGCTCCCTATGCTCGAAGCATGGAACTGCGGATCTTCACCGAACCCCAGCAGGGCGCGACGTACGACGACCTGCTCGCCGTGGCCCGCTGCGCGGAGGAAACCGGCTACGGCGCCTTCTTCCGCTCCGACCACTACCTGAAGATGGGCGCGGTGAGCGGTGACCCCGGCCCGACGGACGCGTGGACGACCCTCGCCGGCCTGGCCCGGGACACCCGGCGGATCCGGCTGGGCACGCTGATGACCGCTGCCACCTTCCGGCTGCCCGGCCCGCTGGCCATCACCGTCGCGCAGGTCGACCAGATGAGCGGCGGCCGGGTCGAGCTGGGCATCGGCACCGGCTGGTACGCCGAGGAGCACACCGCGTACGGGATTCCCTTCCCGTCGCTGGGGGAGCGCTTCGACCGGCTGGAGGAACAGCTCGCGGTCGTCACGGGGCTCTGGGCGACGCCGCCCGGCGCGACCTTCGACTTTGCCGGGACGTACTACCCGGTCAGCGACTCGCCCGCCCTGCCGAAGCCGGTGCAGGACCCGCGCCCGCCGATCCTGCTCGGCGGCATGGGCCCGAAGCGCACGCCCCGCCTGGCCGCCCGCTACGCCGACGAGTTCAACCTGCCGTTCGCCTCGGTCGAGGACTCCGCCGCCCAGTTCGACCGGGTCCGGGCCGCCTGCGCCGAGACCGGCCGCGACCCGGGCGAGCTGCGCTGGTCCAACGCCCTGGTGCTCTGCTGCGGGCGGGACGACGCCGAGGTGGCCCGGCGGGCCGCCGCGATCGGCCGGGAGCCGGACGAGCTGCGCGAGAACGGCCTCGCGGGCACCCCCGCCGAGGTGGTCGACAAGATCGGCCGGTACGCCGAGATCGGCAGCGAGCGGCTCTACCTCCAGGTGCTCGACCTGGCCGACCTCGACCACCTGGAGCTGGTCGCCGCCGAGGTGAAGCCCCAGCTCTGAGCCGGCGGGCAACCGCCGCCCCAGCACCGCGTCGACGTCCTGCGCCGGCGACGGCGGCAAGTCGCGCGCGGGGCGGCGGCCCCGTCGTGCCGGCCGTCAGGCGCGGCCCACCCGGGGCGCCGGCCCCGGATGGGGCACCGGGTGCGGCGGGGGCGTCGGCGGCGGCGCCGGCTTGGGGCGGGGCGTGGTGCCCGCCGGGTACGCCCCGGCCGGCGACACCGCTCCGATGCCGGTCGGGTCGATCTCCTCCTCGGAGGGGAACACGTCGCCCCGCGGGGCGGGATCGCGGTAGCTGCTCATCGGCGTAGGGTTCCCCGCCGAGGGCGCCGTAACCGTGCCCGATCGACCGGTTTCCGTCCCGCCCTGCTCGTCGGATGATGCGTCCCGACGACCACGGTGTCGAACGGGGGTACGACATGGAACTGCACCGCAACCGGGGGGCGTTGGTGCTGCCCCTGGCCTGCGTGATCGGGGGCGGGGTGCTGCTGGCGCTGCCGGGGGAGCACGTGCTGCTGCGCCGGCTGGTCGCCGTCGGCGCCGTGCTGCTGGGCGGGGGCGTGCTGGTCGGCCTGCTGCGCCCGTTCCGGTTCGTCATCGGCGCCGACGGCCTGAGCGTCCGCCGCCCCGGGCTGCGCCGCACGATCGCGTGGGCGGAGGTCGCGGCGCTGGCGCTGGCCCGGCCGCCCGCCCGGCAGGGGCTGCCGTCGACGCCGCGACTGCTGCTGGTCCCCGCGCCGGGCGCGCTGGCCGACCTGCCGGCCGACGCGCACCACCCGGTCGACGGCCGGGCCGCGGTGGAACTGCTGGACCTGGCGCGGGTCCGGGAGAGGCCCGCCGAGGTGGCGGCGGCGCTGACCCGGCACGCCGGGGACCGTTTCGTCGACGCGCTCGGCGGGGCTCCTGCCGCCGACCGCCACCGCACCCCGTGACCACCGCCGGGGCCGGGCCGCGGCACAACTGGGCGGGCAACGTCCGCTACGCCGCCCGCCGCCACCACCGCCCCTCCTCGCTCGACGAGCTGCGCCGGCTGGTGGCGGGCAGCGACCGGCTCCGGGTGGTGGGCACGGGGCACTCGTTCAACCGCCTCGGCGACACCACCGGCGACCTGGTCTCGCTGGCCGGGCTGCCCGCGACCGTCGTGCTCGACCCGGACCGCCGGGCCGTCACCGTGCCGGCCGCCATGCGGTACGGAGACCTCGCGTCCTGGCTGCACGCGCGCGGGTACGCCCTGGCCAACCTCGCCTCGCTGCCGCACATCTCGGTCGCCGGGGCGGTCGCCACCGGCACCCACGGCTCGGGGGAGACGATCGGCAACCTGGCCAGCGCGGTCGCCGGGCTGGAACTGGTCACCGCCGGCGGCGACCTGCTGACCGTGGACCGGGCGGCCGACGGGGACACCTTCGCCGGGATGGTCGTGTCGCTGGGCGCGCTGGGCGTCGTCACCCGGGTCACCCTGGACGTGGTGCCGACCTTCGAGATCCGCCAGCACGTCCGCCTCGGCCTGTCCCGCGCGGCGCTGGACGCGGCGTTCGCCTCGGCGTACAGCGTCAGCGTCTTCACCGACTGGCGGTCGCCGCGGCTGCGGGAGGTGTGGGTCAAGCAGCGCGCGGACGCGGCCCCGCTCCCGGCGGACTGGCTCGGCACGACGGCGGCCGACGCGCCGCGGCACCCGGTGCCGGGCATGCCCGCGCGGAACTGCACCCCGCAGCTCGGCGAGCCGGGCCCGTGGCACGAACGGCTGCCGCACTTCCGGCTGGAGTTCACGCCCAGCAGCGGGGCGGAGTTGCAGTCGGAGTACCACGTGCCGCGCGGCTCGGCGTCGGCGGCGCTGGCCGCGCTCGATCCGGTGGCGCACCTGATCGCGCCGGTGCTCCAGGTCTGCGAGCTGCGGACGGTGGCGGCCGACGGGCTGTGGCTCAGCCCGAACCACGGGCGGGACAGCCTGGCCATCCACTTCACCTGGACCGCCGACGCGGCGGCGGTGCTGCCGGTGGTGGCGGCGGTGGAGGAGCGGCTCGCGCCGTTCGCGCCGCGCCCGCACTGGGGGAAGGTCTTCGGCCTCGCCCCGGCGGCGGTCGCCGCGGCCCTGCCCCGGTACGCCGACTTCCTCGACCTGGCGCGCCGGCTCGACCCGGCCGGCACGTTCCGCACCGACCTGCTCGACCACTACCTTCCCCGCGACTAGCGACCGGGCCGGCTGCCCTGCATCTGATCGCGGAGGCTGCCGCGCTGCACCGCCCGGCTGATGTCGCTCGGCGAGACGATCCCGACGAGGCGGCCGTCGGCCACCACCAGCGCACGGCCGTCGGCGCACTCGCTGAGCCGGGGGAGCAGCTCGTTCAGCGGCTCGTCCGGCCGGGCGAGCACCAGCTCGTCGGCGCGGCAGGCCACCTCGGCCAGCGTGGTGCCGGCCCGACGGTCCGCCGGGATGCCGCGCACCCGGTCGAGGGTGACCAGGCCGACGGGCCGGTCGTCCTCGGTCAGCGGCAGCGCCGTGTGCCGGTACGCGAAGAGGTAGTGGTCGACGAAGTCGCCCACCGTCATCTGTCCCGACGCGGTCTGCGGCTGCGGCGTCATCACGTCGGCCACCCGGATGCCCTGAAGCGCGCTGCCCATCCGGGCCTGCCGCTCCTCCATGCCGGCGGCGCCGATCAGGAACCAACCGATCAGGGCAAGCCACAGCCCGCCGAAGCCGACGCCGGCCAGGAACTGCCACAGTCCCAGCCCGATCAGCACCGCGCCGAGCACCCAGCCGGCCCGGGCGGCGACGACCGACGCCTTCGTCCGGTCGCCGGTCGCCTTCCACACGGCGGCGCGCAGCAGCCGCCCGCCGTCGAGCGGGGCGGCCGGCAGCGCGTTGAAGACCGCCAGCAGCACGTTGATGCCGGCCAGCCAGGCCAGCGAGCCCAGCAGTAGCCCCTCCACCCCGGCCACGGCGAGCACCACCGCGATCGCGCCGAAGAAGAGCCCGATCAGCAGGCTCACCAGCGGGCCGACGCCGGCGATGCGCAGCTCCGCGCCCGGGTCGCGCGCCTCGCCGCGCAGCTCGGCCACCCCGCCGAAGAGCCAGAGGGTGATCCCGCCGACCTCCAGCCCGTTGCGCTTGGCGACGATCGCGTGCGACACCTCGTGGGCGAGCAGGCCGAGGAAGAAGACCACCGCCGCCGCGAGCCCCGCCAGGACGTACGCGGCGACGGGCCGGTCCGGGTAGGCCCGGGGGAACTGGTTGGCCGACAGCCCCCAGGCGATCAGCGCGAAGATGACCAGGACGCTCCAGTTGACCCCGACCGGCACGCCCGCGATCCGGCCGAGCCGGAAACTCGCCCTCATGTTTCGGGTACTACCCGCGATCGTCGCGCCCATGCCAGTTCGGCGGGGCATGCTGGCCGATGCCGCGACGGGCGGACCGTCGATGACGAGGTTCTGGCCGGTAGCCGCGCCGGGACCCGGCGTGGTCGGCGCTCAGGCCCACCGCCAGCGGAAATGACGGACGGCGACCCGCTGAACCAGTCGGGCCGCCGTTCGCAGAATGGAGATCAGAGCGGGCGGATGTTCTCCGCCTGCGGGCCCTTCTGGCCCTGGGTGATGTCGAACTCCACCCGCTGGTTCTCATCGAGGCTGCGGAAGCCGCTCGATGCGATCGCGGAGAAGTGGGCGAAGACGTCGGGGCCGCCGCCGTCCTGGGCGATGAAGCCGAAGCCCTTGTCGGCGTTGAACCACTTCACGGTACCTGTAGCCATGTCTGCTCCTTCGCAGGCTGTTGGAGACCGCACGGTGTGCGGACTCTTACGCCGCCGCGTTGATCGCCCGCGCCGAACCGACACGACAAACGAAAAGAGCGCCTGGATGAGGTTTCAGATAACCCCATCAGGCGCCGGAAACGTCTACGGAAATCAAAACTGCAACAAGGAGACCGTAGCACAGGCGGGTAACAGCCCTTCGTCTCCCTGCGTGTGTCCCTGTCCTGGCGGCGCGACATCCGCAGGTTCTTCGGGGTGCGGCAGACGGTCCTTCTCGTGGTGGAGAAGGACCGTGCGGCGCGGGGTCAGGTAGCGCCGGCCTGCTGGCGGCACTGGTGGTCGCGGTTGTGCTGGAGGGCTTCTTCCAGCTGGTCTTCGAGAATGATGATCCGGCAGGCGGCTTCGAGGGCGGTGCCCTGGTCGACCATCTCCCGGGCCCGTGCGGCCAGGCGCAGCTGGTAGCGGGAGTAGCGGCGATGTCCGCCGGCGGAGCGGAACGGGATGATCAGCTTCGCCTCGTCGAGGCGGCGCAGGAAATCCTGCGAGGCGCCCACGATCTCGGCGGCGCGGCCCATGGTGTAGGCGGGGTAGTCGTCGTCGTTGAGCATGTCGTCGGGTTGGGCCATGCATTCCTCTTCGTGAACGAGGGCCCCGGCGCGTGTTGCGCCGGGGCCCAGGGTTACGGGTTGAATACACCATCTACCGACAGGTTCGTCGGGTTCTCGTTTCCGCACCGTGCCGCTATCAGCAGGCGGTGCGAGGATCGCATAAGCGTGACCGGAGACCACCTCACGTTCGATGGGACTACGGCGTCCGCCTCAGAACTTGCACTACGTCCTGACGGCGGGCGATCCAACGGCGTCCAGCCCTCCCTTTCCTCTTCTTGCATTGCCTACGGTTGCTATCCGCCGATGCCGGAGCCCCACGCGACTTCATGGCCCCGCACATGTGCGGCGGATCCTTGCTGCATCAGGCGGAGCCCCGAACCTTGCATCGGCCCTGCCTGCGGTCTGCCCTGACCTGGAGTTACGTCAAGGTCTTGTCCTGCACTTGCCGTGTTGCGTGCGGTGATGTGGTTTCACCGCAGTTGCCGAGCGAGCCGCGAGAAGTTCCGGGCCCTGCTTCGACGCTCCTGCTCTCGTCAGCGTCTTTAACCGATCTCTGTCGTCAACGGAGGCAACATTACCCAGCCCCACCAAGAATGTCTAGTCTCGGGAGACCAGATTTTCTCGGCCGCTGATCGCGGGTTTCCCCACCGTGCCGCCGGCCCGTGGCGATGTGCGCCCGGCGACGCGCAGGTCAGCCAGCGCTTCGAGGTGACCCGCGCGGTACGCGAGGTCCTGCTGGGGGCGTCTGGCATCGGCCACACTCGCCGCTCGCCTGGCGGGTCTGGACCGGGCCGCCACAGTGCTCGGCGGGCCGGTCCGGTTCGGGGCTGTCTGAGCTGCGGTACGTAATCAACCGCTTACGGCGACGTTGACGGCTTCCCCGTGGACGTATACCTATGTAGTCATCGTCGTCAATTTCCCGGTCGCCGCCACGAGCCGATGGCCGGGAGACGCAGAGGAGTCCATGTGAACCGACGTACCTTCCGCCGCGCCGTCCTGTCACTCGGCATCGCGACGACCACCCTGGTCGCAGCGATCGGCACCCCGGCGTACGCCCGGCCCGACCACCCCGCACCGGCCCCAGTGGTCGCCAGCCCGGTGTTCGCCATCACCGACGGCGTGGCCCGTCAGGTGGCCCTCACCGGTCGGTCCGAGCTGACCCGGTTGGGCGGCTCCGCCGTGAACGGCCCGGTCGACCTGCTCGCCGCCGGCGTCGACGCCCGGCTCGCCGGTGACCTCCGCGCCGCCAACCAGCGGCTGCTGGTCGCCAAGGGCCTGCCGGGCGGCACCGGCTCGCTGTTGCGGTTGCGGCTGGCCCACCCGGACATGCGCGCGGCGATCGCCCGCGGCGAAGCGCCGCTGGTGGCCGCCACCCCGCCCGACGACTCGGCGACGAGCGTGACCGCCTACGACCGCTCCGGCGGCACGGTGGTGCTGGATGCCACGCGGGTGCCGCGGCAGCCGGTGCTCGTGGTGGACGTGGACACCGAGCGGGCGCTCACCGCGGGACTGGCGATGATGCGCCAGGAGTTGGGCGAGAGGGGCATCGGCCGGGCGGCTCCGGCGCGTCCGGCGACCCGCGCCTCCGGGGTGACCGCGTCGGCCGGTTACTGGGCCACCAAGGTCGACGCCGTCCGGCTGAGCGACGACGAGGAGCCCTGGATCAAGGGGGACGCCGAGATCTACAACCTCGTGGCCGGGTTCGGGTTGGACGGCAAGGTCAAGGTCGACCTCGTGCAGATGCCGTACCTGGACCACGACGGCACCACCTACTACCCGAACCAGCTGCTGGTGCACTTCTCGTCGTACAAGTACAACCTGGCCGACGTGGTGATGATGGAGGACGACGGGGACACCAACTACGCGGCCCTGGTCAAGGCCATCGCGGGCGCCCTGCTGGTGATCGTGGACGGTGGCGTGTACACCCCGGTGGTCAACGCGATCCTTGACGCCATCCCCACCTCCTGGTACACCGACGACCCGGACTTCGTGGACGCCTGGTACACCCTGAGCACCGCCAGCAGCGGCCGGAAGCACGGCGCGGGCGCCAACGGCTGGATGGACGTCACCCCGTACTGGGTCGCGCAGTTCTGACCGGCCCGCTCGACCCCGTTGGACGTCTTCGAGCAGCGGGTCTTTCCATCTACGTATTTCCATGCATTACAGTGACGCCGTGCCAGCCCGTACGGGTACAGGCGGCCTACGACGGCCTCCCGGCACCCCCTACTTTCCGTGGAGAGGTGCTCGTGATCAGTAACTCCTCAGCGCGCCGCCGCACCCTGCTGGCTGCCGCCGCTGGTTTCGTCGTGGCTCCGTGGGCGGCGACCGGCGTTGCGCACGCGGCGGTCCCGAAGGTCTACCTCGACCCCGGGCATGGCGGCACCGACCCCGGCGCCGTCGGCAACGGCCTGACCGAGAAGGCCCTGACCCTGAGCATCGCGCTTCAGACCCGCGACATCCTCAAGGCCAATTACAGCGTCGACGTACGGATGTCCCGCACCTCGGACATCACCCGCAGTCTCACGTACCGTACGAGCGACGCCAACGCGTGGGGCGCCACGATCTTCGTCAGCATCCACATCAACTCCGGCGGCGGTACGGGTTTCGAGAGCTACCGGTACCCGGGCACCTCCAGCGCCCTGCACAGTCCGGTGCACTCCCGGGTCCTGTCGGGCATGCGCACCGTCGGCTCGGTCACCGACCGCGGCCTGAAGACCGCCAACTTCCATGTGCTGCGCGAGACCGCCATGCCCGCCGTCCTGACCGAGAACCTGTTCATCGACACCGTGGCCGACGCGAACCTGCTCAAGCGCGCCGCCTTCATCACCGCCACCGCCCGAGGGCATGCCAACGGCATCGCCGCCTACCTCGGCCTCTAGGGTGCTGCGTCGCTGAATCGCCTGCCCGCCGCGGCGGGTCCGGCGAGGACGCCCGTCCGTGGTCCTGGCCGTGCGTACGGGGGTGGCTGCTCGTTCAGGTCGGCAGCCACCCCATGTCTGGCCGTGACGGAGTCAGCCAGCGGCTTTGGCGACGATGCGACTGATCTCCTCCTGACCGAAGGCCCGCATGGTCGTGGTGCGGACGTTGCCCGCCCCGCCGAGCCGCAGGAGCGCCGCGGAGGCGGTTTCGTCGTCCGGCGCCTCGACGATGGCCACGAGGTCGTACGGGCCGGCGGTCCACCAGATGTTCAGGAGATTCGCCCCGAGCTTCTGTGTCGCTGCGGCGAAGGCCTCGGCGCGCTTCGCGGTGTCCTTGAAGCCTTGGATCCCCTGATCGGTCCAGTTCAGCAACGCGACATACGTCGGCATGGCCCTCCACCTCCACGAAGAGATCTCATCGTAAGGCAATTTCTGGGGCATAATGGTCGAAAGTGACCAGCCAGTCGGCGCCGGTGGTGGACTGGAGCGCGACCGGTGTGGCGTGACGAGCTGATGGCATTCCGTCAGTATGCAGCGGGTATGGTCGGAGTATGACTCGCCGCATCACGATCAGCCTGCCCGACGACGTGGCCGCGTACGTCGAGCGCACGCAGGGCACCACGTCCGGTTTCATCGCCGGGATCCTTCGGCGGAAGATGCGTGCCGACAGTCTTCGTGCGAAGTGGGCGCAGCTCGGCTACGTGGTCACCGACGAGGACGTCGAGCAGACCCGCGACCGCTTGGCGGCCCTCGCGCCCGTCAGCGACGAGCAGCACGCCCGCAACGTCGAGTGGCTCAGCCAGTTCGACAACGAGGGGACCGCCGCCGCGTGAACGGTCTCGTCCTCGACACCTCCGCCCTGCTGGCGTACGCGTCGGGCACGAGCGTCGAGCCCGGTGCCATGCTGACCCTGGCCGAGGAGGATCCCGACCAGCAGGTGTGGATTCCGGCGCTCTGTCTCGGGCAGGCGCAGCTCGAACTCGCGGGCACGCCCGCCGCCGCCATGCTCGATCTGCTGTTCACGGAGGACCGCGACATCCAGGTGGCGGTCTACGACGCTGCGACGAGTCGGCGGGTGGCCCGTATCGCGGCCGCGTTCACCGTGTCACTGGACGTCGCGCACGCGATCGCCACGGCGATCCTCTACCGGTGTTATCTGGTGACCCGGGACCGGAAGTCCATCGAGGCGGCGGCGCCGCCCGGCTTGGACGTCTTCGACATCGGCGAGACCTGGGACTGACGCGCACAGGTCGGGTGGTCCTCCGCTCTTGAGCCAGTCGGCGAACTGCCGCCGCTTCTCGTCGCCATGCCGACAGCCGGCCGGGTCCGAGTCTGTCCGCCCCGTCGGGGATAGTGGCGAGGTGGCTGGGTTGACCGTGGAGAGCGACGACGCGTACCTCTGGCTGGAAGATCTTGATGGCGCGGACGCCGCGCGGTGGGTGCGGGACCGCAACGCGGAGACCGTGGCCGCCCTGACCGGCGGAGAGGCGTTCGAGGCCCTGCGCGCCGAGCTCCGCCAGGTGCTCGACGCGGACGACCGCATCCCCTACCCCGGGTGGCGCGGCGACCACCTCTACTACAACTTCTGGACCGACGCGGCGCGCCCGCGCGGGGTCTGGCGACGGACGACGCTCGAGCAGTACCGCCGGCCGGAGCCGGAGTGGGACGTGCTGCTCGACCTGGACGCGCTGGCCGCCGAGGAGGGCGAGAACTGGGTCTGGGGCGGGGCGACAGTGCTGCGGCCCGGCTACGGGCGCGCCCTGGTGAGCCTCTCCCGGGGCGGGGGCGACGCGGTCGTGGTGCGGGAGTTCGACCTCGACCGCCGCGTCTTCGTCGAGGACGGCTTCACGCTGCCCGAGGCGAAGAGCGACGTGGGCTGGATCGACGCCGACCAGATCTACGTCGCCACCGACTTCGGGCCCGGCTCGCTGACCTCCTCCGGCTATCCCCGCGTGGTCAAGCGGTGGCGGCGGGGCACGCCGCTGGCCGAGGCCGAGACCGTCCACGAGGGGCACGCCGACGACGTCGCCGTCTGGGCCTCGCACGACCCGACGCCCGGCTTCGAGCGCGACTTCGTGGGCCGCCGGCTGGACTTCTTCCGCTCGGAGCAGCACCTGCTGACCGCGACGGGGGAGCGGATCCCTGTGGCCGTGCCGGAGGACGCCGGGTGGGACGTGCACCGGGAGTGGCTGCTCGTCCGGCCGCGCTCGCCGTGGGCGGCCGGCGGCGTGACCCACCCCGCGGGCGCCCTGCTGGCGACCCGGTTCGCCGCGTTCCTCGCCGGGGAGCGGGCGATGACGGTGCTCTTCCGCCCCGACGACCGTACGGCGCTCAGCGGCTGGTCCTGGACCCGTAACCGGCTGATGCTGGCCACCCTCGTCGACGTGAAGAGCCGGCTGGAGGTGCTGACGCCCGACGGGGAGGGTTGGCGGCGGGAGGCGCTGCCCGGGGTGCCGGAGTTCGACCACAGCGAGGTCGTGGACACCGACCCGGACAACGACGACGCCTACCTGCTCGCCTCGGAGGGGTTCCTCCAGCCGGCGACGCTGCGCCTCGGGCAGGTCGGCGGCGCGGTCGGGACGCTCAAGCGGGCACCGGCGTCCTTCGACGCGGACGGCCTGGCGGTACGCCAGTTCTTCGCCACCTCGGCCGACGGCACGCGGGTGCCGTACTTCGTGGTCGGAGACCCGGACGCGCCCGCCGGTCCGACGCTGCTCACCGGCTACGGCGGGTTCGAGATCCCCCTGACCCCGCACTACAGCGGGGTGATCGGCCGGGGGTGGCTGGCCCGGGGCGGCACCTACGTGGTGGCGAACATCCGGGGCGGCGGGGAGTACGGCCCCGGGTGGCACCGCGCCGCGCTGCGGGAGGACCGGCCCCGCGCGTACGAGGACTTCGCGGCGGTGGCGGCGGACCTCGTGACCCGGGGCGTCACCACGCCGCAGCGGCTCGGGGTCGAGGGCGGCAGCAACGGCGGCCTCCTGACGGGGGTGATGCTCACCCGCCACCCGTCGCTCTTCGGGGCGGTCGTCGCGCACGTGCCGCTGCTGGACATGCGGCGCTACCATCGGATGCTGGCCGGCGCCTCGTGGATGGCCGAGTACGGCGACCCGGACGTGGCGGCCGACTGGGAGTTCCTGCGCGGCTACTCGCCGTACCACAACGTCGACGGCGACCGGGCGTACCCGCCGGTCCTGCTCGTCACCTCGACCCGCGACGACCGGGTGCATCCCGGGCACGCCCGCAAGATGGCGGCCCGGCTGCGCGCGCACGGCCACGACGTGGCCTACTACGAGAACGTCGAGGGCGGGCACGGCGCGGCGGCCAACAACGAGCAGCGCGCGTTCGTCTGGGCGCTGACGCTGGAGTTCCTGTGGCGAAAGCTGGCCGGGCAGACGCGCCCGCCCCTGCCGCGCCGGCCCTCGCCGGCCGCCCTGGACGAGCGGATCGCTCCCTGACCCGGACGCGACGCGATCCGGGGACGCTGCCGGCCGGCCGTGGGTGCCGGCGAACGGAACCGTCAGGCCGTCGGGGGCGGGGCGGGTAGCTCGTCGACCACCACGACCTCGGTGCCGGGGCGGACCTTCGCCAGCAGTTCCCGCTGCCCGCTCTTCGTCAGCCGGACGCAGCCGTTGGTGGTGTTCCGGCCCAGTTCGCCGTCGTGGTACCAGCTGTGGATGCCGATGTGCGCCCCGCGCAGGCCGGCCGGCACCGAGTCGGGGTCGTCGGGCACCGAGCCGAGGGCGTAGATGTCGACGCCCCCGTACACGCTCTGCGGCGGCGGGGTGCGGCCCAGGATGAAGGTCCGGCCCAGCGGGGTCTCCTGGCCGCGCTGGCCGAGGCTGACCTCCCAGCTGCGCACGGCCCGGCCGGCGCGGTACCAGGTGAGGCGGTGGTGCTTGCGTTCGATCACGATCTGGTCGGTCAGCGCCACGGTGGTGTGGCCGCCGGGCGGCAGCCAGGCGAGCGTGCGGTTGGCCGACGGGAGCAGCACCGCCGTCCAGCCGGCCCGCCGCTGGGCGATCGGCATGGTCAGCTCGACGCCGCTGATGGTGGGGTCGAGGAACGCCAGCGGCCGGCCGCCGGGGGCGGTGTAGGCGGCGATGCGGCGGGTCGGGTGCAGGCCCTCGGTCAGCGGCGTGGTGTCCATCGTGTCCGGGTCGGCCGGGAAGCCGGTGGGCGCCGGGCCGTAGTCGACCACCGGCAGGTCGTCCGGCGCGGGCGCGGCGACGGGCACCCGCTCCGGCGCGGCGCTGGTCGGGGCCGCGCCGGTCGGCGCGGGCGGCCCGACGACGACCGGCGGCGCGGTGGGCTCGGCTCCGGGGGTCAGCACCCAGCCGGTGGCCCCGCCGGCCAGCAGGAGCAGGGGTACGCCGACGGCGGCGGCCAGCGCGCGGACGTGTCGCCGGTTCATTCGGTCAAAACGCACAAACTAACTGTAACGGGTGAACGACGGCGAAACCCCGTCCCGGCCGGAATGCCGGTCGGGACGGGGTTTCGCAGGGGTGGAGCCTCAGCTCAGCCGCGCGCCCACGTGGATGGCGATCGCGTCGTGGGCGGGCACGTTCGCGGCGAACCAGCCGCCGCCGTCCACGGTGATCACCGGCCCGCTGCACGTGCCGTTGCTGAAGGTGCCGTGGACGACGTCGCAGTAGCGACCGGCCGGCAGCCCGCTCTGGTATGACCGGCCGTTGACCGCGGAGTCCTCGTCGTTGATCGTGACGAAGCCCTTGCCGGACCGGCCGAAGGCGATGTGGTTGTTGCCGTTGTCGTACCAGTTGACGACGCCGGCGCCCTCGGTGGCGTTGCGGAAGCCGACCATGTTGGCGATGACCGGCCAGCGGTGCTCGCACTCCCAGCCGGAGTAGCAGGTGGCGTTCAGGGTCCGTCCGGAGCTGTCCGAGGGCGGGCCCTGGTCGCGCTGGCTGAACGTGTAGCTCGACATCACCGTCGGGGAGCCGTACGGCCAGGCGAGCATGAACGCGTTGGCCAGCGCGTAGATGCCCCGGTCGCGGTACGTCAACACCCCGCCGACGTCGCGCTGGGTGTCGTGGTTGTCCACGAAGACGGCCGCCGACCCGCTGGGCAGGTGCCCCCAGCCCTCGCCGAAGTTGCGCAGGTAGGCCAGCTTCTCGGAGCGGAAGACCCGGGCCAGGTCCTTGCCGTAGCGGAACTCGTGCACGTCGCCGTTGCCGGTGTACTCACCCGGCTGGATGGGCTCGCCGGCGCCGTGGATCACCTCCTGCACGATGTACGCCGAGCGGGACAGCTTGCCCCTGATGGCGGCGATGTCGGCGGCCGGCATGTGCTTGCTGGCGTCCATCCGGAAGCCGTCGACGCCCAGCGAGAGCAGGTCGTTGAGGTAGCCGGCGATCTTCGTCCGGACGTAGTCCGACTCGGTCTTCAGGTCGGCGAGGTTGACCAGCTCGCAGTTCTGCACCTCCCACCGGTCGTTGTAGTTGGCGATGTCGTCGCCGCCGTTGCGGCCGCAGTGGTGGAAGTCCTGCGTCTGGTAGATCCCCGGGTAGTCGTAGTGCCCGTACGACGAGCCGGCCCAGCCGGTGCCGCCGTTGTCCTGCCCGGACATGTGGTTGACGACCGCGTCGACGACCACCTTCACCCCGGCGGCGTGGCAGGTGTCGACCATGGACTTGAACTGCGCGCGGGTGCCCTTGCGGGACTCGATCCGGTAGCTGACCGGCTGGTACGCCAGCCACCACTGCGAGCCCCGCACGTGTTCCTGGGGCGGCGAGACCTGCACCCAGCCGTAGCCCTTCGGGCCGAGATTGGTGCGGCACTCGGTGGCCACCGACGACCAGTTCCACTCGAAGAGGTTGGCGATGACCTTCTTGCCACCTGCCGGGGCCGCGCCGGCCGGG
The DNA here is from genome assembly GCF_035920365.1 of Micromonospora sp. NBC_01740. Lineage (NCBI taxonomy): Bacteria > Bacillati > Actinomycetota > Actinomycetes > Micromonosporales > Micromonosporaceae > Micromonospora > Micromonospora sp. NBC_01740. Next base: position 7,106,920 of record NZ_CP109150.1, on the reverse strand, counting down.
GGAGTGGTCGCGGCGGTGGGGACGATCAGGCCGGCGATCACGCCGAGGGCGACGATCGCCGACAACCGTCGACGTCTCTGCATGGAGGACTCCTGACGGGGGATGGGGGACGGGACGGTGGCGAGGCCGGGAGGCCCCGGTGGTGCCGGGATCTTGCAGTACGGCTTGAAAATTTCCGAAAGGTTACAAGCGCATTGCAAGCGCTGTCAATGCATGGCCATGTATGGATGTCTTCGCGCTGCCGGCCTCGTGCGACGGACAGGCGCCTGCGATCGAGCGGTCAGGTGGCCGCGTCGAGCCAGCGTCGCCAGCTCGTGCGGGTGGGAGTCTGCTCGGGATGCGCGGCCACATGGAGGACGAACTGTGCCCGGAGCCGGACCAGGGGATCGTCGGCGGACGTCAGCGTCTCCACCTCATGGAGGAACGGCGAGTCGTGGAGCTGACGGACCAGGCTTGCGTACAGCCAGTCCTTGCACCGGTACGGTCGCCTCAGTGCCGCGAGGATCAGCTCAGCGATCTGTGGCCTGATGGCCGCAGGGAGACCGCCCCGACCGAGCCGGCGAAGGAGCATCTCCTTCGTTCCCCAGCGGGACCACATCCACGACTCCGGCGCTCCCCACTCGTCGGGATGCTCCGCCTCCCACCGCAGGTAGAGGGCCACGATCGGCGCCCACCGTGTGCGGCCGGCGCGGTCGTCGTCCGAAGCGTCCCGGAAGGCATCGAGAGGTCCGTGGATCGTCTGCGCCTGATGCCACCGGAAGTCGGCGCGCGCCTGGTCCAACCTCGCGGCGAGCCGAGCCTGACCGGACCTCGACCGGTGGTGCGCTGCCCACAGACCGTTCGACAGGTGCAACGCTTCACTCGCCGCGGCGAGCAGTGCCTGATGCCGAGCCAGCGCATGGTGACGCACGACCGGATCGACCGCCACCAGGTCGAACAGCCAGGAGTAGTCGCCGCGCGGCTCCGCAGACACCATGGCAGCTTGCCATCCCCGCCCAACCAGGAAGCAGCGGCACCGACAGGCGTCAGCAGAGGTGTCGGCTCCGCCTGAGAACTCGTCAGGCGGAGCCGACGAGCAGCCCGCGATCGGCCATGAAGGCTCGCAACGTCTCCGCGTCCTCAGCGGACATCAAGCGGCGTGGGATCACGGTCGCCGGCATCCGGCCGACGTACACGATCCAGAACTCAGGGGTGTCCCGCACCCGAGCCACCCCGTCCCAGGCGATACCGCCGGACTCCGAGCCGCTGCGCATCATGATGTTGTCGTCGGTGATGTCGTAGGCGCCCTCGACGGCGTAGCGACCGGAGCGCCGACGGGCCCGCCACTGCACCCACGGCGAGTACAACATCGACAGCAAACCACCCAGGACCATCGCCATGCACAGCGACGAGACCCGGTCACCCCACGAGAACCCCCGCGAGACGGCAAACCCGATCGCCCCGACCACCGCCAGTACCGCACCGATGTAGCCGAACTTGCGCAACCGGACACTGCCGAGCGCAGCGGCCACGCGGCCCGGGTAGGCGGGATCAGCTGGGACGTCGAAACGGATGTGCACGCCAGAACGATAGTGCCCCCTACCGTCCGTCGGCAGCGCCTGACTCGCACCGGCTGGCCGTCAGCGGTAGGAGGCACCTCGTCCCTGGAACGCTGGCAACCGGAGACAGCCGGGCGGCTGCGTCAGGTGATGGCCAACAGCACGGCCTGGCCGTTCACGGCTGCGGCGCGATAGAAGCGGCGCAGTTCGGTGAACTGCAACATGAGGTGGTCGAACTCGTCAATGCCGTTGGTCCAGATGGCCGGGTAGATGTCGGCGGCTGCCATGGCGCTCGGGTCGAAGCGGGCGCGCAGCGTCTCCACGTCCACGGCGTCGAGCCCGGTGGCGATGACCCGGACGGTGTACGGGTCCAGCAGCCGGGCGGGACCGTAGCCGCCATCCTGACCGATCTCGTCGCCGCCGAGAATCGCCGCGCCGGCACCCTCGCCGATCTCCCAGGCGGTGCCGGTGAGCAGGTAATGGATGCCGTGCCACGACTTGTCCAGATCGAGTTCCGGCTCGGGCATTTCGGCCTCGTCGTCGAGGTCGCCGTAGATCAGTTCGTCGACCGCCGTCGGGTCGGCGAGCACCGCAGCCATCTCTTCGACCGACAACCGGCGCCCGATGAACACCATGCCCAAGGACCGGCCCCTTCCCGTTGTCGTCGGCGGGCTGTCACGCTGACCGACAGATCTCAGGCGGCACCGTACCGCAGCCTCCATCAGCGTTGAGAAGAAAAGCAGGCCGCACTCGCAATGACCTTCTCGCCTGCCTCGTCGCAGCAGGATCGGCTCACGACGGGTGGCACAATGCGCCTGTGTCGATCTCCGCGAAAGGCTCTCCCAAGGCTCGCATCGTCACGGGGTTGCTGCGGGACGGCAACCGGGTGCTGTTGTGCCACCGATCTCCCCGGCGCCGTTGGTATCCCGACGTCTGGGACATGCCCGGTGGGCACGTGGATCCCGGGGAACTGCCCGGCGCGGCACTTGCCCGGGAGCTTCGAGAGGAGCTGGGCATCGACATCGCGGCGCCGTCGGGTCCGCCCGTGCACGAAGTTCATGCCGACACGTTCGACATGCAGATCTGGCTGATCGAAGCGTGGACGGGGTCTCCGGTCAACGCCGCGCCGGACGAACACGACGCCATCGCGTGGTTCACCGGGGACGCGCTCGGAGAACTGTCCCTGGCTCATGACAGTTACCTCGCCTTGTTCAGCAAGGTCCTTGGCGAGCATCGAGCCTGACCACGACCGGACCCTCTGAAGATCACACGCGGGCCCCCGCTTCGGCGCCGGTACGCGGAATTTCCGCGCGCCGGTGATCCGCCCGCCCTGCCCGTCCGTACTCGATGGGGAACAGGGCCGGCCGGTGGTGCGCCGCCGCGAGACGATCGAGGAGCAGATGGCCCGGGCACAACGGAACCAGAAGCCGCCCACCGTCCGGACCACCAGCACCAGCCGGGGGGCCCGCACCCGGTCCCGGCCCGCGGTGGCCCTGCTGACCCTCTCGGCGCTCGCCGCGCTGTGGGCCGCCACCATGCTGACCGGCGCCGGCTCGGCCGCGTACGCGTACGGCTTCTTCTTCACCGAGTTCTTCGCCGGGGTCGTCGCCCTCGTGGCGTTGAGCCTCACCGTGATGATGGGGCTGCTCGCCACCGACCGGCTGGTGCTGCTGATCCGGCACCGGGTGCTGCTCCAGTCCGCGCACCGGGCCACCGGCATCCTCGGCGTCGCCGGGCTGGTCTTCCACGTGCTCACGAAGATCGCCACCGGCCGGGCGGCGAGCACCGACGCGGTGGTCCCCTTCGTCGGTGGACGGGGCCTCTACGTCGGCCTCGGCACGGTGGCCGCCCTGCTGATGGTGAGCGTGCTCTGGACCGGTGTCGTCCGGGCCCGCTTCGCCGGGGTCGGTCCGAAGTGGCTCTGGCGGACCCTGCACTCGGCCGCGTACCTCTCCTGGCCGTTCGCCATCGTGCACGGGCTCAACGCCGGGCGGCCCGCGAAGCCCTGGGTGCTGCTGAGCTACCTCGCCTGCGTCCTGCTGGTCGTGCTGGCGCTGCTGGTCCGCCTCTCCGTCAGCCTCGGACGGCGCCGCCGGGAGCAGCACCAGGCCGCCGCGATGAACCAGGCCCTGGCCGGGCGGCCGGCCGAGGACGCCCCGCGCCGGTCGCTGTTGCGGGGCCGGACCCGAAGCGCCGACCGGGCGGCGGAGCCGGAAAGGCGCGCGGGGACCTGGGCCGGCACCACGATCGCCGGTACCACGGTCACCGGCACCTGGTCCGCCCCCGCCGCGCGGCGCCGCGACCCGGAGCGGTTCACCGTGCCGGCCGTGCCCGAGCCCGGCACGCTCCACGACCCGGCACGCCCGCGCCGACGTGCGGCGGAACTCGCCCCGGCCGGTCGGCGCCAAGTCGAGGAGGCGCCCACGTCGACCCGCCGCCGGCGCGAGGAGGAGCCTGCGTCGACCGGCCGGCGGCGGGGCGAGGAGGAACCCGTCCCCACCGGCCGCCGCCGCGCCGGCGAGAGCACTCGCCGGGACCGGGCGGAGCGGGACGGGGTGCGGCGCCCCTCCGCGCCGCCCCGCCGCCGGGAGGAGGCCGAGGAACCCTGGGACAGCCCCCGCCGCTGGGAGCCGAGCGACCCGATCTCCGCCGGGCCCGTGTCCGCGGGTCCGGTGTCCGCGGGGCCGCGCAGCGGCGGCGGTCGGCACAGCGTCGAGGACGACCGGGACCTCGAACCGGACTACTGGCGGCCCCCGGTCCGGTACGTCCCCGAGGAGGTCCCGCTGCCGGCCGACGACACGCCGACCCTGGTCGACCTCGCGTCCCGGCGGGCACGCCGGGCCGCCGGCGAGAGCAGGTCCGTGCGCCGCCGCCGGGTCAACGCCGACGCCGTCGACGGGGCGTACTGGGCCGGGCTGCGGGGTGAGGCGAAGTGATCCGGACGACCGTGCCCCCGGTGGCCTGCGTCGGCGAGCCCCGGCTCACCGCCGGCTTCGCCGAGTTCGGCCGGCTCGACCTGCCCGCCCACGAGGAGGTGCACGGGCCGGTCGGGCCGATGGAACCGGCCACCCTGCTCCGGCTCGCCGAGGGCGTACAGCTCAAGGGCAAGGGCGGCGCGGGCTTCCCGTTCGCGAGGAAGCTCCGCGCGGTGCTGGAGTCCTGCGAGCGGCGGGACCTCCCGGCGGCGGTGGTGGTCAACGCCACCGAGGGAGAGCCGGCGAGTTGGAAGGACAAGGTGCTGCTCACCCGGGCCCCGCACCTGGTCCTCGACGGCGCCGCGCTGGCCGCGTACGCGCTGGACGCCGAGGAGATCGTCGTCGGGGTGGCCGACGACGGGGTGGGCCGCGACTCCCTGACCGAGGCGCTGGAGGAACGCCGGATGCCGGCGCCGACCAGCATCGTCACCGTGCCGCACCGGTTCATCTCCGGCGAGGGCGGAGCCCTGGTCAACGGCATCAACGGCCTGCCGCACATCCCACCGGGCACCAAGCGCCGCTCCAGCGACTCCGGCGTCGGCGGCCTGCCCACCCTGCTCTCCAACGCCGAGACGTACGCCCAACTCGCGGTCGCCGCCCGGCTCGGCCCGTACGAGTACGCGGCGCTCGGCACCGACGACGAGCCGGGCACCGTGCTGCTCACCGTCACCGGCGCGGCGGGACGCCCGGCGGTGGTGGAGTGCGCGGCCGGCACCGCGCTGCGCGAGATCCTCGACCTGTGCGAGGTGCCGGACGGGCCGGGCATTCTGACGGGCGGCTACCACGGCAGGTGGATCACCCGGGAGGCGGCCGACCGGGCGGAGATCTCCCGCAAGGGGCTGGCCGCCGTGGGCGGCACCCTCGGCGCGGGCATCCTCGTCCCGCTCGGCGCGGACACCTGCCCGCTCGGCGAGGCCGCCCAGGTGGTGCGCTACCTGGCCGGCGAGTCCGCGGGGCAGTGCGGCCCGTGCCGGATGGGCCTGCCCGACCTGGCCCGCGCCGTCGACCTGGCGGTCTCCGGCAGCGCCCCGGTGGAGGTGGTCCGCGCCGCCGCCGGCGACGTGAAGGGCCGCGGGGCGTGCAGCCACCCCGACGGTACGGCCCGGTTCGCGCTCTCCGCGATGGAGGTGTTCGCCGAGGACCTGCGGCTGCACACCACCGGCGAGGGTTGTGGCCGGCGGGTCCGGGCGGTGATGGGCCTGCCGGGCGCCCCCGACCCGAACCCGCAGCGGCTCACGCTGGACTGGTCCCGCTGCGACGGGCACGGGCTGTGCGCGCACGTGGTGCCGGACTTCATCCGGCTCGACGGGAACGGCTACCCCGCCTTCCCGCCCACCCCCGTGCCGACCTGGCTGCGCGAGGGCGCGCGCAAGGCGGTCAAGGTCTGCCCCGAACTCGCGCTGCGACTCACCCCCGCCCCCTGAGGGGCGGGGGTGGCCGGCGGGTCAGCGGGGGGTGAGGCGGTCGGTGCCCAGGCGGGCCTGGAGGACCTCGGGGACCAGCACCGAGCCGTCGGGCTGCTGGAACTGCTCCAGGATGGCCGGGAAGAGCCGGCTGGTGGCCAGCGCCGACCCGTTGAGGGTGTGCACGAAGCGGGTCTGCTTGCCGCCCGGCTCGCGGTAGCGGATGGCCGCCCGGCGCGCCTGGTAGTCGCCGGCCCAGGAGACCGACGACACCTCCTTGTACTTGCCGGTGCTCGGCATCCACACCTCGATGTCGAGGGTCTTCTTCATCGACGCGCTGGCGTCGCCCGCCGACAGCAGGGTGCGCTGGTAGTGCAGGCCCAGCTTCTCGACCAGGCTCTCCGCGTGCAGGAGCATCTCCTCCAGCGCGGCGTCGGCCTGCTCCGGCAGGCAGAACTGGAAGATCTCCACCTTGTTGAACTGGTGGCCCCGGACGGTGCCCCGCTCGTCGGAGTGCGACCCGGCCGCCTCGCGGCGGTAGCAGGGGGTGTACGCGAACGCCTTCAGCGGCAGCTTCGCCGTCTCCAGGATCTCGTCCTGGTACGCCCCGAGGATCGCCGTCTCCGAGGTGGGCAGCAGGAACTGCCCGCGCGGGGCGGACTCCCGGTCCAGGTGGTAGACGTCGTCGTAGAACTTCGGGAACTGCCCGGCGGCGAAGCCGGCGGTGTCCAGCAGCAGGTGCGGCGGGAGCAGGAACTCGTAGCCGGCGCTGATGTGCTCGTCGACGAAGAAGTTGAGCAGCGCCCACTCCAGCCGGGCGCCCATGCCCGTGTACATCCAGAAGCCCGAGCCGCCGAGCTTGACCCCGCGCTCGTGGTCGACCAGGCCCAGCATCCGGCTCAGCTCGATGTGGTCGCGGACCTTCTCGATCGCCGGCGGCTCGCCGAAGGCCCGGACGACCCGGTTGGCCTCCTTGCCGCCCGGCAGCACGTCGTCGGCCGGCAGGTTGGGCAGCTCGCTCATCGCGGTGCGCAGCCGCGCCTGCACCTCGTCCAGCTCGGACTCCAGCTCGGCGAGCTGCTTGCGCCCCGCCTCCGGCGTGGAGACCTCCGGCTCGGTGCCGGCGCGCTTCGCCGCCGCGTAGGCGCGCGCCTCGGCCTTGCGGCGCTGCCGCTCGCCGTCGATGCCACTGATCAGGGCGCGGCGTTCCTGGTCGAGCCGCTGGATCTCGTCCAGGGCGCGGTTGACCTCGGCGGGATCCAGTCGCTTCGCCAGCGCGGTCGCCACCGCCTCGCGATCCTTCCGGATCAACTCCATGTCGAGCATGCTGCTCCGTACGCTCCGTCCGGACGTCGGGTGGACCCACCGATGCTACCGTCGCGGCCCGGTCGCGCCCGGCCCGGTCTCGACGACCCCGCCCGGCCGGCGTCGCGCCCCCGCGACGCCGGGCACTCGGCCCACGGCCGGCGCGGCGGTCAGAGCCGGCCGGCGGGTCGGAGCCGGCGCGGCGGTCAGAGCCGGATGGGCATCAGGATGGAGAACGCCTCGACGTCGTCCGCCCGGCGCACGGCCAGCGGAGCGATCGGCCCGTCCAGCTCCAGCAGCAACTGGCCCCGGCCGGCCGCGTCGAGGGCCTCCAGCAGGTAACCGCCGTTCACCCCGACGCGGAACGCGTCGGACTCCCCGGCCAGCTCGTCCGCCCCGAGCAGCCGCACCCCGCCCCGGCCGTCCGGGCCGAGCACGGTCACCGCGAGCGGGAGGCCGTCGTGCCGCCGGGTGACGACGGGGGCGTCGGCGCTGGTCAGGGCCGCCCGCAGGGCGTCGGCGTCGACCGCCAGCCGGTGCGCCGGCCCGTCGTCGGGCGTCGGGCGGAGCAGCCGGCGGTGGTCCGGGAAGTCGTACGGCAGGACGGCGGCGTCGACCGTGCGGCCGGCGACGGAGACGGAGATCGTGCCGGCGGCCACCGTCAGCCGGGCCTCGGGGGTGCTCCCCGCGCCGGTGTCGAGCAGGGCCCGCACCTCGTCGACGAAGGCGACCGGGGCGAGCACCCGCACCGCCGGCCCGTCGACCCGGGCGTCCGCCCGCGCGACGGCCAGCCGGTGCCGGTCGGTCGCCACCAGCCGTACGCCGTCGACGTCGGACTCGAACAGCACGCCGGCCAGCACCGGCAGGTCGGGGTCGGCGCCGACGGCGAAGCGGACCGCGTCCACGGCGGCGGCCAGGTCGGCGCGGGACAGGACGAGACGGGTGATCATGGCGGGCTCCCCGGGATCGATCAGCGTACGGATCCGGGAGAGCTCCCTACGGGCGTCGGCGAGACCGTCCTCCAACCGGCGCAGGTGCGCGTCGAGCAGGCGGTGGATCTGGGCCGGCTCGGACCGCAGCGCGGCGGCGATCTCGGCGACCGGCATGCCGACCCGGCGCAGCCCGGCCACCAGCCGGGCGGGGCCCACCTGGTCGCCCGTGTACCAGCGGTAGCCGGTCACCGGGTCGACCAGGGCCGGGGCCAGCACCCCGGCCGAGTCGTAGAACCGCAGGGCGCTCACGGTCAACCCGCTGGCCCGGGCCAGCTCGCCGATGCTGCGCAGGTCGCTCTCCACGGCGCCGATCCTGTCGTCTCAACCTGGTCGAGGGTCAACCCGCGCCGGGCCGGGCGGCCCGACGGTCGGGCCCTGCGCTCAGCGGGGCCGGTCCAGCACCCGGAAGGTCATCCCCGCCCGCACCAGCCGGTCCAGCAGCGCGTCGCCCATCGCGGTCACCGGGGTGACCTGCCCCGCCGTGGCCGGCAGTTCGTCGCCGGCCAGGCAGAGCGCCGACTCGCCGAGCATCTTCGCCGTCTCGTCGTAGCCGGGGTCGCCGCCGGCCACCTCGGTCAGCACCCGCCGCCCGCCGCCCGTGGCGACGAACCGGACCCGGAACCAGGACTTCGCTCTCTGCTGCGGCGTCGGCCCCTGCCCGGAGGCGAGCCGGCCGAGCAGCCAGCGCCGGGTCGGCGGCAGCTTCACCAGCGCCACCAGCCCGCCCAGCCCGACGCCGCCGGCCAGCACCGTGGGCAGCCGCTTCACGGCCGCGAAGTGCCGGTAGCGGAAGTCCGGCCCGTACTCCGGGCGGGCGGCGGCCGAGCGGCGGACCACCTGCGGGTCGATGGTCGGCAGCGGCACGATCCACATGCCCAGCTCCTTCGAGCGGGCGAGGCGGCCGGGCACCGCGCGGACCCGCCGCCCGGTCGGTCGCGGCTCGACCTGCCGCCGCTCGCGGGCCGCCCGGGACGCCTCGGCGGTACGGGAGAAGGCGGTGAGCGCCGAGTGGTACGTGCCGGCGGAGAACCGCCCGCCGGCCCGGACGAAGCCGTCGACGGTGATCGGTACGTCGTCCGGCAGGTGCTTGAGCGTGAACCAGACGCCCAGGTCGTGGGGGATCGAGTCGAACCCGCAGGCGTGCACGAGCCGCGCCCCGGTGCGCTCCGCCTCGGCGTGGTGGCGCACGTACATCAGGTCGACGAACTCGGGCTCGCCGGTGATGTCGAGGTAGTCGGTGCCGGCGCGGGCGCAGGCGGCGACCAGCGGCTCCCCGTGGTGCACGTACGGGCCGACGGTGGTGGCCACCACCCGGGCGCTCTCGGCGACCGCCCGCAGCGACTCCGCATCGGTGACGTCGGCGGTGAGCAGGGGCAGCCCGGCCAGCGCCGGGTCGATGGCGGCCAGCCGGTCCCGTACGGCGGCCAGCCTGCCGGGATTGCGCCCCGCGAGCGCCCAACGCAGCCCCGGCGGGGCGTTGCGGGCCAGGTACTCGGCGGTCAGCCCCCCGGTGAAGCCGGTGGCCCCGAAGAGGACGACGTCGTACGTCCGCTGCTCACGCATCCGCCGAGTCTGCCACCCGGCACGGCGGGCCGCAGCGTTCCGCCTCAGCCGGCGGCGGCCGGAAGATCGGGGCTGAGTACGGCGCGGACGCAGCCGTCGGCCCTGTCCCGGAACAGCGCGTACCCCTGCGCTCCCCGCTCCAACGGCAGCCGGTGGGTGGCCAGGTGCTCGGTACGCAGCTCGTCGCGGGCCATCCGCTCCAGCAGCATCGGGATGTAGCGCTGCCCGTGCTGCCGCGCACCCCGCACCGTCAGCCCCTTCTGGGTGACCGCCCCGAGCGGGAAGGTGTCGACGAAGCCGGTGAACTCGCCGAGCAGGAAGACCGAGCCGCCCTTGCGGCAGGCGTGCACGGCCTCGCGGACGGCGGCCGGTCGCTCGGCGCCGCCGGTGAACCGCTCGGCCAGCGACCGTGGGCCGTGCCCGTTCCAGGCCGCCCCGACCGCCTCGACGCACACGTCCGGGCCCCGCCCGCCGGTGCGCTCGCGCAGCTCGGCGACGACGTCGGCGAGCCGGTGGTCGATCGTCTCCGCGCCGGCGTGCCGTTCGGCCATCCGCAGCCGCTCCTCCTCCGCGTCGACGACGACCACCCGTTCCGCGCCGAGCAGCCACGCCGCCCGGGCCGCGAGCTGCCCGACCGCGCCCGCGCCCCAGACCGCCACCACGTCGCCGGGGCGCACCTGGCCGAGGTCCGCGCCCATCCAGCCGGCCGGCGCGGCGTCGGAGGCGAACAGGGCGCGGTCGTCGCTGACCGCCTCCGGCACGGTGAACGCGCCGACGTCCGCGTACGGCACCCGGACGTACTCCGCGTGGCTGCCGGCGAAGCCGCCCATCGCCCGGGGCTGGCCGAACGCCCCGCCGGTGGGATGGCCCCAGGCCGCCTCGGTGACGGCCGGGTCGGCGCTGCCGTTGTCGCAGCAGGAGGGCAGGTCACGCCGGCAGTACCAGCAGCTGCCGCAGGCCACCGACGAGCAGACCACCACCCGGTCGCCGACCCGGTGCCGGCGTACCTCCGGCCCGGCCTCCACCACCTCGCCGAGGAACTCGTGCCCGAGCACGTCCCCGACGGCGAGGAACGGCACCCGACCGGCCAGCAGCGGCAGGTCCCCGCCGCAGGTGGCGCTCTGCCGGACCCGGACGATGACGTCGTGGCCGTTGCGCAGCTCCGGGTCGGGCACCTGCCGTACCGCCAGCTCGCCCGCGCCCACCCAGCACAGCGCCCTCACCGCGGCGGTCCCGGCGGACGGTCGGCCGGCCAGCGGTCCGCGCGGAGCACCTCGCCGGTCTCGGCGAGCTGCTTGACCTCCCACAACGCCCGCCGGACCAGCAGGCCGGGATCGTCGCCGACCAGGTGGGCGGCGAGCCCCGCCGGGGCCGCCGCGCCGGGCACCGGCCGGGCCGCCAGCTCCGTGCCCCGGCAGCCGGGGGCCGGCCGCAGCTCGACCTGCACCGCGCCGCCGAGCCGGCGCAGGGGCTCCGGCCAGCGGCCGCCGGGCAGCACCTCGCCGGGCGGGCGGTCGACGGTCACCACCTGCCAGCGCGCGGGTCGCGGGTCGGCGCCGGCCGCGCGTGGCCAGGCCGACCCGCGCCGCCGTACGGCCAGCGCCCGGCCCGCCGCCGCGACGGCGAGCGCCACCGCGGTCGCGCCCGCCAGCCGTCGTCTCCGATCCACCTCGGCCCCGCCTCCCGGTCCCCTCCCACGCCGGACGCGCACCGGCGCGCGCGGCCGGTCGCCCGCGTAGGACCAGGGTCGGCCGGGGCGGGGTGAAGCCGGCTCCCCCCGAAGGGGTGAACGGGCCCGCGCCGGGTAACCGCGGCCGGCGGGACCTGGGGGAGTGGACGCGTCGGTGGAGGGCGGGGCCGGATGCCGGAGGACGTACGGGACACGGGAGTCGTCGCGGTCGCACCCGGGCCGGCCGGCACACCGCTGCTGGCGTCGCGGCTGTGCCCCGCCCCGCCGCCGGAGCCGCTGGTGCTGCGGCCCCGGCTGCTGCGGGCGCTCGACGAGGGGACCGCCGGGCCGGTCACCCTGGTCCGCGCCCCCGCGGGGTGGGGCAAGACGACGCTGCTCGCCTCCTGGTTCCGGGCCGCCGGGGAGGCCGGCGCGCCCGGGGGCCGGGTGGGGCAGGGGCCGGTGACCGACGCCGCCCGGGGGCGCCGGGACGACGGGCCGACCGGTGCCGCGCCGGGCGACTTCGGCGCGGCGGCGGGCGTACCGGCGGAACCCGGCCGGTCCCGGGCGGCCTGGGTCTCGGTGGAGACCGGCGACGACGGGGACCGGCTCTGGTCCTACCTCGCGGCGGCGCTGCGCGCGGCCACGGATCCCGCCGACGACGTACCGGGCCCCGTGCCCGACCGGCCGCCCCGCCCCGACCAGTTGGAGGTGCTGGCCGCGGCCCTCGCCGCCCGGGAACGGCCGGTGCTGCTGGTCCTGGACGACCTGCACCGGATCACCGATCCCGAGGCACTGGCCGGACTGGAGTTCCTGCTCCGCCACGCCGAGCAGCGGCTGCGGCTGGTGGTCGGCGCCCGCGCCGGGCTGCCGCTGGCCGTGCACCGGCTGCGGCTGGCCGGCGAGCTGACCGAGGTCGGCCCCGACGAACTGGCCTTCGGCGACGACGAGGTCGCCGACCTGCTGACCGCGCACGGGGTGGCGCTGCCGGCGGCCGGGGTACGCCGGCTGCGGGAACGCACCGGCGGCTGGCCGGCGGCGCTCCGCTTCGCCGCGCTGGCGCTACGCGGGCAGCCGGACCCGGCCCGCTGGGCCGAGCAGTTCGGCGGCGACCAGCCGGACGTGGCCGGCTACCTGCGCGAGGAGGTGCTCGCGGGGCTCGACCCGGATGCGCGGGACGTGCTGCGCCGCTCCGCCGTCGCCGACGCGGTCTGCGCCGGCCTCGCCGACGCGCTGACCGGCCGGACCGACGCCGAGCAGGCGCTGGCCGGCCTGGCCGGCGACGGTGGGCTGCTGCGCCGCGACGACAGCCGCCCGCCCTGGTACCGCTGCCCCCCGCTGCTGGCCGACCTGCTGCACGCCGAGCTGGGCCGGCTGCCCGCCGACGAACTGCGCGACCTGCACCTGCGTGCGGCCGGCTGGTACGCCGACAACGGGCGGCCCGCCGAGGCGCTGCGGCACGCGCTCGCCGGCGGCGACCACGACCGGGCCGCCGCGCTCTTCGTGGCCCGCTGGCCGGAGCTGGTCCCGTACGACGGCGAGACGCCCGCCGGCCGTCCGCCCGCGCCCCCGCCGCCGGAGGCCGTGCGCCGCGATCCGGAGCTCGGGCTGGCCTGCGCCGCCGAGCGGGCCCGGGCCGGCGACGCCACCGCCGCCGCCGGGCACCTGCGCGACGCCGTCGAGGCCGCCCGGACGCTGCCGGCGCCGCGCCGGGACCGGTTCCGGCGGCTGGTCACCGCGCTGGAACTCACCCTGGCCCGGCTGGCCGACGATCCCGAAGCGGTACGCGCCGCCGCAGCCCGGCTGCTCGCCACCCGCCCCGCACCGTCCCCGGCGTCCCCCGACCCGTCCGTGTCCCCGGCGTCGCCCGACCCGTCCGTGTTCCCGGCGACCGATGGGCCAGCGGGGGACGCGGCGCCGTCGGGGAGCGCCGTCGACGGGCTGCTCGCCGCGCCGATGCCCGCTGAGCCGATGCCTGCCGAGCCGCGCGGCGCCGCCGAGGACGCCGACGTGCGGGCGGTGGCCGGCACCGCGCTGGGTCTGGCCGACCTCGCGGACGGGGACCTGCCCGCCGCCGGCCTCGCCTTCGCCCGGTCGCTGTCGGCGGCCCGAGAGGCGGGGCGACCGCGTACGGAGCTGGTCTGCGCCAGCCGGGCGGCCCTGTTGCACGCCGTCCGGGGCGAGCTGCGGGCCGCCGAGACCCTCGCCAGGGACGCCCTCGCCATGCCGCCCTGCCACGGCTGGTCCTGCCGGGAGGACTGCGCCCACGCGTACCTGGCCCTGGCCCTGGTCGCGCTGCACCGGGACCAGCCCGAGGAGGCGGAGGCGAACCTGGCGCTGGCCGCGCCGGCCACCGGCGAGCCCGTGGTGGGGGCGGTGGCGGCGCTGTGCCGGGCGTACCTGCTGCGGGACGCCGGTGACCTGCCCGAGGGCCACCGGGTGCTGGCCGAGGCACGGGAGCGGCTGGCCGACCGCCCCCGTGCCGGCGAGCTGACGCACTGGCTGCTGGCCGCCGAGTCGGACGTACGCGGGGCACGAGGTGACCTGGGCGCCGCCCGGGAACTGCTCGGGCGGGCACCCGACGCGGCCGCCCCGCCGCTGGCCGTCGCCCTCGCCCGGGTGGAGTTGCGTGCCGGCGACCCGCGCGCCGCCGGGTACGCGCTGCCGGACTGGGAGGCGCCGGAGGCGGCCGGCTGGCCGCTGCCCGTACGCCTGGACGCCGCCGTGCTCGACGCGGTGCTGGCCGGGCGCGCGGGCGACGACCGGCGGGCCGGACGGCTGCTGGAGCGGGCTCTCGACCTGGCCGGGCCGGAGGGGTTCCGGCGGGCGTTCACCCGCGCCGAGCCCGGGGTCCGTGACCTGCTCGCCGCGCACCTGGACGCCGGTACCGCGCACTGGCCGACGGTCAGCGACCTCGTCCGGGGCGCCGACGCGCCGGCCGAGCGGGCCCCGGCGGAGCGGGGCACGGGGGCGCTGGACGAGCCGCTGACCGAGCGGGAACTGACGATCCTGCGCTACCTGCAGAGCATCCTGTCCAACGTGGAGATCGCGGCCGAGCTGTCCCTGTCGGTCAACACGGTCAAGACCCACGTGCGCAACATCTACCGCAAGCTCGACGCCACCCGCCGCCGCGAGGCCGTCCGCCGAGCCCGCGCCCTCCACCTCATCTAACCCACCCCACCTCGCCCCGTCCCTCCGCCCCTCCACCGCGTCGATCATGCAGTTGTGGTGGGCGAACTGCCCTCTGCCGCCCCATTTGCGGGGCACCAGAACTGCATGATCGACGGGAGCGGGCGGGGAGGGGGGTTACGGGGTGGCGGCGTCGACGGCCGTCAGGAGGTCCGCCAGGTCGTAGTCGCCGTCGTGGCGGGTGCCGTTGACGAACAGGGTCGGGGTGGCGTGGACGCCGCTGCGGATGCCGCCCACGAAGTCCCGCCGCACCCGGTCGCCGTGCGCCTGCCGCTTCACCTCCGCGGCGACCTCGTCGGCGGGCAGGCCGAGCTGCTCCACGCCGAGCGACAGGTGCACGGGGTCGAGCTGGTCCTGGTGCTCGTAGAGCCAGTCGTGCATCGCCCAGAACTGCCCGCGCCGGCCGGCCGCCTCGGCCGCCTCGGCGGCCTGCTCCGCGTACGGGTGCATGTTGGTGATGGGGAAGTGCCGGTACACCAGCCGCACCGTGTCGGCCCGCTGTCGCAGCAGCTCCCGCAGGTTCGCGTACGCGGCTCCGCAGAACCGGCACTGGAAGTCGGCGTACTCGACGATGGTCACCGGCGCGTCCACCGGCCCGCGGACGTTGTCGTGCCCGGTCACCGGGGTCCGCAGGCGGGCGGTGACCTGGAGTGGAGTGGTCATCGGGTCACCTCAGTCATGTCTCCCAGCCTGCTCCGTGACGGGGTGAGGGTGGCTCACCCCGTCCGGGTGGTCCGGCGCCCGGCTCAGCCCAGCACCGGGGCGACCGCGATGTGGTTCTGCACCTCGCGGATGCCCGGCGCGCACCAGACGGTCCGTTCCACCTCGGCCCGCTCCGGCATCGAGTGGACCAGCCCGCCGAGCAGCACGGTGTCGCCGTGCACCCGGACGGTGATCCGCTCCGCCTCGGTGGCCCCGTTGCGGGCCAGCGCGTCGACGATCCGTACCGCCAGGTCGTGCCCGTCCGGCCGGGTGTCCGGGCGGACGGTGATGCCGTTGCTGACCCCGCGTACGCCGGTCAGCCGGGCCACGGCGCGCTCGGCGGCGCGACGCTGGTACTCCCAGTCCACCTCGCCGTGCAGCGTGACCCAGCCGTGCGAGACGGTCACGTCGAGCTGCTCCAGGGGCACGAACGCGTCCCACTCCAGCGTGTGCCCGGCCGCGGCGGCGATGTCCGGGTCGGCGCGTTCCGCGCCGGTGCCCAGGCGTACCGCCAGGTCGTTGGCGACCGCCCGGACGCGCGCCACCCGGTGCGCCGCCCGCTCGGCGGCCCACTTCTTGGCGTAGCTGTCCACCCGGCCGGTCAGGGTGACCACGCCCTCGGCGACCGTCACGCCGATCTCGTGCGGCCGTACCCGGGGTTCCCAGGTCAGCTCGTCGAGGACGGCCGACTGGATGTCCTGGTCGGTACGGCTGATCGTTTCGATGGCCATCTGTCACTCCTCACGGGATAGCTGCCGGTGCGCACGGGTTCGCCGGGACCGATCCTGGCGCCGGGCGGGGTGAGGGCCCCTCACCCCGCCCGGGTGACCCTTGGGAGCGCTTCCAGGCGGCCGGTCGGATCGGTTAGGGTAAGCGCGTTCCTCGGGTGCGGGAGCCGTCGCGCCGATGACCGGAGCCAGGGCAGCTCCGGCGCGATTCCGCACGTACCCGTTGCCGGGTCCGGCCGTCTCCACGTCGGCTCCCGGCGTCCGAACCCGGAAGGAACCGCAGATGCGCAGAAGTTACGCCGGCGCGGTCGTGTCCGCGCTGATCGTCGCCGCGGCCGTCGTGGCGGCACCGTTCACCGCGGCCGGCGCGCCCACCGCCGCAGCCGCCGCCGAGCCGTACACCTGGAAGAACGTCCGGATCGACGGCGGCGGCTTCGTCCCCGGCATCGTCTTCAACCCCACCGAGAAGAACCTGATCTACGCCCGCACGGACATCGGCGGGATGTACCGGTGGACGCAGGCCACGCAGTCCTGGACGCCGCTGCTGGACTGGGTCGGCGAGGACAAGTGGGGCTGGAACGGCGTGGTCAGCGTCGCCACGGACCCGGTGCAGACCAACCGCGTCTACGCGGCCGTCGGGATGTACACCAACGACTGGGACCCGAACAACGGCGCCATCCTCCGCTCGGCCGACAAGGGCGCCACCTGGCAGGTCACCGAGCTGCCGTTCAAGAACGGCGGGAACATGCCCGGCCGGGGCATGGGCGAGCGGCTCGCCGTCGACCCCAACCGGAACAGCATCCTGTACTACGGCGCCGAGGGCGGCAACGGCCTGTGGCGCAGCACCGACTTCGGGGCGACCTGGGCGAAGGTGACCAACTTCCCCAACGTCGGCAACTACCGGGCCGACCCGAGCGACCCGAACGGCTACAACGGCCAGAACCAGGGCCTGACCTGGGTCAGCTTCGACAAGAGCACCGGTACGGCCAGCACCGCCACGCAGACGATCTACGTCGGTGTGGCCGATAAGGAGAACCCGGTCTACCGCAGCACGAACGGCGGCGCCACCTGGGAGCGGATCGCGGGGCAGCCGACCGGCTACCTGGCGCACAAGGGCGTCGTCGACCCGGTGGGCGGCTTCCTCTACATCGCCACCAGCGACACCGGCGGCCCGTACGACGGCGGTAAGGGCGACGTCTGGAAGTTCAGCCGCGCCACCGGCGCGTGGACGCGGATCAGCCCGGTCCCGTCCACCAGCACCGACGCGTACTTCGGCTACAGCGGCCTCACCATCGACCGGCAGAAGCCGAACACCCTCATGGTGGCCACCCAGATCTCCTGGTGGCCGGACGCGATCTTCTGGCGCAGCACCGACGGGGGAGCCACCTGGACCCGGATCTGGGACTTCACCAGCTACCCCAACAGGTCCAAGCGCTACACCATGGACGTCAGCTCGGTGCCGTGGCTGACCTTCGGCAGCAACCCCGCCCCGCCGGAGGAGACCCCGAAGCTGGGCTGGATGAACGAGTCGGTCGAGATCGACCCGCACGACAGCAACCGCTTCATGTACGGCACCGGCGCCACCATCTACGGCAGCACCGACCTCACCAAGTGGGACACCGGCGGCCAGTTCACCATCAAGCCCATGGTCAGGGGCCTGGAGGAGACCGCGGTGCTCGACCTGGTCAGCCCGCCCTCCGGGGCGCCGCTGGTCAGCGCGCTCGGCGACATCGGCGGCTTCCGGCACACCGACCTGGACGCCGTGCCGCCGATGCTGTTCACCCAGCCCACCTTCACCAGCACCACCAGCCTGGACTACGCCGAAACGAAGCCGGCCGTGATGGTGCGCGCCGGCAACTTCACCGACGCGGACCGCCCCAACGACAGCCACGTCGCGTTCTCCACCGACGGCGGCGCCAACTGGTTCCAGGGCAGCGAGCCGTCCGGCGTCAACAGCGGCGGCACGGTCGCCGCGTCGGCCGACGGCAGCCGCTTCGTCTGGGCGCCGGGAGACGCCGGCCAGCAGGTGGTGCACTCGGTCGGGTTCGGCAACTCGTGGACCGCGTCGACGGGCATCCCGGCCAACGCGACGATCGAGTCCGACCGCGTCGACCCCAACAAGTTCTACGGCTTCAGCGGCGGCAAGCTCTACGTCAGCACCAACGGCGGGGCGAGCTTCACCGCCTCGGCCGCCGCCGGCCTGCCCAGCACCGGAAACGTCAAGTTCAAGGCACTGCCCGGCAGGGAGGGCGAGCTGTGGCTGGCCGGCGAGGGCGGGCTGTGGCGCTCCACCGACTCCGGGGCCACCTTCACCAAGCAGGCCGGGGTGAGCACCGCCGGCAACGTCGGCTTCGGCAAGGCCGCGCCCGGCCGGACGTACCCGGCGCTGTACCTGTTCGGCACCGTCGACGGCCGGCCCGGCGTGCACCGCTCGGACGACACCGGCGCGACCTGGGTGCGGATCAACGACGACCAGCACCAGTACGGCAACGCGGGCGAGGCACTGACCGGCGACCCCCGGGTCTACGGCCGGGTCTATCTCGGCACCAACGGCCGCGGCATCCTGGTGGCGGACCGGCTCGGCGGCACGCCCGACCCGACGCCGACCACCTCCACCCCGCCCCCGACGACGCCACCTCCGACCAGCCCACCCCCGACCACCCCGCCTCCCACGACGCCGCCGCCCACGACCCCGCCTCCCACGACGCCGCCGCCGACCAGCGGTTGCACGGCGACGTACCGGGTCACCGGCTCCTGGCAGGGCGGCTTCCAGGGCGAGCTGGTGGTCCGCAACGCCGGCAGCGCGGCGATCGCCGGCTGGACGGTGGGCTGGACCTTCCCCGACGGTCAGCAGATCACCCAGCTCTGGGGCGGCACCCACACCCAGACCGGGGCGACCGTCTCCGTCCGGAACGCCGGCTGGAACGGCGCCCTCGGTGCGGGCGCCACCGCCACCGCCGGCTTCCTGGGCAGTACGACCGGCGCGAACACCGCCCCGGCCACCGTCACCTGCACCGCCCGCTGACCGCCGCGCTCCGCCGACCGCGCACCCCCGTCCCCACCAGGGGCGGGACGTGCGCGGTCGTGCGGAGCGGCCGGCGGCCCGGGTCTCCTACCGGCGCGGACGGGCTCCGGCTGCCCGGGTCCGGTCGGCACCGCCTCCGGTTCGTGGCCGGGAGGGGAGGCGGGTTACCCGGCACGCACCGAGAGGGCCGGTGTCCCCGCAAGCCATAGGCTCGGAGCTTCGCCCGTCGAAGGAGGGATCCTCCGTGAGTCCGATCAGGACGGCCTACCTCACCGCCGCGCGTTCGGCGGTGGACCTGCTCGCCGACCCCGCCGTAGCAACCCGCTGGAACGAACCGAGCGCCCTGCCCGCGTTCGGCGTGGGGGGCCTGGCCGGCCACCTCGCCAGCCAGGTGCTCGGCGTCCCCGCCGTGCTGGCCGCAACCGTCCCCGCCGGCGACCCCGTGGGGCTGCTCGACCACTACGCGCGCGGCACCTGGCTCGGCGCCCCGGTCGACGCCACGGTGAACGTCGCCATCCGCCGCGCCGGTGACGGCCTCGCCGCCGACGGCCCGGCCGCTCTGGTCGACCGGTGCGCCGCCACGCTGCACGAGTTGACGGACGTGCTGGCGGCGGAGCCGTCCGATCGGGTGGTGCACGTCGCCCGTGGCCCGTGGTCGCTCACCCTGGACGACTACCTGGCCACCCGGCTGATGGAACTCGTCGTGCACGCGGACGACCTCGCGGTCAGCGTCGGCGTGCCCACCCCGGAACTGCCGGCCGAGACGGTTGACCCGGTGCTGACGCTGCTGGCCCGTCTCGCCGTACGCCGGCACGGGCAACCGGCGGTGCTGCGCGCCCTGAGCCGGGCGGAGCGGGCTCCGGCGAGCGTCGCCGCCCTCTGAAGCCGCTCTTCGAAGGGCCGCGAGCCTTCAAAGCAGGGCCGCTCGCCGCGGGCCGTGAGCCGCCGGCCGCGGGCCGTTGAGCCGCGAGCCTCTGATCAGGGCTGTGAGCCGCAGGTCGGTGGGCCGCTCGACGACTGGCCGCGGGACGGTGGGCCGCTCGACGGCGGGCCGCCTGTCGCGGCACGTCACCTGAGACAGGCGCGGGCCCCGGCCGACCTCGATGGTCGACCGGGGCCCGTTCGTCGCGAGCGTGTGCCGGACCGGTCAGCCGTCGAGGCCGACGGGGGAGTTGGGTCGGTCGACGTCGACGAACTCGATGTCGTCCATCGCCCGGTCGCCCCGGCTGCCGGCGGCCCGCGCGGCGGTGCCGGCGGCCCAGCCGATCGCCGCGCCGACCAGCGTGGCGCCGATCAGCAGCGTCCAGGGCAGCGCCGGCCGGCGGCCGGCCAGCGCGTCGAAGGCCTGGGTGGCCCGGCGCCGGGCCTCGTCCGCCGCCGAGCCCACCAGGTCGCCGGCCTCGTCGGCGAGACCGGAGCCGCCTCGGCGGGCCGAACGGGCGGTGTCCCGGACGCTGTCGCTGGCGGAGCTGACCGCCGAGACCAGGTGCTGCCACGCCTGGTCCGTGATCCGCTCGGGCTTGCTGCGGCGGTCCAGCAGGTTGCTTCCGAACATGGTGGTTACCTCCTCGGGGCCGAAGCCGGCGGCCATTTCGACTTCGGCGTCGCACCGGCGTGTGACGGTTCGCTCGTTTCCGCCTGTGCCCCGTGGGGCTGCTCCGCAAACCCCCGTGCTGCGGGTGCGGCGGCCCAGGTGACGCCGGCGGGCGGCGCACGGGCTCGGTGTCAGCGGACGGCGACCGCCACGGTCACGCCCCGCGCGAAGTCGTCGTCGCCGTCGTCGTCGTCATCGTCGCCCCCGCCACCGCCGAACCCGCAGGCCAGTACGAGGGCCAACAGCGCGCTGACGCCGGCCAGTGCGGCAAGTCTCCTGAGCATCGATCGTCCTCCCGGTCGCAGTCGTGTCTCCGAGCCGATGCTAGGCAGAACGGGCAAGGCCCGGGGCCGAAGCGGTACGGGCCACGCCGGGGGACCGGCTGTTGGGCGGTGCCGGCGGGAGCCGGCTACCCTGGGGCGCGACGTGTCAGCGGCAGCTGATCGTCGGTCGGACAAAACGTCAATAGTTCGGATAAGGGCGACTTGCTGTGCCCTGATCCGCGAATTGCTCATCCCGAGGGGTGGCGACCGAGGCCGTCAGAGGAATACTCTCGGTCGCGGCCCGCGTACTGATGAGGCGCCCGTCGGACGGGCGAGTGGAGGTGCTCGCGTGAGCCTGTCGATCGTGAAGTCGGTCCTGCCCGGTGGTGTCATCGAGATCGCCCCACGGGGTGAGATCGACGTCGACACCGCGTACGAGGTGCGCGAGGCGATCGCCGAGGTCCTGACCAAGGGGCGCCCCGGTCGGATCGAGCTGAACATGCGGCTCGTCACCTTCATCGACTCGGTCGGCATCAGCGCGATGGTCGCCGGCTTCCAGACCGCCGAGGTGAGCGGCGTCAAGCTCGTCGTCACCGAGCCGAGCCGCTTCGTGCACCGGCAGCTCTGGGTGACCGGCCTGCTCGGCCTCTTCGGCGCCCCCGAGCCCTACTACGCCGGCGCACCCACCCCCGAGGTCCTCCCGGGCGCCTGACCCCGCCCCCGCCGTCGTCGACGGTTCCGCTCCGGCCGCTAGGTCGGAGGCGGGCCGCTCAGGTGTCGCCGAGGCCCGACAGGTCGACGTCCGCCACCTCGGTGACCGCGCGGATCGCCGTCACCGAGGCGTACCCCTCGGCCAGCAGCGCCAGGTCGGTGCCGGGCTGCACGGCCTGCCCCGGCTCCTCCAGCGACGTGCGGACGAAGCCGTGCCCGGCCTCCGCCACCGTCATCTGCACCTGGCCGAAGGTGGCCAGCGTGCCCCGGCGCACCCCGCGCAGCCGGCCGTGCGGCAGGTCCGGAGCGTTCACGTTGAGCACGCTCTCCACCGGCCCGGCGGTGAGCCGGGGCAGCAGGTCCAGGGCGACCCGGGCGGCGGTCGGCCAGTGTCGCTCGGCGTCGCGTACCCGGGCGGCGGCGGCCACCGCGGCACCCCCGCTGGCAGCCGTGGCCTCCCCGGCCGAGAGCACGTCGAGCGAGACGGCCATCGCCCGGCAGCCGTTCGCGGCGGCGGTGAAGGCCGCACCCACCGTGCCCGAGTGCAGCACCGCGCGTCCGGCGTTCGCGCCCCGGTTGATGCCGGAGAGCACCACCGCCGGCGGCGGCCCGAAGGCGCCGTGCACGGCGATCAGCGCGATGAAGCCGGGGGAGCCGCCGACCGCGAACGCCGGCACCCCCGGCACCTCCGGCAGCGGGTGCTCGTGGACCACCACGCGCCCGTCGCGCTCCACGGCGGTCATCGCGGCGCTGGTGCCGCTCGCCTCCTCCAGCGGCGCGGCGACGACCACGTCCAGGCCCCGGTCCGCCGCCGCCCGCGCCAGCGCCTGGATGCCGGGCGCGGCGATCCCGTCGTCGTTGGTGACCAGTATCCGCAGCGTCATCGCTCGGCCGCCCGTTCGGCCAGCTCGTCGGGGCTGGTCCGCTCCTGCGGCCGGCTGCCGGCCGGTACGAGACGCACCCGGTCGACCAGGCCGGTGATCGAGTCGAGCCGGCCGGTGCCCAGGCCGTGCCGGGTCACGTTCAGCGCGCCGGCCGCCGCGCCGGTACGGATCGCGGTGCGCACGTCGCCGCCGCGCGCCACCACTGCCGCCACCCCGGCGGTCATCGAGTCGCCGGCCCCGCGCGGGTCGGCCGCCTCCAGCCGGGGCATCTCGACCTCGAAGACCTCGCCGTCGACCAGGGCGAGGGCGGGCTTGTCGGCCCGGCTCACCACCACGTTCTCGGCGCCGCCGGCGTGCAGGTCGTACAGGGCCCGGGTGAGCTGCTCCTCGTCCTCGCCGTCGGCGCGGCCGTCGGCGATCAGCTCCTCGTGGCTGACCTTGAGGAAGAAGACGCCGCTGTCCAGCACGGCGTCGAGGTGCTCGCCGCAGAGGTCGACCACCACCCGGCTGCCGTTGGCCCCCAGGTCGGCGGCGAACCGCCGGTAGAGGTCGGCCGGGACCAGGGACGGCTCGTTCGGCCCGCTCAGCACGCTGACCGAGGCGCGCAGCCCCTCGCCGAGCGCCAGGTTGTAGAGCTCGTCCAGCTCGTGCCGGCTGAGCGGCTGGCCGGGCACGTCCACGATCTCCTGCCGGGAGCCCTCGCGCCGATCGTGCACGTACCCGCCGCTGCCGGAGTCGCGGACCACCACCTTCAGGTGCACCCCCTCGCTGACCAGCAGCGGCTCCAGCACCTGGCCGATCTCGCCGCCGAGGGCGGCGCAGAGCACCACGTCGACCCCGAGCGACATCACCATCCGGGCCTGCCAGACGCCCTGCCCGCCGGGGTGCAGGTGCAGCTCCGGCGCCTCGCTGGGCTGGTCGACGGTCACCGTCAGCCGGGGCGTGGGCGCGAAGACCATCACGTGCCCGCTCATCCGTCGTACCCGTTCATGCGCCCATCCTCCGCCGGTCGACACGTGCCGTGACCATCCACCAGCTGACCGTAGTGTGGTCGGCGGCCGGGCGTCCGGACTCCGGGCGGGATCGGCGCGGCGTTGCCAGGGCGCCCGGCATGCGCGACGATCGGGCGACCACCGACGCTGGGGAGACGGCGTGCTCAGGCGAAGTTCCTTCAGCTACACCGTCCAGGCGCGCTGCTCCCTCCCGGACGCCGCGGCGCTGCTCGCCGACCCCACCCGGCAGGAGGACCTGCACCCGCTGATCGTCCGGGTCCGCCGGGTGCCGCCCCGTCCTGGCGCGCGGGCCAGCTACGACATCACCGATCGACTGGCCGCCGGGCCGGTGCGCCTGCCGATCACCTACCGGGCCGACGTCCTCGTCGACGATGCCGACGAGATCGTCACCGTGGCCCGGCAGTGGCCTGCCACCACGGTGCGCAACCACACCCGGCTGCGGGCGGAGCCCGACGGCGTGGTCCGCATCGAGGTCGAGATCACCCTCGCCGCGCCTGCGCCGCTCTTCGGCTACGCGTTCCGCCAGGCCCGCGCCGCCCACCTCGGGCTGGCCGCCCGCCTCGCCACGGCCCTCGACACGGGCCCGCCCGGGTCGCCGGCCGACTGACCGCCGGACGGTCCCGGCCGCGGTGGCCGTCGCGCCCCCGGTGACCCGCGACGGGCGGGGCACCGGGGCGCGGGCGTCAGTAGACCGACAGGTGCACGTGGTTGGTGTGGTCGCTGGACGGGTCGCCGTTGGCCCCGCTGTACGACTTCCATCCGCTGCTGGGCAGCCAGATCTGCCTGTACCAGATCACGTAGAGCACGGCGAGCCGGTCGGCGTTGCGCACGAAGTACGCCGACACGTTGTTGCCGTACGTCCGGTCGCCGCCGGTGGCGTCGCCGCCGAAGCCGCCCTTCTGGGCCGCGAAGTCGCAGGCCCGGCCCTTCGGGTGTTCGCCCGAGCCGCCGGGGCGGTAGCAGGAGACGTAGCGGGTGAAGCCCGCCGCCTTGGCCTGGTTGAGCGCGTGCAGGGTGCGCGGGGTGATGCAGCCGTTGGCGGGGGTGGGGTCGTTGACGCTGCACGACTCGCGCGGCCAGGAGCCGTCGGAGTTGCGCGGGGCCGCCTTCGCCGTCTTGCTGGAGGTGCCGCCCGGCGAGGTGCCCGCCCCCGTGGACTGCTGCCGCTGTTGCTGCTGCTCGCGGTTGGCGACCGTCAGCGCCCGCTCGGCCTGTTCCTTGCGCTTGGCCATCACGGTGACCTGCTTGCGCTGCTCCCGGATCTCGCCGTCCAGGGCGAGCTTGGTGCGGGTGGCCTGGTCCCGGGTCTCCTGGAGTTCGCGCAGGGCCCGGTCCTCCTTGGCGGCCACCGCGTCGAGGGCGGCGGCGCGGTCCATGAAGCCGTCCGGCGAGCTGCTGTTGAGCAGGGCGGACGCCACGCTGAGCCGGCCGGTGCGGTAGGCCGCCCCCGCGATCTCGCCGACCTTGGCGGTGTGCGCGGCCAGCTCGACCTCGGTGGTCTTGAGCTGCGCGGCGAGCTGCTGTTGCCGCTTGGCCGACGTGTCGAGGGCGCGCTTGGCGTCGAGGTAGCCCTTGCTGGCGGCCTCCAACTGGGCCCGCAGGGCGGGGGTGCCGCCCTCCTCGTCCTGGCCGGGGGCCGCGGCGAGCAGGCCGGCCCGGGTGGCGGCCGCCGCCGGGGCGGCGGTGACCGGGGCCACCGCGGCGCCGAGGGCGAGCATCGTGGCGATCAGGGCCGCCGTCCGGGCGGCACGTCGTCGTACAGGTGCCATCACTGGCATTCACGTGTCCTTCCGTCAGCCGCCGACCGGGTTAGCTGACGGGTTCGGGACGGAAGATCCCTACCGCTGACGCGGATGCACCCCACGAACATGGTTCCCCGGTTCGCCCCGCCGGGCGATTAGGCGGCGGCCACCGCCGGCACCGGTGGGTGCCGCCTGGCGGAGGCCGAAGCCGAGCCTACCGGTGCCGGTGTGACTGATGCAGCGCAGGTGACGGAGGGTGTACGTCCACTAGCAGTCAAATCCGGCATAAGCGCACAATACTCTCCCAGATTTAAGGTTGTCCTCATTACCACTCAACCGACCCGCAGGCCCCGCGCGACGCTCCGGGCTCGATCTGCAACGTGGCGTGCTCGATGTGGAAGTCGTCGTGCAGCGCGGCCCGGGCGGCGCCCAGCACCGCGCCGACCTCCGCGCCGGGTGCCATGGTCAGGTGGGCCGAGGCCACCTCCATGCCGGAGGTGAGCGTCCAGACGTGCAGGTCGTGCACCTCGGCGACGCCGGGCACGGCGGCCAGCCGGTCGTGCACCGCGGTCACCTGGAGGTGCTCCGGCGCGGCCTGCACCAGGATGCGCAGCGCGGCCCGCCCGAGCCGCCAGGTGCGCGGCAGGATGAACACCCCGATCGCGACCGCCACCAGCGGGTCCGCCCACCACCAGCCGGTGGTGGCGATCAGCAGCGCGGCCCCGATCACGCCGAGTGACCCCAGCAGGTCGCCGAGCACCTCCAGGTACGCGCCGTGGACGTTGATGCTCTCCTTCGCCCCGGAGCGCAGCAGCGCGAAGGCGCCGATGTTGGCGAGCAGGCCGAGCACGGCGACCACCAGCATCGGGCCGGCCAGCACCTCCGGCGGGTCGCCGAAGCGGCGCACCGCCTCGATCACGACGTAGACCGCGACGCCGGAGAGCAGCATGGCGTTGGCCAGTGCGGCCAGCACCTCCAGCCGGTAGAGGCCGAAGGTGCGCTGCGGGTCGGCGCCCGCCCGCCGGGTGGCGGCGATCGCCGCGAGCGCCATGCCGATCCCGAGCACGTCGGTGAACATGTGCCCGGCATCGCTCAGCAGGGCCAGCGAGCCCGTGCGGAAGGCCGCCACCGCCTCCACCACCATGAGGCCGGCGAGCAGCCCGAACGCCGCCCAGAGCCGGCCCCGGTGGCGGTGCGCGGCATTCGCCACCGACCCGTGATGGTGGTCATGACCTGCGCCCACGCGCCCACCCTCCGTCAGGCGTCCGGATTCGCGTTCAATCTATGCTCACATCGCTATGTATGCAAGTAACGGCGGCTCAGCCGATCGGGTCGACGGTGGTCAGCCGCTGGGTGGCCCGGGACAGCGCCACGTAGAGCGTCCGCACCCCCGACCCCGGGTCGGCCCGGATCTCGCCCGGAGCGACGAGGACGACCCCGTCGTACTCCATGCCCTTGGCCTCCAGGCTGGTCACCACCTGCAAACGCGGCGCGCCGAGCCCGCCCAGCCAGCCGGCCACCTCGTCGCGGCGCGGCACCGGCGTGATCACCCCGACCGTGCCCTCGACCTCGGCGAGCAGCGCGTCGGCCGCCGCCACGACGGCGCTCTCCAGCTCCGCCGGCGGCACCGACAGCGCGACCGGGTCGACGCCGGTGGAGCGCACCGCCCGGGGCAGCGGCAGGTCCGGGTGCAGCCGGCGGATCTCGGCCGCCGCCACCGCGAAGATCTCCGCCGAGTTGCGGTAGTTCGTGGTGAGGGTGAAGTGGTGCCGCTTGCGCCGGCCCAACGCCTGGTCCCGGGCCCGGTTCAGCTCCTCCGGATCCCCCGTCCACGCCGTCTGCGCCGGATCGCCCACCACCGTCCACGAGGCCAGCCGGCCCCGCCGGCCGATCATGCGCCACTGCATCGGCGAGACGTCCTGCGACTCGTCGACCACCACGTGCGCGTACTCCCGGTAGTCGTCCGGGCGTTCCCGCGCCGCCTCGCGGGCGGCGCGCTGCCGGTCGGCGAAGGTGCTCAGCTCGCGGACCCCGCCGGCCAGCTGGAACGGGTCCCGCTTCGCCCGGGCGGGCTTCATCGGCTTGCCGAGCAGCGCGTCCAGCTCGTCGAGCAGCGCGATGTCGGCGATCGTCAGCCCGGCGGCGTCGAGGCTGCCGTACGCGTCGGTCAGCAGCCGGATCTCGGCGCGGGAGAGGATCCCCTCGGCGTAGCGGTGCAGCCGGTCCGGACGGGCCAGCCAGCCCAGCACGTGCCGGGGGTGCAGCCGGGGCCACCACGCCTTCAGGAACTCCCGGAACTCCGGCCGCTCGGCGATCTCGTCCTCGAACGCGCGCTGCTCGGGCAGCCGGCCCACGCCCAACCTGCGGGCCTGCGCCCACAGCGCCGCGAAGACCCCGTCGAAGCCGGCCCGGCGCACCTCGTTGCGGCGGGCGCCCCGGGGCATCGCCCGGTCCCGGATGCCGTCCAGCTCGCGGCGCTCCAGCCGGAGCAGCTCGCCCCGGTAGAGCAGGCGCAGCTCGGTCGGGCCGCCCGGCACCGCGTCCCGGGCCGCCCGCTCCAGCACCCGCCGCATCCGCAGCGAGCCCTTCACCGCCGCCACCGCCGGCGGATCGGTGCGGGTGGCGGTCAGGCCCGCGAAGAGCGTGCCCAGCGAGTGCAGGGTGGCGGTGTCCTCGCCGAGCGAGGGCAGCACCGAGGCGATGTACTCGACGAAGACCGAGGACGGGCCCACCACCAGGATGCCGCCGCCGGCGAACCGGCTGCGGTCGGAATAGAGCAGGTACGCGGCCCGGTGCAGGGCGACGGCCGTCTTCCCGGTGCCCGGGCCGCCGGACACGATCGTCACGCCCGAGCCGGGGGAGCGGATGGCCTCGTCCTGCTCCCGCTGGATGGTGGCGACGATGTCCCGCATGCCCCGGCCGGTGGCCTTCGACAGCGTGGCCAGCAGCGCGCCGTCGCCGACCACCGCCATGTCGGCGGGCGCGGCGACCGGATCGAGCAGGTCGTCCTCGATCCGGGTGACCCGCTCGGCGGAGGACTGGATCGTGCGTCGCCGCACCACGCCCAGCGGCTGCGCGGGAGTGGCCTGGTAGAAGGCGGCGGCGGCCGGGGCCCGCCAGTCGACCACCAGGGTGGAGGCGTCGTCGTCGCGGATGCCGAGCCGCCCGACGTGCAGCACCTGCCGGTCGAGCAGGTCCAGCCGGCCGAAGACCAGGCCCTCGTGCTCGGCGTCCAGCATGTGCCGCCGCCGTGCGGCGTGGAACACCATCGCGTCCCGTTCGACCAGCGCCCCGAAGTTGCCCACCCGGGCGAGCCGGTAGCCCTCCTTCTCGGCGCTGACCGCCGACCGGCGCAGCTCGGCCAGTCGGGCGTACACCCGGTCGAGATGCCGCTGCTCGACGGCGATCTCCTGTTCCAGGGTGGTCTGGTCGGTCACCGCTCGCTCCTCCTGACGTCGGCGGCGGGCGGCGCGAACCGTGCGAACCGCGCCAGGCCAACCGCAAGAGGGTACGGCCCGCACGCAACCAGCGGCGCCACCGGTGCGGGAAAGGAACCCGCGTCACGCCCGCAGGGGCCCCACCGGGCCCGGTTCAGCCCGTGTCGCGCTCTCCGCCGGGCCCGGTCCAGCCCGTGCCGCGCTCTCCGCCGGGCCCGGTCCAGTCCGCCCGGGCGGCGGCGGTGGCACCGGCCCCGGGGGCGGTGAGCACGCGACGGAGCACGCCGCCGAGCGCCGCGTTGACCTCGTCGGGGCGTTCCATCATCAGCATGTGTCCGGCACCCGGGCAGACGGTCAGCTCGGTCGCCGGCAGCGCGCCGGCGATCGACTCGGCGCAGGGCGGCGGGGTGAGCCGGTCCCGGTCGCCGACCAGGGCGGCGGCCGGCAGGTGGGCCAGCCCGGCGAGGGTGTCCAGCCGGTGCTGCGCCCCGATGGACGCGCGGAACCCGCCGATCGAGCGGAGGGTGGCGCGGGCCACCGCCGAGGTGACCAGGCGGATGTCGTGCGGGTCGCAGCGGTCGCCGAAGAGCATCCAGCGGATGCTGGGACGCAGCGCGCGCAGCAGCGCCCGGGGCGGTCGCCAGGCCCCGCACCGGGCCAGCACGCCGGCCCCGGTGGTCTCGGCGAGCCGGATCAGCCGGGCGATCCGGGGCGAGAGGCCGTACGCGGTGTGCGTGTGGCCCTCGGCGGTGGTGGAGACGAAGACCAGCCCGGCCGTCCGGGCGGCGAAGTGCGCGGGGTGGCGGTGCGCGTACTCCATGATCGTCATGCCGCCCATCGAGTGGCCGACCAGCACGACACGACCGGCCGGGGCCACCTCGTCCAGCACCGCGGCGAGGTCGTCGCCGAGCTGGGCCACGGTGGCGGTGGGCAGCGCCATGCAGCTCGACCGGCCGTGGCCGCGGGCGTCGTAGGTCACCACCCGCACCGCGTCGCCGAAGCGTTGCCGCAGGTCGGCGAGCTGCCGGTGCCAGGCCCGCCCGTCCAGCGTCCAGCCGTGCAGCAGCACGACGGTAACCTCGGCGTCGGCCGGTCCAACCGCCTCGACGTGCAGGCGTACGTCATCGGGAAGACGTACCTCGACGTGTTCCGGCATCGTCACCTCCCCAGGGCCGCACGGATCCGCAACACCGGGGATACCCGGTGGTAACACCGGCTACCCGTCATGAGACCACGGCAACCGTGTCGGTGAGAAGGTTCGCAACCCGCTCCGGGCGGCCGGCGGGCCCGCCAAGCTGAGGGCATGGGGTCGCCCCGGGCCGCGCTGGCCGAGCTGCTCGCCGGCAACCGCCGCTTCGTCAGCGGCCAGCCGGTGCACGGCCACGACGTCACCGCCGCCGCGGCGGCCTCGGGCGACCAGCAGCCGTACGCGGTACTGCTCGGCTGCATCGACTCGCGGGTGCCGCTGGAGGCGATCTTCGACCAGACCTTCGGCTCGATCTGCGTGATCCGCACCGGTGGGCACGTACTGGACCGGGCGGTGCTCGGCTCCATCGAGTACGTGGTCGGTGAGCTGGGCGTGCCGCTGGTGATGGTGCTCGGGCACGAACGGTGCGGCGCGGTGGCCTCCGCCGTGGACGCGTTGCGTGGCGGGCGGTCGCCGGGCGGCGCGCTGGCCCACCTCGTCGACCAGATCGCCCCGGCGGTGACCGAGGTGGGCGTCGACGACCCCCGGGTGCACCCGATGGCGGTCCGCCGGCACGTGCTCCGTACGGTCGCCGCCCTGCGCGCCGACGGCCGGCTCGCCGTCCCGGTCGCCGCCGGCCGCCTGACGGTGGTCGGCGCCCTCTACGACCTGACCACCGGCGAGGTGACCCTGCTGGAGCCGTAGAAGCCCCCCACCCCGGTTGATCATGAAGTTGTTGTCGCGACACGCCGGGGCGGAGCGCAACAACTTCATGATCAACGAGGGTGGAGGGGGCGGGAACGCGGAACCGCCCGCCGGGGGTGCCGGCGGGCGGTTCTGGTGTCGCGTGGGTGGGGAGGGTCAGCCCTCGAAGACGCCGGCCTCGACGAGGCGCTTCTCGGTGGCGTCCCAGCCGTCACCCGGGTGGGTGGTGTTGAGGTTGTTGATCTCGGCGCGGATCTTCGCGGCGTGGCCGGCGGCGGCCAGCACCCGGATCTCCTCGACGAAGGCCTCGGAGTCGGTGCGCAGGTGCGCGGTCTTGCCGTTGGTCAGGTTCCGCACGTAGGCGTGCTTGCCGCCGTTGAGCGGGATGAGGTACTTGAACTCGCCCAGCACGCTGAGGGCGCCACCCTGGCCAGCCTGGCCGGCCCGGACTGACGCGCGCGCGGTCTTAGAGGTGTTGCTCGCCACGGAGGTACTCCTTGCAAGACGTACGGGAGGACGGAACGTCCGGGGGCTGTGCGGACGACACCCTGGTGGGTGGGCCCGCGGAAGATGTGCGCGGCACAGGCCGCCGATGGAACTGTACACGACCGCGGTCCCTGGCTGGTCACCGCGTCGTGAGGGGTCAACCGGGGTACCCGTCCGACTATTCCGACCCGCGAATTTTCCGATTCCCTGGCGCATCATCCGTCACACCAGTCATCATGTGTTCCAGCAACCACTCGGGTGGTCGAGGTCGTAGGGGAAGACGCACCTCGCTCTCCGGGAGGTCACCGTGCCAACGCGTGGCGTCGTATACGTCCACTCGACCCCGCTCGCCGTGTGCTCACACGTCGAGTGGGCGATCGCGCGCGTCCTCGCCGCGCCGGTCAACCTGCAGTGGACGGCTCAGCCCGTCGACCCCGGCGCACGCCGGGCCGAGTGCGGGTGGACCGGTCGCCCGGGGACGGGCGCCGAGCTGGCTGCTGCCCTCCGGCAGTGGCCCATGATCCGTTTCGAGGTCACCGAGGAACCGAGCCCCGGCGCCGACGGCGAGCGCTTCATGTACGTGCCCGGACGGGGCCTGTTCCGGGCGGGCGTCGGCGCGGCCGGCGACATCCAGCTCGGCGAGGACCGGCTGCGCAGCATCATGGCGGGCGCGCGGGCCCCCGAGGCCCTCGCGCACGCCCTCGACAAGGCGCTCGGCACGGCGTGGGACGCCGAGCTGGAGCCCTACCGGTACGCCGGCGACGGCGCGCCGGTGACCCTGCTCACCCGCGTCGGCTGACGCCGGGGCCCGGACCGGGGCCGACTCATCCTGGCGGGTGAAGGTCAAGTTGCCCCGATAAGGGGTGAACTGGTGGGATGGGCCGCGTGTCGACTACCCCGCGACGTGCCGGCGTCGCGTTCGCCGCTCTGACCGCACTGCTCGTCTCCGGGTGCTCCGGGCCGGCGGACCGCCGCCCCGACCCGGCACCGACGAGCGCCGCCGCCCCGACGGCCACCCCGACACCCGCCGCGAGCGTCCCCGGCACCGACCCCGCCGCCCGCGCCGCCGCCCTCGTGGCCTCGCTCGCCGACGAGGACCTCGTCGGCCAGGTGCTGATGCCGTACGCCTACGGCGACGCGGCCACCCGGGTCTCGCCCGGCTCGGCGGCCGGCAACCAGGCACTGGCCGGGGTGGACACCCCCGCCCAGATGGTCGAGAAGTACCGGCTCGGCGGGCTGATCCTGGTCGGCTTCAGCGCCGACGACCCGACCAAGGGCAACCAGGAGACGACAAACGTCGACAACCCGAAGCAGGTTCGCGCGCTCACCGACGGCCTGCGCGCGGCCGCCGGTCGGCTGCCCGCCGGGCCGGCGCCCTTCCTGATCGGCACCGACCAGGAGCACGGCGTGGTCACCCGGATCACCGACGGTGTGACCCTGCTGCCCAGCGCCCTCGCCGCCGGCGCCGCCGGACGACCGGAGCTGACCGAGGCCGCCTGGCGGGCGGCCGGCACCGAACTCGCCGCGATGGGGATCAACCTCGACTTCGCCCCCGTCGCCGACGTGCTCGCCACCCGCAGCACGGTGATCGGTTCCCGGTCGTACGGTGCGGACCCGAAGGTGACGGCGGGGCAGGTCGCGGGCGCGGTCCGGGGCCTGCAGGCCGCGGGCGTCGCGGCCACCGTCAAGCACTTCCCGGGGCACGGGCACAGCGCCGCCGACTCCCACGAGGGACTGCCGGTGCTCGACCAGCCCCGCCGGACGCTGGAGACCGGGGCGTGGCCGCCCTTCTCCGCCGCCATCGACGCGGGCACGATGGCCGTGATGTCCGCCCACCTCGACGCGCGGTCGGTGGACCCGGGCACCGCGGCGACCTTCTCGCACAAGCTGCTCACCGACGTGCTCCGTGGCCAGCTGGGCTTCCAGGGCGTGGTGATCACCGACGGGATGAACATGCCGCCGGCCAAGCGCTGGTCGCCGGGTGAGGCCGCCGTGCGCGCGCTGAAGGCGGGCAACGACCTCATCCTCATGCCGCCGAACGTCCGTCAGGCGTACGACGGGCTGCTCGCCGCGCTCCGCGACAAGTCGCTGCCCCGGACCCGCCTCGTCGAGGCCGCGACCCGGGTGCTGACGATGAAGTTCAAGCTGGCCGACCGGCCCACGCCCGAGCTGTCCACGCTGGCCGGCCCGGCGCACCGCAAGGCGGCGGAGGACCTGGCCGCGGCGGCGGTGACGGTGCTGCGGGGCGCCTGCGGCGGCGGCGTACGGGGGCCGGTGACCGTGACCGCCTCCGGCGGGCGCGAGCACACGCGGGCGGCGCTGACCGAGGCGCTCAAGGCGGCCGGGGTCAAGGTGGTGGCCGGCGGCGGCACGGTGGTGCACCTCGTCGGGTACGGCGACGGCGCCGGCGACCTGCGCGCCGACGCCGCCGTCACGGTCGCCATGGACACCCCGTACGTGCTGGCGAAGGCCAAGTCGCCGACCCTCCTGGCGACCTACTCCTCCAGCCGGGTGTCGATGACCGCCCTCGCCGGGGTGCTGGCCGGCAAGACCCGACCGGGCGGCCGGTCCCCGGTGCCGGTGACCGGCCTGTCCGCCACGACCTGCGGCGCCTGAGCCGCGTCAGTCCCGGTTGATCCGGGCCGACTGCTTGACCAGCTGGTACGCCGGCAGCAGCTCCACGGGGTCCGAGGTGTCCAGGCTCAGCACGATCGGACCGTAGAGGGAGGAGATCGCGATGGCCCGGTCGTGGACCGTGCCGCCGTCCTCCTTGGGGTAGCTCGCCTCGACGGCGTCGACGGTGCCGGCCTTCACCCGCCGGTACTCCGCGTCCGCGGCCTCCGGCGAGTAGGCGTCGAGGAAGTACTTGAGGTGCTCCTGTGCGCCGCCGGCGACCCCGTCGACCCGCCACACCCGCAGGAACCCGGTGGAGCCGGTCGGCCGGGCGTTGATCTCGCACAGCATGAGGGCCTTGCCGAGGCGGGGCTCGCCGAACTTCGCCGAGCCCTTCACCGCCTCGACCTTCCACCTCGCCGGCACCGAGAAGGTGACCGGCAGCTCGCAGGGCGTACCCTTGCCGCCCACCGTGGTCCCGGCGGGAGCCGCCACCACCTCGTCGTGCCAGGGCGGGCCGGGGGTCACCGTCGAGGCGGTGACGCTCGGCGAGGCCGACGGGGAACCACCGGCCGACGGCGCCTCCTTCCCGTCGGCGCAGCCGCCGGTCAGTCCGATGGTGAGCACCGCGAGCACGGCGGCGCGGGTACGACGTTGCATGGTGTCCATTCCCCGTTGACGACGAGAGCCGGCTCATCAAAGCGGCGCGGGGCGGCGGCGTCAATCCGGTTGATCTACGGTGCCGCGCGCAGGGCGGCCACCAGCCACTCCACGGCGGGCACCGCGGGCGGGAACGGGGGCCGCCGGTTGAGCACCCCGATCAGCTGCCAGTACCGCTCCACCTGCCGGTCGGTGAAGGTCGCGATGCCGTCGGCGAGCGCGAGCCGTTCGGCGCGGGACAGCCCCGGGTCCACCATCTCGTCGAGCACCGTCCGCGCCCGCCCGGAGTCCGGGGCGATCCCGGCGGCGAGCGCGGCGCGTGCCGGCTCGACGGAGGGCATCGCCGGCGGCGGGGACGTCGCCGCCGCCCCGGCCACCGCCATCGCCCGTACCCGAAGCCGGAAGGCGGGGTCGGCGACCAGCCCGGCCAGCTCGACCCAGGCGTCCACCTCCTCGTCGGTGGGCTCGTCGGGCAGGTCGGCGGGGAGCGTCCGCATCGCCCGGGCCAGCCCGTCGCCGCCGGGACCGGGCTCCACGCCACCGAAGACCTCGGCGACGAACTCGTCGATGATCCGTTGCCGCTCGCGGGCGGAGAGGCGGGCCAGGTCGTTCATCAGTCTCAACTCCTCGGTCGTGCTGCCACGTCGGGCGACCGACCGCAACACCGCCCGGCGCAGCCGCAGGGTGCGGATCTCCGCGTCCAGGGCGCGGCTGTGCGCCAGGGCCACCTCCCGGACGCTCGTCCGCCGCTGGAGGATCCGGCGGACGTCGTCCAGGCCGATCCCCAGCTCCCGCAGGCTCCGGACGAGGTCCAGCCGGGCCACGGCCGCCGCGTCGTAGAGGCGGTAGCCGCCGGTGGACCGGGCGGTGGGCGGGAGCAGGTCGAGGTCGGACCAGAAGCGGATCGTCCGGACGGACAGGCCGGTCCGGCGGGCGAGTTGCCCGATGGTGAACAGGTCGGTGCGGTCGGCCACGTCGACAAGCCTCCTGTCTCCAGCCGCTGGAGGGTCAAGCGGGAAAACCGGGTCGCCCTCGGCCGTCCCACCTGGCACCCTGTGCGCCCATGGGGACAGCAGAGGGTTTCGCGTACGTCGAGCGGCCGGACGGCACGGTCGTGATCACCCACCACGGCCGGGCGGCGGGCACCCTGCGCGGCGGCCGGGCGGCGGAGTTCCTCGCCGAGGTCGACGGCGACCCGCAGCTCGTGATGGCCCGGTGGACCGGCAACTACCGCCGGGGCAACGAGCGGACCGCCCGTCAGCACCCCCGCAACCGGGGCTGAACGACGCGCAAGGGCCCGCGCTCGTGCTGAGCGCGGGCCCCACGACGGTCTGTGCGGCTACAGCGGGATGTTGCCGTGCGCGCCCCGGGCCGCCGGGGCGGCGGCGAGGGCTTCGGCGATGCGGCGGCGGGTCTCGGCCGGGGTGATCACGTCGTCGACGACGCCGATCTCGAGGGCCCGGTTGACGCCGCCGGCGATACGGGTCTGCTCCTCGACGAGCTGCGCGCGCAGCGCCTCGCGCTCCTCGGCCGGGGCGGCGGCGAGCTTCTTGCGGTGCAGGATGTTGACGGCGGCGCCGGCGCCCATCACCGCGACCTCCGCGTTGGGCCAGGCGAACACCGCGGTGGCACCCAGGGAGCGGGAGTTCATCGCGATGTACGCCCCGCCGTAGGCCTTGCGGGTGACCAGGGTGACCCGGGGCACGACGGCCTCGGCGAAGGCGTGCAGGAGCTTCGCGCCCCGGCGGACGACGCCGTCCCACTCCTGACCCAGGCCGGGCAGGTAGCCGGGGACGTCGACCAGGACGATCAGCGGTACGCCGAGGGAATCGCACATGCGCACGAACCGGGCGGCCTTCTCGGCGCTGGAGGCGTCCAGACAGCCGCCCAGGCGCAGCGGGTTGTTCGCGATCACCCCGACGGTACGCCCGGCGAAGCGACCCAGGGTGGTCACGACGTTCGGCGCCCACTTGGCGTGCAGTTCCACCCCGGGGGCGTCCAGCAGCGCCTTCACCACCGGCTTCACGTCGTACGCCCGGTTCGTCTCGACCGGCATCTTCGCCGTCAGGTCGTGTCCCCCCTCGTCCTGGGCGGACACGTCGTCGGGCGACAGGCGCCCCTGCCGGCCGAGCAGCGCGGCGAGCTTGCGCGTCTCGGCCAGCGCCGTCTCGTCGTCGGCGCAGGTCACGTGGACCACCCCGGAGCGGCGGCCGTGCGGCTCGGGCCCACCGAGGCGGGCCATGTCGACCTGCTCTCCGGTGACGCTGCGGACCACCTCCGGGCCGGTCACGAAGATCCGACCCGCACCGCTCATCACCACGATGTCGGTCAGCGCCGGCCCGTACGCGGCGCCACCGGCCGCCGGGCCCAGCACCGTGGAGATCTGCGGCACCCGCCCCGAGGCCCGCACCATCGCCGCGAACACCTGACCCACCGCGTCCAGGGCGACCACGCCCTCGGCCAACCGCGCACCACCCGAGTGCCACAACCCGATCACCGGCACCCGCTCCCGCACCGCGGTGTCGATCGCGTCCACGACGTGCCGGCACCCCTCGGTGCCCATCGCCCCGCCCATCCGCGTCGCGTCCGTGGCGTACGCGACGACCGGCGAGCCCTCGACCTCACCGCGCGCCCACAGCACACCCGAGGTGTCCCGTGGCACCGACAGCCGCAACGAACCGGCGTCGAACAACGCCCGGAGCCGAACCTCCGGATCCCGATGGTCCGCGACGGACGAGGTGTCCACGCCAACGGCGGTGGTGGTCACGTGAGCCTCCATGGCTGTGGTCTCAGGCCCGCGTGAAGACGAGAGCCACGTTGTGCCCGCCGAAGCCGAACGAGTTGTTCAGCGCGGCGGGGATGTCCATGTGGCGCGCCTCGTTGGCGGCCACGTCCAGGGTGAGCCCGTCGTCGGGGTCCTCCAGGTTGATCGTCGGCGGTACGACACTGTCGCGGATCGCCAGGATGGTGGCGATCGACTCCAGCGCGCCCGCCGCGCCCAGCAGGTGACCGGACATCGACTTGGTCGAGGTCAGCACCGGGTGGTCACCCAGCGCCGCGCGCAGCGCGGTGATCTCCGCGACGTCCCCGACCGGGGTCGACGTGGCGTGCGCGTTGACGTGCACGATGTCCGCCCTGGCGACGCCCGCGTCCGCGATCGCCTTCGCGATCGCCCGGATCGCGCCCTCGCCCTCCGGGTGCGGCTGGACGATGTCGTAGCCGTCGGAGGTGAGTCCGGCGCCGGCCAGCCGGGCGTAGACCCGGGCGCCCCGGGCGGCGGCGTGCTCCGCCCGCTCCAGCACCACGATGCCCGCGCCCTCACCCAGCACGAAGCCGTCGCGGCCCTTGTCCCACGGCCGGGAGGCCCGCTCCGGCTCGTCGTTGCGGGTCGACATCGCCCGCATCGAACTGAACCCGGCGATCGGCAGCTGGTGGATGACCGCCTCGGTGCCGCCGGCCACCACGACGTCGGCCCGGCCGGCACGGATCATGTCCATGCCGAGCGCGATCGCCTCGGCGCCGGTCGCGCAGGCGCTGGCCACCGAGTGCACCCCGGCCTTCGCGCCCAGCTCCAGCCCCACCCAGGCGGCGGGGCCGTTCGGCATCAGCATCGGGATCGTGTGCGGGGAGACCCGCCGCGGGCCCGACGCCTCCAGGATGTCGTCCTGGGCGAGCAGCGTCAGCGCGCCGCCGATGCCGGAGCCGACGCTGACGCCCAGCCGCTCCGGGTCCAGCCCGGAGTCGGCCAGGCCGGAGTCCGCCCAGGCCTGCTGCGCCGCGATGATCGCGATCGCCTCGGACCGGTCGAGCCGGCGGAGCTTGACCCGGTCGATCAGGCCGGTCGGCTCGACCGCGAGCCGGGCGGCGATCCGGACCGGCAGTTGCTCGGCCCACTCCTGGGTGAGCGGACCCACCCCGGAGCGGCCGGCGAGCATGGCGTCCCAGGTCGACGCGACGTCCCCGCCCAGCGGGGTGGTCGCGCCGAGCCCGGTGACGACGACGTCGGTGTGAGCCATGATCAGGACTGCGCCTCGATGTAGCTGACGGCGTCCCCGACGGTCTTCAGGTTCTGCACCTCGTTGTCCGGGATCTTGACGCCGAACTTCTCCTCGGCCGCCACCACGACCTCCACCATGGAGAGCGAGTCGACGTCCAGGTCGTCGGTGAAGGACTTCCCCTCGGCCACGTCGTCCGGGTTCACCCCGGCAACCTCTTCGAGGATCTCGGCGAGGCCGGCGGTGATCTCGTCACGGGTCATTGCGGTTGGTTCCTCTCATCGTGGATCATTCGACGGCCGACGACGCCGACCGTCACTCCCCGGCGCAGCGGCCGGAGGGGCTTTCAGGGGCAGCGGACGACCTGACCGGCATAGGTCAGGCCACCGCCGAAGCCGAAGAGCAGCACCGGGGCGCCGGAGGGCACCTCCCGCCGCTCGACCAGCTTGGACAGGGCCAGCGGCACGCTCGCCGCCGAGGTGTTGCCGGACTCGACGATGTCCTTGGCGATGATCGCGTTCGGGATGCCGAGCCGCTTCGCGATGCCGTCGATGATCCGGGCGTTGGCCTGGTGCGGCACGAAGGCCGCCAGCTCCGACGGGTCCACCCCGGCGCGCTCGCACGCCTGCCGGGCCAGCGGCGCCAGCTCCGTCGTGGCCCAGCGGAAGACCGACT
This sequence comes from Micromonospora sp. NBC_01740, assembly GCF_035920365.1. Lineage (NCBI taxonomy): Bacteria > Bacillati > Actinomycetota > Actinomycetes > Micromonosporales > Micromonosporaceae > Micromonospora > Micromonospora sp. NBC_01740. The sequence goes on along the minus strand of NZ_CP109150.1, from coordinate 7,067,867 downwards.
GCCCCTCCTGCTGGATGGACGGGCGCCAGCCCTCGATGCGTACCGCGTCGCCCTTTTCCGGCACCGAGCCCCAGACCACCGGGCCGACGCCGGCGGGCTCGCCCTCGCCGACGGCCGACACCACGGCGGCCCCGGCGCCGTCGGCGAAGATGATGCAGGTGGAGCGGTCCGTCCAGTCGACGATGTCGGACAGCTTCTCCGCGCCGATGACCAGGGCGTTGCGCGAGGCGCCGGCCCGGATGGCGTGGTCCACGGTGCCCAGCGCGTACGCGAAGCCGGAGCAGGCCGTGTTGAGGTCGAACGCCCCGGGCGCGGTGATGCCGAGCTTGGCGGCGACCCGGCAGGCCACGTTCGGGCTGCGATCGGCGGAGCTGCACGTCGCCACCACGACCAGGTCGATGTCGGCGGCGGTGAGCCCGGAGTTGGCCAGTGCCTTGCCGGCGGCGGCGGCGGCCATGTCGGCGACCGTCTCACCGTCGGCGATCCGCCGGGTGACGATGCCGACCCGGTCCCGGATCCACTCGTCGCTGGTCTCGACCAGTTGGGCGATGTCGTCGTTGGTGACCACGCGGGAGGGCTGGTAGTGCCCCATCGCGACGATCCGACTGCCGGTCATCAGAGCTGTCCTTCCGTTCGCGACTGCGGGACTCGCAGGACCGGCTCATTCCTCGCGCTCACACGTGACCTCCGATGCGGACGAGCGGTTGGCCCGGCGCGACCGGGTCGTCGTGGTGGGCGAGCCACTCGGTGAGCACACCGCTGCCGTGGGCGGTCACCTCGACCGGGCCCTGCCGGGTGGCCACGTGGCCGACGACCTGGCCGGCGCGGAGCGTGTCGCCCTCGGTGAGCTCCCGTGCCGGCTCGAAGGTGCCGGCCGACGGGGCCACCACCACGCGGAAGTGCATGGTCGGCTCGTGGCCCGGCGCCATGCCGTGCCGGGCGATCAGGTCCCGGGCGGCGGGCAGGTCGTCCGGGGTGTTCAGGGTGACCACCTCGGGGGCCCCGGCCCCCTTCAGCTCCCGCTTGACCAGGCCTGCGAGGGTGCCGGCCGGGGGCAGCTCGATCACGCCGGTCACCCCGAGGTCGGCCAGGGTGCGCATGCAGAGGTCCCAGCGCACCGGCGCGGTGACCTGGCGGACCAGGCGCTGCACCATGTCGCGCCCGTGGTTGACCGCGGCCCCGTCGAGATTCGACAGCAGGATCCGGGCCGGGTCGCTCGGGGTGATCCCGGCGGCCACGGCGGCCAGCGCCGTCTCGGCGGGGGCCATGTACGGCGTGTGGAAGGCGCCGGCCACCTTCAGGCGGATCACCCGGGCCTTGGCCGGCGGCTCGGCGGCGAGCTTCTCCAGCCCCTCGACGGAGCCGGCGGCGACGAACTGGCCGGCGCCGTTGCGGTTGGCCGGGTGCAGCCCGTGCGCGACGATCGAGGCGAGCACCTCGTCGGGGTCCCCGCCCAGCACGGCGGCCATCCCGGTCGGCTCCAGGGCGCAGGCCGCGGCCATCTCCCGCCCGCGTACGCCGGCCAGGGTGATCGCCGCCTCCGCCGGGAGCACCCCGGCGAGCGCCGCCGCGCCCAGCTCGCCGACGCTGTGGCCGACGGTGAGCGTGACGTCGTACATCGGCAGGTGCTCGGCGGCCAGCAGCGCGGCGGCGACCAGCAGCGGCTGGGTCCGCGCGGTGTCCCTGATCTCGTCCGCGTCGGCGGCGGTGCCGAGGTGCACCAGGTCGACCCCGGCCAGCGCCGACCACCAGCGCAGACGTGCTTCGGCGCCGGTGAGGTCCAGCCAGGGAGTCAGGAAGCCGGGTTTCTGGGAACCCTGGCCGGGCGAGAGTACGGCGAGCACTCCTATGACTCTCCCGGATACGCGCGGGTAGCGCTGTGCCGCCCTCGACCAAACCGCACTAGAACCTTTGGAGGGTTCCTACAAAAATCGGCGGCGATCATCACCTGTGTGTGGAGTTTTGCTGGCGTTCGGGGTCATTGTCTGAGTTGGTACCACCGGGACCACCGGGTCGAGCCGACCGACGGTGAGGGCCACCTGGAGCGCGAAGGCGTCCCGCGCGGCGAGCGGCGAGAAGCCGGTGACGTCCGAGATCCGCCGCAGCCGGTAGCGCACGGTGTTCGGGTGCACGAAGAGGGAGCGCGCGGCGCTCTCCAGCGTGCCGCCGGCCGCGAAGAAGGCGTCGAGGGTCTCCAGCAGTTCCCCGCCGGCCCGCACCAGCGCGGCGTAGACGTCGTGCCGCAGCCGCCGGCGCGCCTCCGCGTCCCCGGCCAGCGCCCGCTCCGGCAGCAGGTCGTCCGCCGGCACCGGCCGGGGCGCGGTCGGCCAGGCCGGTGCGGCCCGGAAGCCGGCCAGCGCGGCGCGCGCCGACTCGGTCGCCTCGTCCAGGCTCGGCACGGCCGGACCGACCACCACCGGCCCGTCCCCGAAGGCGCCGAGCAGCTTGCCGGTGGCCGCGACCGGGTCGGCGGCGCCGCCCAGCACGATGACCAGCCGATCGCCGTGCACCCCGCCGATCACCTCCGTGCCGATGCGCCGGGCCTGCCGGTGGACGGTGTGCAGCACGGCGGAGACCTCCCCGCCGGGGGAGCGGCCGACCGCCACCGCCACCGGCGGGGCGTCCGCCCAGCCGAGCGCCGCCGCCCGGCTCGCCAGCACGTCCGGCGAGTCGCCCCGCAGCAGCGCGTCCACCAGCAACGCCTGCAACCGGGCGTCCCAGGAGCCGCGCGACTCGGCGGCCCGGGCGTACACCCGGGCGGCGGCGAAGGCGATCTCCCGGGAGAACCGCAGCACCGCCTCGCGCAACTGCTGTTCCTCGCCCTTCGCCGCCAGGTGCGAGACCTGCTCCTCGACGACGTCGATCATCACCTTCACCAGCGCGACGGTCTGCTGGAGGCTGATCGAGCGGGCGAGCGCCTGCGGCGCGGTGGCGAAGACCTCGTCCGAGACCTCCTGGGTGCTGTCCGCCGTGCCGCCGCCGTCGCGCAGCCACTGCACCAGCGACCGGGCGCCGGCCTGGGCCACCAGCATCACCCACGAGCGGTGGTCGGGCGGCAGGTCGCGGAACCAGGGCAGCGTCTCGTCCATCCGGGCCACGCTGGCGCTGGCCAGCGCCCCCGCCGCCCGCTCGATCCGGCGCAGCGTGGCCGACAGTTCCGTCCCGCCCGGCTCGCTCACCGCCCCAGCCTGACACGCCCCGACCTGCGGCGGTGGGTCAGGCCGGCGGCGGGACGGGCAGTCCCAGCTCCTGGGCCAGGATGGCGGCCTGCACCCGGCTGCGCAGGTCCAGCTTGGCGAGGATCCGGCTGACGTGGGTCTTGGTGGTGCTCTCGGCCATCGCCAACCGGTCGGCGACCTGCTGGTTGGACAGGCCGAGCCCGAGGCAGGCCAGCACGTCGCGCTCCCGGGGGGTCAGCGCGTCGACCGCCTGCCGGGCCGCGGCGGAGGTGGTGGGGGCGGTCGCCGCGAACTCGGTGATCAGGCGGCGGGTGACCGCCGGGGCGATGAACCCCTCGCCCCGGGCGACCGTCCGCACCGCCGCCACCAGCCCCGCCGCGTCGATGTCCTTGAGGACGAAGCCCGCCGCGCCGGCCCGCAGCGCCCCGAAGACGTACTCGTCGACGTCGAAGGTGGTGAGCACGAGCACGTCGGCGAGCCGGTCGGCGGCGATCTCCCGGGTGGCCGAGATGCCGTCCAGCCGGGGCATCCGCACGTCCAGCACCGCGACGTCCGGGCGCAGCTCCCGGCACAGCCGGACCGCCTCGGCGCCGTCCTCGGCCTCACCCACCACCTCGACGCCGGCCGCACCGGCCAGGATCAGCGCCAGCCCGGCCCGCACCGCCGGCTGGTCGTCGGCGAGCAGCACCCGGATCACCTCGGCCATGCCACGCCCCGTCCCCTCACGACGCCACCTCCGTCGGCAGCTCCACCCGTACCCGCCAGCGGCCCTCCGCCGGGCCGGCGGCGAACCGGCCGTTCAGCAGCGCCGCCCGCTCCCGCATCCCGATCAGGCCGGCGCCCGCGCCGGTCAGGGTGCCCCGGCCGGCGCCGACCGGGTTCTCCACGCCCACCACCACCCCTGCCGGCTCGTACGCGACCAGCAGGTCGGCCTCGCCGGCGCCGTGCTTGAGCGCGTTGGTCAGCGACTCCTGCACGATCCGGTACGCGGCCAGGTCCACCCCGACCGGCAGCGCGCGGGGCTCGCCGCGTCGGGTCGCCCGGACGGTCAGCCCGGCGGCGCGCACCCGGTCCACGAGGGCGTCGACCTCGCTGAGCCGCGCCCGGGTCGTCTCGTCGGTGGCGTCGACGGCCGCCCCGCCCTCCGCCGGTTCCCGCAGCAGGCCGATCATCTGCCGCATCTCGCCCAGCCCCTGCACGCTGCTCTCCCGGATCACCCGCAGCGCCGACTCGACCTGCGACCGGTCGAGCCCGGGCACGGAGAGCGCGGCCGTGGCGTGGATGGCCACCGCGCTCAGGTGGTTGGCGATCACGTCGTGCAGCTCCCGGGCCATCCGGGCCCGCTCCGCGCCGACGGCCTGCCGGCGGTCCAGCTCCACCAGCCGGGCCGTCTGCTCGGCCCGGGCCCGTTCGGCGACCGCCTGGTCCCGGTACTGCCGCACGCTGACCCCGGTGAGCACCGGCAGCACCCCGGCCAGCACCACGGGCGCCCCGATGCCCACGCCCCGCCAGTCGCCCCTCAGCAGCACCCCCACCGCCGTGCCGAGGACGCTCAATCCGATCGTGACCTGGAGCAGCCGGCGCCAGGTCCGGGCCGAGCCGAACACGCACGCGTCGTAGAGCACCTGGGTGTAGACGAGGACGGTGGCCAGCGAGCCGCCCATCGCGAGGTCGGCCACCACCGCCACCGTGCCGAGCGCCAGGCTGGCCCGGGTGGCGACCCGGCGCAGGCCCACCGCCGTGCAGACCACCGCCAGCGGCAGCAGGAACAGCGGTTCCGGCAGGTCCGGGTGCCAGGACAGTTGCGGCTGCGTGCCCAGGCCGTACAGGACCGCCCCGCCAACCAGGGAGGCGCACGCCAGCATGACGTCCCGCCCGCCCGTCCCGGCCCCCACCCACCCAGCCACCCTCACCCACCCACCCGCCCCCACCCCCCGATCCCACCACACCCCCACCCCGCCCGTTTCCGCCGATCATGCAGTCGTGGTGGGGGACGAAAGCTGCACCGGCGTACGAAATTCCCACCACGACTGCATGATCGCGAGGGAGGAGGCGGGCGCGGTGGGGGAGTCGGGTGGGGCGTCGGTGCCGGCCAGTACGGTGACAGGGCCCGTCGGAGCGACCCCGGCGGGCGGGGCGAGCGTGAGGAGACTCCGATGGCGCACGGGGAGGCCGAGCACGGCTGCGCCCAGGGCGAGCCCTGCCGGCCGGGCCACCACGAGCAGCAGGCGGCAGCAAAGCACCGCCGGCTGCCCGGAGGGCTCCCGGCCCACTCGCCGGAGCACCCGACCCGCGCGCCCGAGCGCCCCGAGGACGACGTCACGGTGCCCCGGCAGCGCGTCGCGGAACCGGCTCCGGCCGGCGAGGCTGAGTTGGCGGCGCTCCCGGGCTGCCGCAGCGACCTGCCCGGCTGGGCCGGCGCGCACCGGCACGGCCCGGTCCGCCCCCGGCAGCGCGTCACCCGCCGCGAGCGGCCGCCACGCCGCTGGTGCTGACCACGGCGGCGCCGCCCGGCGGCTAGCGTGACCGGTGTGAAGGCGATCGCGATCGACACGTACGGCCCGGCCGACCTGCTGACCGTCCGGGACCTGCCCGACCCGCCGGTCGGCCCGGACACGGTGCTCGTACGGGTGCGGGCGGCCGGGGTGAACCCGGTCGACTGGAAGGTGCGCGAGGGGCACCTGGCCGGTGCGATCCCGGGTCACTTCCCGCTCGTTCCCGGCTGGGACGCGGCCGGGGTGATCGAGGCGGTCGGGCCGGCGGTGACCGGGTTCGCCGTCGGCGACGAGGTCGTCGGCTACGTCCGACGCGACCACGTCCAGTACGGCACGTACGCCGAACTCGTCCCGGCGCCCGAGCGGACGTTGGCAGCCAAGCCGGTGCGGGCGTCCTGGGCCGAGGCGGGCGGCCTGCCCCTGGCGGGACTCACGGCGTACCAGGCGCTCCAGTCGGCCCGCACCGGCGCCGGCGACACGGTGCTGGTGCACGGGGCGTCCGGCGGGGTGGGCCACCTGGCGGTGCAGATCGCCCGCGCGTTCGGCGCCGACCGCGTGATCGGCACGGCCGGCGCGGCCAACCACGACTTCGTCCGGTCGCTGGGCGCCGAGCCGGTCGCGTACGGCGACGGGCTGGCCGACCGGGTCCGGGCGGTCGCGCCCGACGGGGTGGACGTGGTGCTCGACCTGTTCGGCGGCGACGCGCTCGACGTGTCGGCCGAGCTGATCACCCGTCCCGCGCGGCTCATCTCGACGGCCGACCCGGAGCACGTCACCCGGCTGGGCGGCAGCTATCTGTTCGTCAAGCCGTCGACCGTGGACCTGGGCATGCTCGCCGGGCTGGTGGACGCCGGCCGGCTGACCGTCCACGTCGAACGGACGTTCCCGCTGGCCCAGGCGGCGGACGCGCAGCGCCTGGTGGAGGCGGGGCACGTCCGCGGCAAGGTGGTCCTGGAGGTCTGACCCCCGCGCGGGACGGGGTCGTGCGGCGGGGCGCCGGGTGACGGTGGGACCGGCGGGCGCGGGCTCGGCGGGTGTGGGCTCAGCGGGTGCGGCGGCGGACCAGCAGCGCGATCCCGGCGAGCCCCGACGTGATGACCAGCACCACCGCGACGTTGAGCAGCAGCAGCCGCTGCAACTCGCCGAGCGCCTCGTCGATGTCCTTCGCCGGGTTGAGGGCGTCCTCCGGGATGACGCGCTCGCCGCCGCCGACGCCCCCGCTGACGGTGTCGAACTGCCGCTCCAGCGGCACGCCCGCCGTGCGGAGGGTCTCCGACATGCTGAGCCGGCCGAGGAACCAGCCCGCGGCGGTCTTGCGGGCGTCCGGCTGCTTGGCCGGACGGAAGACGCGCGGCCCGCCGACCGCCTTCGGGTAGAGGTCGTACGTCTGCTTCGGCACGTCACCGGCGAACACCACGACGGTGTACTTCGGACCGAGATCGGCCGCCTTCGGGCCCTTGGGCTGCCCCGTACGGCCGAGGAAGTTGACCTGGTCGATGACCGCCACCACGTGCGCGGGCTGGGCCTCCGCGCGCAGCCGCAGCGGTTCCGCCAGCCCATGCCCGGTGATCTCCACTCCGGCCGGTGGGGTCTTCGGCGCCGCCGTCGCCGTCCCGGCGAAACCGAGCGACAGGACCGCCGCCGCGAGCCCGCCTGCCAACACCGCGACCAGCCGCCGCATCGTTCGGACCATCGCCGCCTCCTCGCCCCGTTCGATGGATGGCTTGCTGCAGGTCACGCGTTGGTTGGCTGACGGGGGTGACCGAACCCGTGCAGGGTGCCACCCTCAAGACTGCGCAGAACGTCGATCGGTTGCAGCTCGTGGAACAGTAATTGGAACTATCTGTGATCCCGGCCCGACCAATGAACGGTAGCCGTGGATCAGCGGGCGGATCGTACCTTTACGGAGGGGTTCATGGGGGGCAGGTTCCCACGTGTGGCGCTCACCTGGCCAGTGGTGGTCGGCGTGGCGATCGGTGTGTCGTTGGTGTTGCCGGCCGCGCCGGCGGCCGCCCACAACTCGCTGACCGGCAGCGATCCGCGCAACGGCGCGCGGGTGGCCGAGGCGCCGTCCCGGATCGAGCTGCGTTTCCTGGCGAAGGCGGACCCGAATACGACGAAGATCACAGTGACCGGTCCGGACAACGTGGCCGCGCTCGGCGGCGCGCCGGCCTTCTCCGGCTCGCGGGTGAGCGTCCCGTTCAAGCCCGGCCGGGCGGGGCTCTACATCGTCGGCTATCAGTTGGCGTCCAGCGACGGGCACCCGGTCTCCGGCGAGGTGCGGTTCACCCTGACCACCGGCACCCCCGCCGAGTCGCCGACCGGCGCGGGCACCGCCGGCCCGAGCGCCCCGGCGTCGGCCGTACCGCCTCCGTCCGGCGCCGCGCCGACCTCGGCCGCGCCCGGTCCGACGGGCGCGGGCACGCCGGGGTCCGCGGTGCCCGCGGCGAAGGAGAGCGACGACGCGGCCGGGCGCGGCTGGCTGTGGGCGCTCGGCGGCGTGCTTCTCCTCGCCGCCCTCGCCGCCGGCCTGCTGCTGCGTCGCCGCTCCGCCCGCCGCTGAGCGGCACGAGCCCGGGACGCCTCAGCGCCCGGACCCACGGGTCCGGGCGCTGAGCGGGTACGCCGCCGTCAGGTACCACCCCGAGCCGGAGCCGGCGGTCGCGGACCGACGTGGCGACGGGCCGACGTGGCGGTGGTGTCGCAGGCCGCCTTCCGGCGCGGGTGGGCCGTCCCGGCAGGGCGGTCGTGGCCGTCGGAACGGGCCCGGCTCAGAACAGGCGGACCCGGGCGGCGCGCAGCCGGCTCAGGGTGCGCTCGCGGCCGAGTACCTCCAGCGACTCGAACAGCGGCAGTCCGACGGTACGGCCGGTGACCGCGACGCGGACCGGCGCCTGGGCCTTGCCGAGCTTGAGCCCGCGCTCGGCGCCGACCGCCTCCAACGTCGACTTCAGCGTCTCGGCGTCCCACGACTCCAGCGCCTCGAACGCCGCCGTGGCGGCGTCCAGCAGCTCCGCCGAGCCCTCCTTCATCGCCTTGGCCCAGGCGGCCTCGTCGATCAGGGGCGCGGCGAGGAAGAGGAAGTCGACGTTCGGCACGATCTCGCTGAGCAGCGCGATCCGGGTCTGCGCCAGCGGGGCCACGGCCGCGAAGGCGTCCGCGTCGAACTCCTCCGGCTGCCACGGCGGCGGGGCGATGGTGCCGGTGCCCGTCAGCCACGGCCGGCAGGCCTCGACGAACTCCTCGACGGGCAGCGCCCGGATGTACTCGCCGTTGAACGCGCGGAGCTTCTTCTCGTCGAAGAACGCCGGGGAGGGGTTGACCTCCTCCAGCCGGTACTCCTGCTCGATCACCGACCACTCGACGATCTCCCGGTCGCCCGACGGCGCCCAGCCGAGCAGCATCAGGTAGTTGCGCATCGCGGCGGCCAGGTAACCCTCGTCCCGGAACGCCTCCAGGGCCACCTTGTCGCGGCGCTTGGAGAGCTTCTGCCGCTTCTCGTTGACCACCACCGGCACGTGCGCCCAGATCGGCGGCTTGACCCCGAGAGCCTCCCAGAGCAGCTGCTGCTTCGGGGTGTTGGGCAGGTGCTCCTCGGCCCGGATCACGTGGGTGATGCCCATGGTCATGTCGTCGACCACGTTGGCGAGCAGGAAGACCGGCGAGCCGTCGCCCCGGGCGATGACGAAGTCCTCGATCAGCTTGTTCTCGAAGGTCGGCTCGCCACGGATCAGGTCGACCACCACGGTCTCGCCCTCGTCGGGCGTACGGAAGCGCAGGGCGCGCCCCTCGCCGGCCGGCAGGCCCCGGTCCCGGCAGAAGCCGTCGTAGCCCTGGTACTGCGAGCCGGTGCGGGCCTGCACGGCCTCGCGGGTGCAGTCGCAGTGGTAGGCGCGGCCGGACGCGTGCAGCCGCGCGGCGGCGGCCCGGTGCTCGCCGGCGTACTCCGACTGGAAGTACGGGCCCTCGTAGCCGCCGCGCTCGATGCCGATCCAGTCCAGCGCGGAGAGGATGCCCTCGGTCCACTCCGGCTTGTTGCGGGCCGCGTCGGTGTCCTCGATGCGGAGCACGAACACCCCGCCCTGCTGCTTGGCGTAGATCCAGTTCTGCAGCGCCGAGCGGGCACCGCCGACGTGGAACATACCGGTCGGGGAGGGGGCGAAGCGCACACGTACCGTCACGTCTCCAGCCTACGGCGGCGCGCGACCGGATTCCGTCAGGGGTGCGGCTCAGGGCACCGAGCGGATCTTCAGCACCAGGACGCTGCCCAGCACGGTGACCGCCGCGGTGACCGCGTAGAGCACCGGGTAGCCGCCGAGGTGCACCACGAGCGGGGCGGAGAGCGCCGGGCCGAGCACCTGCGGGGCGGAGTTGGCGATGTTGATGACGCCCAGGTCCTTGGCCCGGTCGGTCGCGGCGGGCAGCACCTGGGTGATGAGCGCGGCGTCCACCGACAGGTAGACGCCGTAGCCGGCGCCGAGCAGCAGCGCGGCGGCCACGGCCACCGGCCAGACCGGCGCGACGGCCAGCAGCAGCGCGGCGACCGCGATGATGCCGCCGGCGGTGATGACGAAGACCTTCCGCTTGCCGGAGCGGTCCGACAGCCGCCCGGCCACCACGGCGGTGGCCGCCAGGCCGGCCGTGTAGAGCAGGATCAGCACCAGCAGGCCGCCCTCGGGGTCGGGGTGGCGCACCTCGTCGGTGAGGAAGTAGAGCAGGTAGAGCGTGCCGAGCGCGTTGCCGAGCTGCACCAGGAAACGGGTGATCCAGGCCCAGCCGAAGTCGGGGTGGCGGCGCGGCGAGATCCACATCGACGCGAGCAGGGCGCGCCACCGCAGCGCCGGCCGGTGCGCCCGGGGCAGCGGGTCGTCGGCGGTGAGCAGCGCGAACGGCAGGGCCAGCAGCAGCACCGCCGCGGCCATCGCCAGGTAGCCGGCGGCGGTGCCGCTCACCACGGCGGTGACCAGCACCACCCCGAGCACCAACCCCAGCGCCTGGGGGATGCCGACCCAGCCGGAGACGCCGCCCCGCTGGGCGACCGGCACCCGGTCCGGCACGGCGGCGGTCAGGCTGGCCAGCATCGCGTTGAAGCAGACCTGGGCGGCCACCCAGCCGAGCGCGACCCCGGCGACGGTGCGTTGCTGCGCCAGCAGCACCAGGGCCGCCGCGCCGAGCAGCGCGCCGCCGGCGGTCCAGACGTGCCGCCGGCCGAACTCCCGCCCGGCCAGCCGCAGGCAGGTGCGGTCCGACAGCGCCCCGGCGAGGGGGTTGGCGAGCACGGCGGCGAGCGCGCCGAGGCCGGTGACCACGGCCAGCGCCGTCTCCTTGTCGGCCGGGGCGATCTGTTCCAGCTGCTGCGGCAGCAGCACCTGGATCGGCGTGAAGAACGCCATCCAGACCCCGAGGTTGGCCGCGAAGATCAGCGCGATCCAGCCCCGCCGCACCGGCGCGGTCGGCTCGGCGAGCGCCGCCGGCAGCGACGCGGGCGTCGGGTCGACGGTGGTCACGGCCGGGCGATCAGGTCACGGAACCAGGCGTACGAGGACTTGGGCGTACGGAGCTGGGTGTCGAAGTCGACGTGCACGAGGCCGAAGCGCTTGGTGAAGCCCTCCGCCCACTCCCAGTTGTCCAGCAGCGACCAGACGAAGTAGCCGGTCACGTCGACGCCCTCGGCCATCGCGGCGCGTACCGCGCGCAGGTGCCCGTCGAGGTAGGCGATGCGCTCCGGGTCGTGCACCCGGCCGTCGGCGTCGGGCGTGTCGTCGTACGCGCAGCCGCTCTCGGTGACCTGGATCGGGGGCAGGTCGTCGGCGTACGTGCGGTGCAGCCAGCCGAGCAGCTCGCGCAGCCCGTCGGGGGCGACCGGCCAGTCGAAGGCGGTACGCGGGTATCCGTCCAGCGGCACGAACTCGAACGGCAGCGGCGAGCCCTCCTGCGGGGCGCGTACGCCGGTGGGGTTGTAGTAGTTGACCCCCAGCACGTCGATCGGCGCGGCGATCACGTCGAGATCGCCGGCGCGCACCACGGCGGTGTCGAAGCCCAGCTCGGCGGGGTAGCCCCGGCCGAACAGCGGGTCCGTGAAGAGGCGGTTGTGCAGCGCCTCGTACGCCGCGACGGCCGCCCGGTCGGCGTCGGTGTCCCCGGCCGGCCGCACGGGCGAGTAGTTGTTCGCGATGGCGACCGGGCTCGTCGTGCGTGCCCGCAGCGCGGCGACGGCGAGGCCGTGGGCGAGCAGTTGGTGGTGGGCCACCGGGAAGGCGTCGAAGAGCAGCGTCCGGCCGGGGGCGTGCTCGCCCGTGCCGTGGCCGAGGCTCATGTGGATGAAGGGCTCGTTGAGGGTGATCCAGAGCTTCACCCGGTCGCCGAGGCGGGCGGCGGTCGCATCGGCGTACTCGGCGAAGCGGTGGGCGGTGTCCCGGTTCAGCCAGCCGCCCGCGTCCTCGAGGGCCTGCGGCAGGTCCCAGTGGAAGAGCGTGGCGACCGGGTCGACGCCGTGGGCGAGCAGGTCGTCGACGAGCCGGTCGTAGAAGTCCAGCCCGCGCGCGTCGACCGGGCCGTCGCCGGTGGGCCGCACCCGGGGCCAGGCGATCGAGAAGCGGTACGCGGAGACGCCCAGCCCGGCCAGCAGCGCGACGTCCTCGGCGTGCCGGTGGTAGTGGTCGCAGGCCACGTCGCCGCTGCTGCCGTCGGCGACCCGGCCGGGGGTGTGGGCGAAGGTGTCCCAGATGGACGCTCCCCGCCCGTTCTCGTCGACGCCGCCCTCGATCTGGTAGGCGGAGGTGGACACTCCCCAGCGGAATCCGGCGGGGAACTCGGGCATCGCTGCGGTCGACATGCGCCCTCCCGTCGTACGTGAATCGTGTTCGGGACTCTAGGGGGCGGCCGGCCGTTGCGCCATAGGTCGTACGTCGCCGCAGCGCAAGAGTTTTCGGCGCGTCTTTTCCGAACCCGTCCGTATACGTCCGAATTTGCGCATAGAGTGCCGATATCGTGGGATGTCCTCACTGGAGGAAAGACGGAAATGATCCTCGTGGAACGCAGTGCGCACGTGATGGCGCCAGTGGAAGCGGTCTGGGACGTCGTGCAGCGGGCCGAGCAGTTGCCGGCCTGGCTGGCGGGGGTCCGTGCGGCCGAGGTGCTCTCGGGAGAGGGCTTCGGGCGCCGACAACTCGTCCAGGCCGGACGTGGCGCCGCGCATGAGGCCGAGGTGATCGCCTATCAGGCGCCGACCCTGATCGGCTGGCGCGAACGCGCCAAGGGCGCCGGTGCCCGGGCGGAGGCGCGCACCGAGATCTACGTCCAGCTCACCGTGGACGAGGAGGAGGGCGGGACGATCGTGCGGCTCATCGTCGTACGCTGGCCGGCCGGTCCGGTCAAGGCCGCCCTGCTCCGCCTCGGCCTGCGCAGGGTCGGCGCCGACCTGGAGGACTCGCTCGCCCGGCTGACCGATCTGGCCGCCGTCGGCTGAGCCGGGCACGTCCTGGCGCCACCCGCGACGGCGGTGGCCCGGTGTCCCCGCCAGGGACTCCGGACCACCGCCGCTTCGCTCGTCGGACGACCAAGGGCCCGGCGCGGGTGCGCCGGGCCCTCGTCTCGTACGTCCTAGCTGTCGCCGCCGGTCTCGCCGACCGGGGCCGCGTTCACGTCCTCGATGGCGTACTTCTTGGCCGCCTCGGCCGGCACGCTGGCCGGTACCGCGCCGCGCAGGGCGAGCTGCCGCAGCGTCGCGACCACCACCGACTCGGCGTCGACGTGGAAGTGCCGGCGCAGGGCGTGCCGGGTGTCGGACATGCCGAACCCGTCCGTGCCGAGCGAGGTGTAGTCGCCGGGCACCCAGCGGGCGATCAGGTCCGGCACCGCGCGCATCCAGTCGCTGACCGCGACCTTCGGGCCCTCGGCGTCGGCCAGCTTCTGCTGGATGTACGGCACCCGCTGCTCCGCGCCCGGGTTGAGCAGGTTGTGCTCCTCGCACTGCACCGCGTCGCGGCGCAGCTCCGTCCAGGAGGTCACCGACCAGACGTCGGCGGCCACGCCCCAGTCCTGGGCCAGCAGCTGCTGCGCCTTGATCGCCCACTGCATGCCCGTGCCCGAGGCGAGCACGTTGGCCTTCGGCGCGTCGTCGCCCACCGACGGGGCGGGGGAGTAGCGGTAGATGCCCTTGAGCAGCCCCTCCACGTCCACGCCCTCCGGCTCCGCTGGCTGGAGGATCGGCTCGTTGTAGATCGTCAGGTAGTAGAAGACGTTCTCCTGCGCCTCGCCGTACATCCGGTGCAGGCCGTTCTCCACGATGTGCGCGATCTCGAACGCGAACGCCGGGTCGTACGCGACCACCGCCGGATTGGTGGCGGCGATCAACAGCGAGTGGCCGTCCTCGTGCTGGAGCCCCTCACCGTTGAGCGTGGTCCGGCCGGCGGTGGCGCCGAGCAGGAAGCCCCGGGCCATCTGGTCCGCGGCGGCCCACAGCCCGTCGGCGGTGCGCTGGAACCCGAACATCGAGTAGAAGATGTACATCGGGATCATCGGCTCGTCGTGCGTGGCGTACGCCGAGCCCGCCGCCGTGAACGAGGCGACCGAGCCGGCCTCGTTGATCCCCTCGTGCAGGATCTGCCCGCCGGTGGACTCCTTGTACGACAGGAACAGCTCCCGGTCGACCGAGGTGTAGCGCTGGCCGTGCGGCGAGTAGATCTTCTGCGTGGGGAAGAGCGAGTCCATGCCGAAGGTGCGGGCCTCGTCCGGGATGATCGGCACCCAGCGCTTGCCGAACTCCTTGTCCTTCATCACGTCCTTGAGCAGGCGGACGAAGGCCATCGTGGTGGCCACCTTCTGCTTGCCCGAGCCGCGCTTGACGTCGGCGAAGCGCTCCGGGCCGGGGATGGCCAGCCGCTTCTGGCCCGAGCGCCGCGACGGCAGGTAGCCGCCGAGCTGCTGGCGCCGCTCCTTGAGGTACGCGATCTCGTCGGACTTCTCGCCCGGCGTGTAGTACGGCGGCAGGTAGGGGTTGTCCTCCAGCGCCTTGTCCGGGATGTCCAGGTAGAGCCGGTCGCGGAAGGTCTTGAGGTCCTCCAGCGTCAGCTTCTTCATCTGGTGGGTGGCGTTGCGGCCCTCGAAGTGCGAGCCCAGCGTCCAGCCCTTGATCGTCTTGGCCAGGATGACGGTCGGCTGACCGGTGTGCTCCATCGCCGCCTTGTAGGCCGCGTAGAGCTTGCGGTAGTCGTGCCCGCCCCGCTTGAGGTTCCAGATCTCGTCGTCGCTGAGGTCCTCGACCATCTTGCGGGTCCGCTGGTCGCGGCCGAAGAAGTGCTCCCGGACGTACGCCCCGGACTCCGCCTTGTAGGTCTGGTAGTCACCGTCGGGCGTGGTGTTCATCAGGTTGACCAGCGCGCCGTCGGTGTCCGCGGCGAGCAGCGGGTCCCACTCCCGGCCCCAGACCACCTTGATGACGTTCCAGCCGGCGCCCCGGAAGAACGCCTCCAGCTCCTGCATGACCTTGCCGTTGCCGCGCACCGGCCCGTCGAGCCGCTGGAGGTTGCAGTTGATCACGAAGGTGAGGTTGTCCAGCTCCTCGCGGGCGGCCACGCCGATCGCGCCGAGCGTCTCCGGCTCGTCCATCTCGCCGTCGCCCAGGTAGGCCCACACGTGCTGGTCCGAGGTGTCCTTGATGCCCCGGTGGTGCAGGTAGCGGTTGAACCGCGCCTGGTAGATCGCGTTCAGCCCGCCCAGGCCCATCGAGACCGTGGGGAACTCCCAGAAGTCCGGCATGAGCCGCGGGTGCGGGTACGACGGCAGGCCGCCGCCCGGGTGCGACAGCTCCTGGCGGAACCCGTCGAGCTGGTGCTCGGTCAGCCGCCCCTCCAGGAACGCCCGCGCGTACATGCCGGGCGAGGCGTGGCCCTGGTAGAAGATGTGGTCGCCGCCGCCCGGGTGGTTCTTGCCCCGGAAGAAGTGGTTGAAGCCCACCTCGTAGAGCGAGGCCGAGCTGGCGAAGGTGGAGATGTGCCCACCGACGCCGATCTCGGGGCGCTGCGCCCGGTGCACCAGCATGGCCGCGTTCCACCGGACGTACGCCCGGATCCGCCGTTCCACGTGCTCGTCACCCGGGAACCACGGCTCGTGCTCCGGCGGGATGGTGTTGATGTAGTCGGTGGTGGTCAGCGACGGCACCCCGACCTGGCGCTCGCGGGCCCGCTCCAGCAGGCGCAGCATGACGTAGCGGGCGCGCTTTGTCCCGCGCTCGTCGATGACACCGTCGAGCGACTCGACCCATTCGCTGGTCTCTTCAGGGTCGATGTCCGGAAGCTGGCTCGGCAGACCAGCGGTGATCACCGGGCGCTTGCGTTCCGTAGCCACAGGCGTTCCCTCGGTTCTGTGTGGGATAGGTCTCTAGCGCCATCCTGCCCCCTGGTGGCACCTGTCGTCACGCCCACCGCCCGGAGACGCGACGCGCGACACAGGTACCCGCCGGTAACTTTGCGCAACCGGCAACGCGTCCCATCCGTTACCGGCGGACGAGCGGCCCTTGCCCGGCCTCTCTACGGTGCCGGGCATGGACAGGCGGAAGGCACGCGTCGGCGCGGTCATGGTGGCGGCCGGAACGGCCGGGGTGGTCGCCGGCGGGATCGGGATGCGCGAGGGACGCGCCGCCCTCCTGGCGATCGTCCTGAGCGGGGGCCTGCTGGCGGTGTTCGGCGTGGCGGTGCTGCGCGGCGCCCGGCGTGGCCGGCGTCGCGGCGGAGCGGGCGGCCGGCACGCGGGGGTCGGTTTCACGCCGGTCGGGCCCGCCGGGGACATCGGGGCCAGCTACGACAACCGCGACTGCGGCTCCGACGCCGCTTCGGGCTCCGGCTGGTGGGGTGGCGGGGATTCCGGCGGCGGCTGGTCCAGCGGCGGGGATTCCGGCGGCGGCGGGGACTCCGGCGGTGGTTGCTGACCCCCTCGGGCAGAATGCGTCGTATGCGCAGTGAGGTGATCACCGTCCAGACCGGGGCCCGGCCGACCGTCCGGGACATCACGGCGGAGGCCGAGCGGTTCGTCTCCGGGCAGGGCGACGGCCTGCTGCACGTCTTCGTGCCACACGCCACCGCCGGGTTGGCGATCATCGAGACCGGCTCGGGGTCCGACGACGACCTGCTGGCCGCGCTCGACGACCTGCTTCCCACCGACGACCGGTGGCGGCACCGGCACGGCTCGCCCGGCCACGGGCGCGACCACGTCCTGCCGGCGTTCGTCCCCCCGTACGCGACGCTGCCGGTCGTCGACGGCCGGCTGGCGTTGGGCACCTGGCAGTCGGTCTGCCTGGTCGACTCCAACGGCGACAACCCCACCCGGACCGTCCGCTTCTCGTTTCTCCCCGGCTGACGGCGGGGTTCCGCGCGAACCGCCGATGGTGGAGCTGCTCAACTTTTGACGCGCGTAGGATATGAGGCATGGCGCCGCAGCCCGTCCCCTCCGTCCCGCCGGATCCCGCCGACCGCGCGGCGCTGGCCGGCGACGTCGTGCGCCGCATCACGCACGTCGCCGCCGCGCTGCGCCACCACCAGGACCGGGAGATCGCCGAGCTGGGGCTGACCCCCGCGACCGCCCGGGCGCTGCACGAGCTGGACCCCGACCTGCCGCTGCCGGCCCGCGACCTCGCCGAAGGGCTGGGCTGCGACCGCTCCAACGTCACCGCCCTGGTCGACAAGCTCGAGCGGGCCGGGCTGGTCGAGCGGCACGCCGACCCCGCCGACCGGCGGCAGAAGACGCTGGTGGTGACCGGGCCCGGGCGGCGGGTGCGGGCCCGCGTGCACCAGGTCATGTCGGACTCCCGACTGCTCGCCGGGCTCACCGTCGAGGAGCTGGCGACCCTGCGCGAGCTGGTCTGGAAGGTCTCCGACGGCGGCTGCCCCGAGCGGTGCGACGACGACTGACCCACACCGCGTCGTTCGTGTCCGAGTGGGCGCACAGGCCGCTCGTCGGTAATGCTGTCCGACGTGACCACCCCGCAAGATCTCGACGACCGGTTCCGGGAGACGCTGGCCGCGCTGGCCACCCCGTCGCAGCGGCGCGACCCCGCACGGCCGGTCACCGACGACACGACGCTGACCGGCGCGCGGGCGCTGGACCTCTTCGACGCGCAGGCCACCAGCCGCCAGCTCGACCTGGCCGGCCGGTGGCTGCGCAGCTTCGGCGAGGGCTACTACACGATCGGCTCCGCCGGCCACGAGGGCAACGCCGCGGTCGCCGCCGCGCTGCGCGCCACCGACCCGGCGCTACTGCACTACCGCTCGGGCGCCTTCTACTGCGTCCGCGCCGCCCAGGCCGCCGGGTGGACGCCGACCGAGCGCCCCGAGGCCGACCAACCCGAGGCCGAGCGGGACGGGGCCGAGCGACCCGAGGCCGACCAGCCCTCGGGCGAGCGGTCCGACGCCGGGCGGTTCGACGCCGAGCGGGGCGGCACCGACTTGCCGGCGGCGGCCGACGGGCCCGTCGAGGCCGCGCCGGCCGACGCGGACGGCCCCGGCGACGGTTCCGCGCCGGACGCCGCCGACCCGGGGGAGCCGACCGGCGGCGCCGGGTCCGCCGTGGACCGGCCGCTCCACCCGGGGTACGCCGAGGCGGCCCGCGACGTGCTGCGGGGCATGGTCGCCTCCAGCAGCGAGCCGCTCGCCGGCGGTCGGCACAAGGTCTTCGGCCGGGCCGACCTGGCCGTCGTCCCGACCACCTCCACGATCGCCTCGCACCTGCCCCGCGCCGTCGGGATGGGGCTGGCCGTGGAACGGCTGCGCCGGCTGGACACCTCCGGTCGGCGGGACCGGGTGCCGACCAGCGGCGGTGGGGGTGCCACGCACACCTCCTGGCCGCCGGACGCCATCGTGGTCTGCTCGTTCGGCGACGCGTCGGTCAACCACGCCAGCGCCACGGCCGCGTTCAACACCGCCGGCTGGTACGACCACACGGGCCTGCGCATCCCGGTGCTCTTCGTCTGCGAGGACAACGGCCTCGGCATCAGCGTCCGCTCCCCGAAGGGTTGGGTGGAGACCACCCTGCGGTCGAAGCCGGGGGTCCGTTACTTCTCCGCCGACGGCGGCGACCTGCCGCGGGCGTACGAGGCGGCCGCCGAGGCGGCGGCCTGGGTGCGCCGGCACCGACGCCCCGCCGTGCTCCACCTGTCGACCGTACGGCTGATGGGACACGCCGGCGCGGATGCCGAGACCGCGTACCGGAGCCCCGGAGAGATCGCGGCCGACCTCGCCCGGGACCCGCTGACCGCCACGGCACGGCTGCTGGTGGGGGCGGGCCTCGCCACCGGCGAGGAGCTGCTGGCCCGGTACGACGAGATCGGCTGGCAGGTGCGGCGGATCGCCGAGGAGGTGCTGGACGAGCCGAAGCTGACCGCACCGGCCGACGTGGTCGCCCCGCTGGCCCCGCGCCGGCCGGCACGCCTCGCCCGGGCGGTGGCGGACGCGGCGGCGCGTGCCGGCGGCCCCGGCGCCGCCGCCCGTACGGAGGCGTTCGGCGGGAAGCCGCCGGAGCTGACCGGCCCGCTGACGCTGGCGCAGAGCATCAACG
This sequence comes from Micromonospora sp. NBC_01740, assembly GCF_035920365.1. Taxonomy (NCBI): domain Bacteria; kingdom Bacillati; phylum Actinomycetota; class Actinomycetes; order Micromonosporales; family Micromonosporaceae; genus Micromonospora; species Micromonospora sp. NBC_01740. The sequence continues at coordinate 7,048,645 of NZ_CP109150.1, read as the reverse complement.
CCGCGCTCGCCGACGGGATGCTCGACCATCCGCAGATGGCGGTGTTCGGCGAGGACGTCGGCGCCAAGGGCGGCGTGTACGGGGTGACCAAGGGGCTGCGGGACCGCTTCGGCGTGGCCCGGGTCTTCGACACGCTGCTCGACGAGACCTCGGTCCTCGGGCTGGGGCTCGGCGCCGGGCTGGCCGGGATGCTGCCCGTGCCCGAGATCCAGTACCTGGCGTACCTGCACAACGCCGAGGACCAGCTGCGTGGCGAGGCCGCCACGATGCAGTTCTTCTCGCAGGGTGCGTTCCGCAACCCGATGGTGGTGCGGGTGGCCGGGCTGGCGTACCAGGAGGGCTTCGGCGGGCACTTCCACAACGACAACTCGGTGGCCGTACTCCGGGACGTGCCGGGCCTGGTGATCGCGGTGCCGGCGCGGCCGGACGACGCCGCGCCCATGCTGCGCACCTGCCTGGCCAGCGCGGCGGTGGACGGCAGCGTCTGCGTCTTTTTGGAGCCGATCGCGCTCTACCACACCCGCGACCTGTACGCCGACGGTGACGGTGAGTGGCTGTCCCACTACGCCGAGCCCGGCGCGTGGACCGGCGGTCATGTGCCGATCGGGCGGGCCCGCGTCTACGGCGTCGGCTCCGCCGAGGATGTCACGATCATCACGTTCGGTAACGGGGTGCCGATGTCGTTGCGCGCGGCGGCGACACTCGCCGACGAGGGGGTCGGCACCCGGGTGGTGGACCTGCGCTGGCTCTCCCCGCTGCCGGTGGCCGACGTCATCCGGGAGGCGGCGGCGACCGGCCGGGTGCTGGTCGTGGACGAGACCCGGCGTTCCGGCGGGGTCGGCGAGGGGGTCATCGCGGCCCTGGTGGATGCCGGCTATGTCGGAGCGGCGCGGCGGGTGGCCGGAGTTGACTCTTTTGTACCATTAGGTCCGGCGGCCCGTCAGGTTCTGGTCTCCGAGGAAGCAATTACCCAGGGTGCCCGCACGCTTCTGGCACGGTAAATTCCGTTCCACCCGGTGCGCCACTTGCGCGGGGAGCCACAACTGTGTGGACTTTGCCTGACGGCGTCGACGCGACGCCGCGGGCAGGGATGAGATGAGGAGGCACGCGACAGTGAGCGCGACCGCTGGTCAGGCCGCCGACGGGGTACGCAGCCTGGCGGACCGGTTCGGGATCGAACCGGGGATGGTCGTCATGGAGATGGGGTACGACGAAGACGTCGACCAGGATCTCCGTGACGCCCTGACCGACCGCTGTGGAGATCTGGTCGACGAGGACACCGACGAGGTGGTCGACGCGGTGCTGGTCTGGTACCGCGACGGCGACGGTGATCTCTTCGAGCTTCTCGTCGACGCCCTCGGCCCGCTGGCCGACAACGGTGTCGTGTGGCTGCTCACGCCCAAGGCGGGGCGCGAGGGGCACGTCGAGCCGAGCGAGGTTGCCGAGTCCGCGCCCACCGCCGGCCTCCAGCAGACCTCCACCGTCAACGCCGGCCGGGACTGGAGCGGCGCCCGCCTCGTCCTGCGCCGCGGGGCCAAGGGCAAGAAGTAGGCCGACGTCGGCGATCACCCGGCGGCGCCCGCTGCCGGGTGTGGCAGGCTGTTGCCCATCCGACCCCATCCTGAGGAGCTCGCATGCCGATCGAGGTTGGCGCCGAGGCGCCGGACTTCGTGCTCAAGGACCAGAACAACCAGGAGGTCCGGCTCTCGGACTTCCGTGGCAAGCGCACCGTGCTGCTGGTCTTCTACCCGCTCGCCTTCACCGGGATCTGCCAGGGTGAGCTGTGCGAGGTGCGGGATAACCTCAACGACTACGTCAACGACGACGTCCAGGTGCTGACCGTCAGCGTCGACTCGGTCTACGCCCACAAGATCTGGGCCGACAAGGAGGGCTACCAGTTCCCGCTGCTGGCCGACTTCTGGCCGCACGGCGCGGTCGCCCAGTCGTACGGCGTCTTCAACGACGTCGCCGGCATCGCCAACCGGGGCACCTTCGTGATCGACAAGGCGGGCGTGGTCCGCTTCGCCGAGATGAACATGCCGGGTGAGGCGCGCGACCAGCAGGGCTGGCGCAAGGCCCTCGCCGAGGCCGTCGCAGCCTGACCGACCGGGCACGCCGCACGACCGGGCCGGTGGGGGCAGGGTAAGCTTGCCACCCTCCGGCCCGCCGTACGGGCGTTCCGGGCGCGTAGCTCAGTGGGAGAGCACTCGCCTTACAAGCGAGGGGTCGCAGGTTCGAAACCTGCCGCGCCCACACTCTGACCAGCACGGGAACGGGCCGCCGGATGACCGGCGGCCCGCTTCGTTTCACGGTGTCCGGCCGGCTGTCGGATCACCGTCAGTGGGCCCCGCCAGGACACGAAAGTCCTACGCTCGTGGGAGCGATCCCGGCGCCGAAGCGAAGCCGGCGACCTCACCGCCGAAGCCGAGCCGGCGACCCCGTCTTGGAGGTGGTCCCATGTCCCCCCGCCAGGTCCCGCTCGCTTCCCGCCCCCGCCGTCGTCCACCGGCCCTGCTCCTGATCCTCGGGCTGCTCCTGGGCCTGGCCGCCCCCACGGTGGTAGCGGCCCCCGCCTCCGCCGGGCCTGGCGACGCGTTCTGCTCCACCAACGGCTTCTTCGAGCCGAACCCCGCCAACCCGTCGATCGGTACGACCTGGACGTTCATCGGGAGCCGGAGCAACGGAAGCTTCACCTACCGGTACTGGATGGCGCAGCAGCCGAGCGGGTCGTCCATCCTGTACTACCGGAACAGCCTGGTGGCCAAGTGCAACGGCATCGCCCTGGTCCTGAGCACGACGCTCGCGACGACCGGTGCCTCCGGCACCGCCCACTGCACCAGTAGCGCCGACATGACGCCACCGGCCTCGTCGGTCACCGAGCGGTACGTCGGGCAACGCTGGGTCCCCACCCAGGGAACCACCCCGACCGCCACGATCCGGTACTGGCACCGGGAGTGGTTCTCCTACGCCACCCTGACCTGGAACTACAGCTCCAGCTACGTGGTGCGGTGCTGAACCGCCGTCGGCTCGCGCCGGTCATGACGAGAACTTCGCCGCCTCCTGCATCACCTTCTGGTACTCGTTCCTGGCCAGGGTGAGTTTCTCCTGAAGGCTGAGCATGGCGTCCCGCCGCGAATCGGCGGTGCTGCCCGGGCCGACCTCGGCCAACAGTGCCTTCACCGGCGGTGTGTTCATGGCTGGCGTGTACGGGTTGGCGGGATTCAGGAGATGCTCGACATGGTTGAGCGCCATCGAGATCGTCTGCACCTTTTCGAGAGCCCGCAGAAGCTTGTTCTGTACTTCCTGTTCCGCGGGGCTGAGGGTCACGTCATCTGAATCCGAGTCCATGGGCACCCATCCTTGCCGTGCGGACTGTTCGCAGGTCGGGCGGTTGGCCGTCGCCCCATTCTAGAGCCGTTCACCGGGCCCCCGTGACGATTGTCGGTGCCCGACGGCAACGCGCGGAACCCGTACGCGAAGCGGGCCGCCGGCTGGTCCGGCGGCCCGCTGTCGTGGTGGATCAGCTCGCGCAGACGGCGTACGCGCGCACCTTCCAGTTGCTGCTGAAACCGTTCTCGTCCTCGGCGGCGGAGACGGTGACGACGGTCGAGGTGGTGGCCCGCATCTGGGTCAGGCGCACCTGCCCGTCGCCGCCGAGGATCTCGCCGCCCACCCCGTGCACCCGCGTCCCGGGCGGGCAGGTTGCGGTGACCGACTGGGTGGCGGCGGAGCTGTAGACGCTGTCGTCGATCACGCGCTGCTCGCCGGGCAGCGGGTCGGCGCAGATCGCGACCGCGTCCAGCCACCAGCTGTCGGCGAAGCCGGTGCCGTCCTCGGCGCCGGCCACCACGACGCTGTTCTGGTGGATGCGCAGGTCCTCCAGGACAACCTCGCTGTTCGCCGCCCCGACGACCGCGCCACCGACCCCGATGGCGTGCTTGCCGGCCGGGCAGGACTTCTCGAACCAGTTCGACGTGCCGAAGCTCGGCGCCGAACTGCCGGACACCATCACCAGACCGGCCGGCGGCGTGGCGCAGATGGCGTTCGCCGTGACCGCCCAGTTGCCGCCGACGCCGTTCTCGTCCTCGCGGCCGGTGACCGAGTACGCGTCCCCGCCGATCAGCGGACGCATGATGTCCATGCCGACCTGCCCGAGGCCGGAACCGGTGATCGCGCCGCCGCCGCCGATGACCTTGGTGCCGGTCGGGCAGGTCGCGTTCTGCGTCTTCGCGCTGCTGTTGCTGGGGCCGGTCGTCGTCTTGACGCTCAGGCCGGGCACCGCCGCCACCGGCCCGGCGAGGGCCAGCTGGCCGAGTACGAGCGCGCTCAGCGCGGCCCCGCCCACGGTGGCCGTCCGACGCGCCCACCGGATGTGCTTCGATCCTTCTCGCATGGTGTCTTCCCTTCGGGTTGTTCGTCGCGATGACACCGGTAGGAGTCGGGGCGGGTCGGGATGCCAACAGAAACTTCGGAGAAAAATATTCCGCCGCTTTACTGGACCCGTCGACGAGCAGCGAGGGACACGATGGACACGGCGGCACAGGACGACTCCACGCTGGTCGAGGCGGTGCGCCGCGGCGAGCGGGCCGGGCTGGAGGGCATGTACCGGCGCTACGCCGACCGGCTCTACACGTACGCCCGGACCATGCTGCGCGAGCCGGAGGCCGCCGCGGACGCCGTCCACGACGCGTTCCTCACCGCCAGCCAGCGCATCGACCAGCTCCGCGAGCCCGACCGGCTGCGCTCCTGGCTGTACGCGATCGTGCGCAACGAGTGCCTCCGGCAGCTGCGGGAGCGGTCCCGCTCCCTGCCGCTGGAGGAGGCCGGCGAGCCGGCGGCCGACATCGCCGACCCCGGCACGGGCGTCAACGCCGATCAGGTACGCGACCTGGTGCACACCGCGGTGGCGGCGCTGAACCCGGGTGACCGTGAGGTGGTCCACCTGGCCATCCGCCACGACCTGTCGTCCGCCGACATCGGCGTGGCCCTCGGGGTGCCCACGAACCACGCGCACGCCCGCCTGTCGCGCGCCCGCTCGCAGCTCGAACGGGCGCTGGGGGCGCTGCTGGTGGCCCGCACCGGAGCCCGGGACTGCCCGGGTCTCGCCGACCTGATCGACGGGTGGCAGGGCCGGCTCACCCCGACGCTGCGCAAGCGGGTGTCGCGGCACATCGAGAGCTGTGCGGTGTGCGGGCTGCTCCGGCGCGAACAGCTCAGCCCGGCCGCGCTGCTGTCGGCGTACACGGCTCCGGTGTTCCTGGTCGTCGCCGACTCGGTGTGGCCGCGACTGGCCGAGGCCGCGACCGGTGCCCCGGCCGATCCGGCAGCCGGCGCGGGGACCGATCCGGCGGGCACGGTCACGGCCGATCCGACGCTGCCGGCCGATCCGGCGCTCGCCGCCGATCCGGCGGCGCCGGGCCCGGTGTCGACGGTCGATGCGGCACCGTCCGTCGGTCCGGCTTCGTCGGCCGATCCGGCGCTGTCCGCCGATCCGGCCTCGCCGACCGGCCCGGCGTCGTCCGCCGACCCGCCGGCCGAGGCACTTCCCGGGATGGGGGACACCGGACAGGCACAGGGGGCCACTGAGGGGCCCGCGCCCGCAGCGGATGACGCGGTCGACGGGCCTACGCCCGCGGCGAACGGGCCGGTGACCCCGGAAGGTGCGGCGGCGGGGCCCTCGGGCGGTGTGGCGGCAGCGTCCTCGGCCGGTGAGGCAGCGTCCTCGGACGATGTGGCAGCCGCTCCGGGCGGCGCGGTGGCGTCGCGCGGTGCGGCGCATCCCGTGCGGACGACCTCGCCTGCTAACCGCAGGCGGCACCGCCGGCAGGTGGCCGCGTCCGTGGCTCTGCTGATCCTCCTCGCCGCACTCGGCACCTGGGCGCTGGCACCCGGGCGCCCGACCGCCGCGCAGGACGCCGCCGGCCAGCCGGTGTCGGAGACGCACGGACCGGCGGCCGGTGATCCGGTGACGCCCGCCTCCGCGCTGCCGTCGGGCACCGCCCCGGTGACCGGTACACGGGCCGCCGAACCGCCGTCGGCCGGCGCCGTCGGTCCGACGTCCGGGCCCGTGGTCACGCCGGCGGACGGCGACGGGGTTACCCGGACTGACGCGCCCGACGCCGTGCCGGGTGGCCCCGCGCCGTCGCCGACCGCTGCGCCGTCCAGGCCTCCGACCGCGCCCCGGCCGACCGCCACACCGCAGGTCGCCGCGGCGTTCACGGTCTCCGCCACCGCCCACGTGCGGTGCGGCTCGGACACGTACACCCTGGTGGTGCAGGCCACCGGCAGTGCCGCGCTCGGCGGCGCCGAGGTGCGCTGGACACCCGTCGGGGGCAGGACGTCGACCCGGGCGATGACGGTGGACGGAACGACCGCGCGGGCGAGCGTCGGGCGGCTGCGCGCACCGACGCTGACCTGGTCGGTACGGGCGACGGCCACGGACGGCCGGACGGCGCAGAGCGCGACCCGCACGGTCACCGACCCGTGCGTGCGACCGGGCTAGCCGGGACGGCAGGGCTGGCCGGGACGGCCGTGGAGCAGGACGGCCGAGGTAGCCGGGACGGCAGGGCCGGTCGGGACGGCCGTGGAGCAGGACGGTTGCGGACCGTCCTGTTTGTCCTCGTCGGACGCTGCGGCCCGGACGGCTGAAATACGGTGTCGGGGTGGCGATGCTGAGACTTGAGCCGATGACCGCCGAGCAGTACCTCCGGTATCGGCGGCGGGCGGAGGCGAGCTACGCGCAGCACATCGCCGAGTCCGGCGCGCTGCCGGCGCCGGAGGCCGAACGGAAGGCCCAGGAGGATTACGGGACGCTCCTGCCCGACGGTCTGGCCACGCCGGGGCACCATCTCTGGACGGTCCACGACGGTGACGACGAGGTCGGCATGTTCTGGCTGCACGTCGAACAGAAGTCGGACGGGCCGCACGCCTTCTGCTACGACGTCGAGGTGCGACCGGAAGTGCGGCGCAGGGGCTACGGGCGGGCCATGTTCCAGGCCGTCGAACAGCGGTGCCGGGAGTGGGGAGTCGTCTCGATCGGCCTGAGCGTCTTCGGTTTCAACCTCCCCGCGCGCAGGCTCTACGAGCAGCTGGGCTTCGAGGCGACCGCCATCCAGATGCGCAAGCGGCTGTAGCCCACGGCCAGCTCGGCCGCCCCGTCCCAGGGAGAGCGCGGCCGATCGGCCGCGTACGTCGTGCGGGCCGGGGTTGGATGGGGCGATGAGTTACGCGGAGGTCGCCGGGCTGCGCCTGTGGCACGAGGAGCACGGCGCCGGCCGCCCGCTGCTGCTGTTGCACGGCGGCTTCGGGTCGGTGGAGACGTTCGCGCCGATCCTGCCGGTGCTGGCCGCGCGTCGTCGGGTGATCGCGGTCGACCTCCAGGGCCACGGGCGCACCGCCGACGTCGACCGCCCGCTGCGCTACGAGTCGATGGCCGACGACGTCGCGGCGCTGATCGGGCACCTCGGCCTGGCCGAGGCCGACGTGCTGGGCTACTCGCTCGGCGGCGGCGTGGCGCTGCGTACCGCGATCCAGCACCCGGCGCTGGTGCGCCGGCTGGTCGTCGTCTCCGCGCCGTGCCGGCGGTTGGGCTGGTATCCGGAGGTGCTGGCGGGCATGCCCGAGCCCGACGAGGAGGCGGGCGAGCGGATGCGGGGCACTCCGTCGCACGCGCTCTACACCCGCGTCGCGCCCCGGCCGGGGGACTGGTCGCGGCTCTGGGCGAAGACGGGCGAGCTGCTGCGCCGCGACTACGACTGGTCGGCTGAGGTGGCCGCCCTCGCCATGCCCACCCTGCTGGTCTTCGCCGACGCCGACTCGATCAGCGCCGCGCACGTGGTGGAGTTCTTCGGGCTGCTCGGCGGCGGCCACCGGGACGCCGGCGGGGACGGCACCGACCGCCCGGCCTCCCGGCTCGCCGTGCTTCCGGGACTCACCCACTACGACATCGTCGTCTCGCCGGCGCTGCCCGCCGCCGTCCTGCCGTTCCTCACCCATCCGGTGTCGCCGCCCGGCTGACGCTGGGCGCCCGCGAGCCGTCCCTGGAGCTGTTCACGGACTACCTGCGCTACATCGTCGAGCGGACCACGCGGCAGCCCGATCTCACCCGGGCGCTGATCGAGCTGCGGCTGGAGGCCGCCCGCCGCCCCGACCTGGCCCGGATCCTCGGCGACACCCTGCGGCGCGCCTACCGCGACGACGTCGCGTTCCACCTCGCCGCCGGATTACCGGGTGGCGCGTTCGAGGTCGCTCTGCTGCACTACGCCGTGGACGGGCTGCTGCTCGATCTGCTCGGCACGTCCATCGAGGCGGGATTCGATCCCGACGACGTGGTCGTGGCATTCGTGTCCCGGCTGGTCGGCGGTGTCGACCGGTGACTCCGACAGAGGGAGGCGGCGTGGTGGAACTGGTACCGATGACGGCCGAGGAGTTCGCGCGGGTGCGGGAGCCGCTCGTGCGCTCGTACGCCGAGGCGATGGTCACCGACCGCGGCCTGGCGCCGGCCGCGGCCCTGGAGCGGGCCACCACCCAGCTGCGCGAACAGCTCCCCGACGGCGTCGACAGCGCCGGCGCCCTGCTCCGCACGGCCCGGGTGGGCGACGTCGAGGTGGGGTGGATCTGGGTGGGGCTCCCCGGCGGCCCCGCCGGGCCCCACACCGCGTGGCTCAACAGCGTCGAGGTGCATCCCGGACATCGCAGACAGGGGTACGGGCGGCGGATGATCCAGCTCGTCGAGGCGGAACTCGCCGCCCTCGGGGTGCCCGAGCTGGGGCTGAACGTCTTCGGCTCCAACACCGGGGCCATCCATCTCTACCACGACCTCGGCTACCGGGTGGCCGCCCAGCAGATGACGAAGCGGATCTCCCCGGCCGGCTGAGCCCGTCAGGAGTGTTCCCCGGCGCAGCGGGAACCCCGCCCCGGACGCACCTGGGGAGGAGCGACGGATGAGGCATGGCGGCGGACTGACCATCGGTGTGCTCGGCTCGTACGGCGGTCGCAACCTCGGTGACGAGGCGATCCTGAGCGGTCTGCTGGCCGATCTGCGCGAGCAGGAGCCGAACGGGCGGATCATCGTCTTCTCCCGGAACCCGGAGCACACCAGGATCGCCCATCCCGACGTGGAGGCGGTGCCCTGGGAGGGGATCAGCCGGACCGACTCGGCGCTGGTCCTGGCCCAGCTCGACGTGCTGATCCTCGGCGGCGGCGGCATCCTCTACGACCGGGAGGCCCGCCGCTACCTGCGGGTGGTCCGGGTCGCCCAGGAGCGGGGCCTGCCGCTGCTGACGTACGCGGTGGGGGTCGGGCCGCTCAGCGAGGACGTGGACACCGGCATGGTGCGGGAGACCCTCGCCAGCGCCACCCAGGTGACCGTACGGGACCAGGAGTCCCGGATGGTGCTGGAGGAGGCGGGGCTGCTCAACCCGATCACCGTCACCGCCGATCCCGCGTTCCTGATCGAGCCCGAGGACTTCCCGGCGGAGCTGCTCCGCGAGGAGGGGGTGCCGGCCGGCAAGCGGCTGGTGGGGATGAGCGTGCGGGAACCGGGCCGGGCCGCCGAGCGCCTCGACGTCGACGGCTACCACCGCCTGCTCGCCCAGATCGGCGACTTCCTGGTGCACCGGATCGACGCCTACGTGCTCTTCGTCCCGATGGAGCGCGACGACATCCGGCACTCGCACGGCGTGCTGTCGCACATGGTCGCCGCCGAGCGGGGCCGGATCCTGCACGGCACCTACTCGCCCCAGCAGGTGCTCGGGCTGATGCGCCACTTCGACCTGGCCGTGGGCATGCGGCTGCACTTCCTGATCTTCGCCGCGATGGCGGGCACGCCGTTCCTGCCGCTGCCGTACGCCGGCAAGGTCTTCGACCTCGCCCAGCGGCTCGGGGTGCCGGCGCTGCGCGGCGTGGAGCGGGAGGTCGAGGGCCCGCTCCTGGCCGAGGTCGACCGGCTCTGGGACGAGCGGGAGCAGCGGGCCGAGGCCACCGCCCGACGGGTGGCCGAGGTGTGCGACGAGGCCCGGGGAACCTCCCAGGTCACCCGCGCCGTGCTGGACAGCCTGCGCGCCCGCACCCTGGCCCCGGCGGTCTGACCCGCCGGCTCAGACCGCCGGCCCCCGCCAGCGGTAGCACCACCGGTCGGCGTCGGCGTCCACGGATTCCAGCTCGTAGATCTCCGCCTCGGCCAGCCCCTTCGCGCCGAGGTGGTGATGGGTCAGCGGCGGGCGGCCGTTCGGGTCCAGCTCCACGGTGACGGTCTCGCCGTCGGCCACGCCGCCGGCCAGGGGGATCTCTGCCGTTGATGCCATGCGCCCCATCCTGCCCCGCCCGGGGGGACCCCGCAGCGGATAGCGGGGCAGCGGGCCTGGGCGGACGGCACTAGGGTCGGTGGATGGCGGAGATGGCAATCGATCCCACGCTCGGCCCGGTGCTGGCGCGCACCGGCGACGAGCGCGCCGTGCTCGAATCGTTCCTCGACTTCCACCGGGGCGTGCTGCTGCGCAAGGTGCGCGGGCTCTCCGACGCCGACGCGGCCCGCCGGCTGGTGCCCTCGGCCACCACCGTCGCCGGCCTCGTCAGACACCTGACGCTGGTGGAGCGGAACTGGTTCCCGTGCCTGCTCGCCCCCGGCCCGGGCGACGTCTACCTCACCTCGGAGGAGGACGCGGCGGCGAGCTTCACGCTCACCGACGACGACACCGTCGAACGGCTCGCCGCCGCGTACGAGCGGGCCTGCGCCCGGTCCCGGGAGGTCGCCGGCCGGTTCGACCTCGACCACGTCGTGCCGCACCCGCAGCTCGGTGAGGTCTCGCTGCGCTGGATCCTCGTGCACATGATCGAGGAGACCGCCCGGCACGTCGGGCACGCCGACATCCTCCGCGAGCTGACCGACGGCGCCACCGGCGCGCTCTGACCGCCGGCCGCGCGGCGACCTGACCCTGACCCGGGCGCGCCCGCGCGCCGACGCACAGCGGGCTCAGCGACGCGGCAGCAGGTCGGGCGGATACTCCATGCCGTCGTGGGTGCAGGCCGCCGCGGCGACCCGGGCCGCGTACGCCGCCGCGTCGGTCAGCGCCGCGCCGCGCAGCCGGGCGGCGATCACGCCCGCCGCGAAGGCGTCCCCCGCGCCGTTGGTGTCGACGACCGGTGCGGGCGGCGCGGCGGCGGGCACCGCCGTCGGTGCGCCGCCGCCGGTGTGCAGTTCGGCGCCGTCCGCGCCCCGGGTCACCAGCACCGTGCGGGGCGCCAGCGTGGCGGCGAGCGCGCCGGCCCCCGCGCCCAGGCGGACCCCGCTGACGAAGACCAGGTCGGCCACCTCGGCGAAGGGCCGGTGGTAGGCGTTCCCGCCGTCCCAGTCGTGCAGGTCGGTGGAGAGGACGGCCCCGTCGGCCAGCCCCGCGCGCAGGGCGGTCAGCAGGGGAAGCGTCCAGTCCATGATCGACAGATGTACGTGGGCCGCCTGCCGGACGAGCGCGGTCACCTCGGCCGCCGGGAACGGGGCCGGCCCGTGCCAGGGGCGCGGGTCGTAGAGCGACATCCGCCGGCCGGCCGGGTCGACCATGTTCACCGACCGCCGGGTGCCGGCCGGGGCGTCGCCCAGCACGGCGTGCACTCCGGTGCGGGCCAGCGCGGCGCGGACCACCTCGCCGGCCGGGTCGACACCGATGACGTCCACCACCGCCACCCGGAGCCCGAGCGCGTGCGCGGCGAGCGCCACCCCCGCGCCGGTGTTGCCGATCCGCAGGTCGATCGGGTCGACGGTGACGGAGTCGGCGGCCGGCAGCGGGATCGCGGGCACCCGTACCCGCACGTCGACGCCGAGACCGCCGATCACGAGAAGGTCGTACACGCGCCCGACCCTATCCCCGCCGCCCGGCGGCCACGGGGCCCGGGCCGCCCGCCGCCCGCTCGTCCGGACGGCCGACGGTGTGCTGGCCGGGGCCGCCGGGCCCGGACCGATATCCTCGCCGGGGTCGTCGCGAGGAGGGGGACGCGTGCTGGTCGTCCACGGGGTCTGGCGCTCCGGCGTGGGGCTCGCCGTCTGGGCCGAGGACAGCGCGCTGCCGGCCGACGCGCCGCGCCGCCCTGGCCGGGCGCCCCGGGAACGGCCGCACCCGTTCGCCGCCGACCAGGCCGCGCTCGTCGCCGCGCTGGCCGCGACGGCCGAGCCGGCCCACCTCGGCACCGCCCTGCTCACCCTCCCCACCCGGGCCGGCGCACCGCTGGACTCCCCGGAACTCGTCCGCGCCGACGTCGCCGGGCCGGTCCGCGGGCCGGTCACCCTCGCCGGCTGGCGGGTGCCCGTCCTCTGGTACGCCCCCGACGCCGCCCTGGCCCTGCTGCGCGGCGTCGACGCGGTGGCCGCCGTGCCGGGCGCGACCCTGCGCCACCTCGCCGAGCTGGCCGACTTCGCGGTCGACCTGGCGGCCCGGGGCCGGGTCCTGCCCGGCCTCGCCGAGGCGCCCCCGACGGCTCGCGCCCGGGCGGGCGGGAAGCGGGCGGAGGCCGGCGCCCGGGCGGTCTGGCGGCCGCTGCTGACCGGCACGGACGCCGCCTGGGCCCGGGCGCTGGCGCTGGCCCTGCCCCCGGCCGCCCGCGCCGCCACCGGGCCGGACGAACCGGGCGACCCCGGTGCCGCGGCCGGGGCGGGCACCCCGTCCGGACCGGGTGCCGCTCGGCGCGCGCGATCCGGCCCGCCCGCCGGACGCCACCGGCCCGCGCCGGCCGCCGTCGACGCGCCGGGCGCGCTGGTCGCCGACGCGCTCGACGCGCTCACCGACGCCGCCGTCCGGGCGACCCTGGCGGAGACCGCGCTGGCCCGGGGCGTACGCCCGAACGGCGCGGTGCCGGCCTGGCTGGCGGCGCTCACCGGGCCGGTGCGGGAGTTCGCCGCCGACCCGGCCGCGCTGGACACCCTCCGCGCCGAACTGGACGCCTGGCAGCGCGACGCGGCCGGCGGCGCCGTGCGGGCCAGCTTCCGCCTGGTCGAGCCGCCGGCCGAGGAACTCACCGAGCCGGTCGCCGTGGTGCCCGCCGACCCGGCGGCGACGGCGCGACCGGCCGGGCGGTGGCGCATCGAGTTCGGGCTCCAGGCGGCGGACGAGCCGAGCCTGCACGTGGACGCCGGGCAGGTCTGGCGGGCGCCGGCCAGCGTCGCCGGGCTGGCCGGTCGCGGCGACGACCCGCAGGAGACCCTGCTCGCCGAGCTGGGGCGCGCCAGCCGGCTCTGGCCCGAGCTGGACACCGCCCTGCGTACGGCCACGCCGGAGGCCCTGGAGCTGGACGTCGAGGGGGCGCACCGGTTCCTCCGCGAGGGCGCGCCGGTGCTGCACGCCGCCGGGTTCGCCGTGCTGCTGCCGTCCTGGTGGCGGCGCCCGTCGTCCCGGCTCGGCGCCCGGTTGCAGGCCCGCAGCCGGACCGCCCCGGGCACCGTCACCGCCACCGTCGGGGGCGTCGGGCTGGACGCCCTCGTCGACTACCGCTGGGAGGTGTCCCTCGGCGACCAGCCGCTCACGGCCGAGGAACTGGCGTCGCTGGCCGCGCTGAAGACCCCGCTGGTGCGGCTGCGCGGGCAGTGGGTGGAACTGGACCCGAAGCGGCTCGCCGCCGGCCTGCGGCTGCTCCGGTCCTCCGGCGAGCTGACCGTCGCCGACCTGCTCCGGCTCGGCCTGGCCGACGCCGAGCAGCCGGACGCGCTGCCGGTGCTGGAGGTCGGCGCCGACGGCGCGCTGGGCGACCTGCTCGCCGGGGCGGTGGAGCGCCGGCTCGCCCCGCTGGACCCGCCGCCGGGGTTCCACGGCACGCTGCGGCCGTACCAGCGGCGGGGGTTGGCCTGGTTGGCGTTCCTCCAGTCGCTGGGGCTCGGCGCGGTGCTCGCCGACGACATGGGGCTGGGCAAGACGGTGCAGCTGCTCGCCCTGCTCGCCGGGGACCCGCCGGACGCCGGCCCGACCCTGCTGGTCTGCCCGATGTCGCTGGTGGGCAACTGGCAGCGCGAGGCGGCGCGGTTCACGCCGGGGCTGCGCGTACATGTGCACCACGGCGCGGAGCGGGCGCGGGGCGAGGCGTTCGGCGCGGCCGTGCACGACGCGGACCTGGTCCTCACCACCTACTCGGTCGCGGCCCGCGACGCGGTCGAGCTGGCCGGGATCGACTGGCGGCGGGTGGTCGTCGACGAGGCCCAGGCCATCAAGAACGCCGCCACCCGGCAGGCCGAGGCGGTCCGCGCGCTGCCCGCCCGGCACCGGATCGCCGTCACCGGCACGCCCGTGGAGAACCGGCTGGCGGACCTCTGGTCGATCATGCAGTTCGCCAACCCCGGCCTGCTCGGGCCGGCGGCGACCTTCCGCAAGAAGTACGCCGAGCCGATCGAGCGGCACGGCGACGCCGAGACGGCCGAGCGGCTGCGCCGGATCACCGGCCCGTTCGTGCTGCGCCGGCTCAAGACCGACTCCTCGATCATCTCCGACCTGCCGGAGAAGCTGGAGATGGAGGTGCTCTGCAACCTCACCGCCGAGCAGGCCTCGCTCTACCGGGCGATCGTCGACGACATGATGGCGCGGATCGAGTCCAGCGACGGCATCGAGCGCCGTGGGCTGGTGCTCGCCGCCATGACCCGGCTCAAGCAGGTCTGCAACCACCCCGCGCAACTGCTGCGCGACGGCTCGGCGCTGCCCGGCCGCTCCGGCAAGCTGGCCCGCCTGGAGGAGATCCTGGACGAGGTCCTCGCGGCGGGGGAGCGGGCTTTGCTCTTCACCCAGTACGCCGAGTTCGGTGGCATGCTGCGCGGGCACCTGTCGGCCCGCTTCGGCCGGGAGGTGCTCTTCCTGCACGGCGGGGTCGGCAAGGCCGACCGGGACGCCATGGTGACCCGGTTCCAGTCCCCGGGGGGACCGGCGATCTTCGTCCTGTCGCTCAAGGCCGGCGGCACCGGACTCACCCTCACCGAGGCCAACCACGTGGTGCACGTCGACCGGTGGTGGAACCCCGCCGTCGAGGACCAGGCCACCGACCGGGCGTTCCGCATCGGTCAGCGGCGCCGGGTGCAGGTCCGCAAGTTCGTCTGCGCCGGCACGGTGGAGGAGAAGGTGGCGGCGCTGATCGCCGACAAGCGCAGCCTCGCCGCCTCGGTCGTCGGCACCGGCGAGCAGTGGGTCACCGAGCTGTCCACGACGCAGCTGCGCGAGTTGTTCACCCTGGAGGCCGGGGCGGTGGTGGAGTGAGCGGGCAGGCGCAGGGCGACGGCGGCGCCAGCGGCCGGTTCGCCGACTACGGCCGGCCGCGCCGGGTCGACGGCGGGCTGCGGGCCCGCAGCACCCGGGGGGCCATCGGCCGGTCCTGGTGGTCCCAACGCTTCCTGGAGGTGCTGGAGTCGTTCGCCCTCGGCACCCGGCTGACCCGTGGCCGGTCGTACGCGCGGGCCGGACAGGTGGTCCGGCTGGAGGTCGCCCCGGGCACCGTCGGCGCCGTCGTGCAGGGCTCCCGCGCGCAGCCGTACGAGGTGAGCATCGCGCTGCCGCCGTTTCCGGAGGCGATCTGGGCCCGCGTGGAGGCGGAGCTGGCCGCCCAGGCGTTCTTCAGCGCCCGGCTGCTCGCCGGCGACCTGCCCCCGGAACTGGAGGAGCTGTTCGGGGCCGCCGGCGCCCCGCTCTTCCCCGCCGGCGTGGCGGAGCTGCGTCAACGGTGCAGCTGCCCCGACTTCGCCGTTCCCTGCAAGCATCTCGCGGCCACGTTCTACCTGCTCGCGGAGGCGTTCGACGCCGACCCGTTCCAGTTGCTGCACTGGCGGGGTCGGAGCCGGACGCAGCTGCTCGACCGGCTGCGCGTCCTGCGGGCCGATGCCGCAGGCGCCGACGACCAGCCGGCCGCGACGGAGGCCGCACCGGCGTCGCCGTCCCTGCCGAACGGTGCGGTGCCGACCACGCCGTCCAGCTCGGACGGTGCCGTGCCGGCCTCGCCGTCCATGTCGGACGGTGCCGTGCCGTCCGTGGCGGACGGTGCCGGACCGCAGCCCGCGCCGTCCATCCCGGACGGTGCGTTGCTGCCGACGGCGGAGTCCACGCGGGACGGCGCTGTTTTGGGTGCCGGGCGGGACGCCGTGGCCGCCCCGCCGGTCGGGGCGTCGCGGGCGCTCGCCGGCCTGCCGCCGGCGCCGCTGGCCGAGGCGGTCGACCGGTTCTGGCTGCCGCCGGTCCCGTTGCCCGACCGGCCACCCAGCCTGTCGACCGGACCGGACCTGCTGCTGCGGCAGCTCGGCGCGCCGGCCCCCGCCATCGGCGGGCCCGGTCTCCTGGAGCGGCTGCGGCGGGCGTACCGGCTCCTCGGCGGGTGAGACCGCCGGCGGAACGGTACGCGGCCCCGGCTCACAGCCAGCGGCGGCGGAACCGCCACATGAGTGCGGCGTTGGCCACCAGGACCACCGCGCAGACGGCCCCGGCCAGTCGCCCGGCCAGCACGGTCATCGCCGGCAGCGAGGCCCACAGCACGATCGTCAACAGCATCAGCCACCGGCCGCGACGGGCCCGGGCCCGGTTGTCGAGCCGGGCGAAGAACGCCGGATCGCTCTCCCGGAGCTGACGGGTGATCTGCTCGAACCTGCGCTGATCCTCTTTGCTGAGCATGTGCCTTCCCCTCACGTGTTCAGCGGTTCGGCGGCATACCCGCTGCGGCGGCGGCTCACGCTCCCGTCCTGCTGCTACTTTGCGGCCCCGCCCGGCCCACGCCCGTCCGGCCGCGCCCCGGCCCTCCGGGTGCGCGGGGAGCGCCTCAGCGCAGGCTTAGCCGAACCTTAAATTTGCCTGTGGCGATGAAATGACCCTCCCGCGCCGGGTCGGCCGCGATGGCCGGGTCCGGCCCGTGCCGTGCCGCGTACGCCCTGCTCGCGAGGTCCGTGCCGGGCGGCGCCGGGTTCCGGTGTCGCCGACCCGCGCTGAGCGGCGCCTTAAGTGCCGTCCTGGGGGCTTCCGGTGCTGCTTGAAGGCACCTGAACGCTTCATTACCTTCCGGTGACAACCCCCTCAGGCACCAGTCGCCGCACCTGCCCCCGTGCCCGGTGCCAGTCGTCGCGGCGCAGCAGAAACGGATTGGTACATGGCCGACCAGAATGTGCCACCACGGCGACCGCGGGACGATCGCGGATGGGACGGGCGTCAGTACCCCGCCGCCGGCGACGGTCACCGCGACACCTACGCCCCCACCCCGTACGGCCACGACGCGCGCGCCCCGCACCAGGGCGGACACCCCGAAGACACGCAGGGCCAGTACGCGCACGCCGGGCACCCGGCCGCGCGCGGGCCGCAGTGGGTCGGCCCGGAGGGCTTCGCGCGGCAGGCCGCCGCGCCGTCGGCCGGCCCGGGACTGCCCAACCTGGACGACGGCGACGAGCCGGGCCCCAAGGTCGGCCGGCGCAAGGCCCTCGTGGCCCTCGGCGGCACCGCGGCCGTGGTCGCCGGTGGCGCCGCCCTGGCGATGACCCCGCAGATCCGCAGCCTCCTCGGCGACGAGGCGGTGGCCGGCGACGCCACCGGCACCACGGTCACCGACGGCACCCCCGCCCGGCCGAGCGGCCAGCAGCCGAGCACGGTGCGCACCTACACCGAGCAGAACGAGAGCTACATGGGCTCCCGGGCCGGCGAGGCGCTGAAGAAGAACGCGCCGGCCGGCGGCCGGACCTTCTCCGGGCCGGCCGCCGCCGCCGCGGAGACCAAGGTGACCGTCAAGACGGTGCTCGCCAAGGACCCGATCCTGCACCTGGCCCGCCGGGCCACCTTCGGCGCCACCAGGCAGGTCCTCGCCGACATCAAGGAGCGGGGCATCGACGGCTGGCTGCGCTGGCAGCTCGACCCCGACAAGATCGCCCCGACGAAGGCCGAGCTGAAGCTCGCCGACCTGCCGACGCTGAAGCTGGGCACCGCGCAGCTGCGCGAGCAGCGCGAGCAGCTCAACGAGCGCGGCGCGCAGCCGGAGAAGGAGATGGTGGACGCCACCATCGCCCGGCAGATCTGGTCGCAGCGGCAGCTGTTCGAGGTCATGGTCGACTTCTGGAACGACTTCCTGCACGTCGCCGCGGACTTCGACGGGGGCGAGGTCTACCGGGCGTCCTTCGACCGGGACGTCGTCCGGGCGCACGCCCTCGGCAGCTACCCCGAGATGCTGCTCGCCGCGAACCGGCACCCGGCGCTGCTGCTCTACCTCAATCAGAACGACTCCCGCGCCGACGCGGTCAACGAGAACCTGGCCCGCGAGAACCTGGAGCTGTACTCGGTCGGCGTCGACGGCGGCTACACCGAGAAGGACGTCCGGCAGGCGGCCCTGCTGCAGACCGGCCGGGGCGTCAACGACGGGAAGTACGTGTTCCGCCCCGAGCGGCACTACGTCGGCAAGGTGAAGGTGCTCGGCTTCACCCACGCGAACGCCTCGAAGGACCCGAAGAAGGCCGAGGCGGCCATCGACGCGTACATCACGTACATCGCGCTGCACCCGTCCACCGCGAAGTACGTGGCGCAGAGCCTGGCCACCCGGTTCGTCTCGGACACCCCGCCGAAGTCCCTCGTGGAGCGGCTGGCGAAGTCGTACAGCCTGAACAAGGGCATGATCAAGCCGGTGCTGATGACGCTGTTCAGCTCCTCGGAGTTCTGGGCGGCGGTGGGCCAGAAGGTGCGCCGGCCGATGGAGTACCTGGTCGCCACGTACCGGGTCCTGGGGGTGTCCCCGGAGGCGTCGCCGAAGCACGACAACGGCGACAACAAGCGCACCCCGTACGCCCGGGGGCTGCGGCAGATCCACGACCGGATGCGCGAGCTGGGCCAGTACCCGATGGGCCAGCCCACCCCCGACGGCTACCCGGACGTCTACGTGGCCTGGACCTCCGCCGGCACCATGGTCCACGGCTGGAACGAGGCGGGCGAGCTGCTCGCCGGCCGACGCACCGTCTTCACCTACACCCCGCCGGAGAAGCTGGTGGCCCGGCCACCGGCCACCGCCGGGGCGTACGTGGACGCGCTGGCCCTGCGGCTGGTGGGTCAGAAGCTGAGCGCCAGGGAACGGTCCCTGATCCTCGGCGTGGCCGGCGTGGCTGCCGGCGACAAGGTCGACGCCACGTTCGACGGGGCCGTCACCGCCGTAGCGCGGGCGATCCTCGCTTCCCCCCAGCACCACCTCCGGTGAGGCACCCGATGGAGAAGACTGTGCACACGTTCCCCCTGCACCCCGAATGCCCCGACCTGCGGCGGCTGGCCGACGACCCGGCCGAGGCGCTGCTGCGGGCGGAGGCCGACATCGTCGCCGCCGAGAACGCCGCCGAGGCCGACCGCTACCGGCGGCTGGAGGACCTCGAGGAGGCCCAGCAGGACGGTCGGGGCGTGACCCGGCGGACGTTCGTGGCCGGCGCCGCCGCCACCGCCACCGCCCTCGCGACCGCCCAGTTCGTCACCACCTCGGCCTCGTTCGCCGCCACCAAGACCGGCACCCTGATCCACGTCTTCCTCTACGGCGGGCTGGACGGGCTGAGCCTGGTCGCCCCGGCGGACGACCCGGTGCTCGCCAAGGCCCGCCCCGACCTGCTGCTCGGCGACGACTCCCTGGCCGTGGGCCGCGGCTTCAAGCTGACCAGCGCGTTCAAGCCGCTGGAGAAGTGGCTGAAGAGCGGCAACCTGGGCTTCGTCCCGGCGGTCTCCGACGAGCGGCTGTCCCGCAGCCACTTCCAGGCCGCGGACGCCTGCAACCTCGGCGGGCTGCCCAGCGAGACCGGCGGCCGGGGCTGGCTGGACAGCCTGGTCGACGCGCTCGGCACGGGCACCGCGTTCCGCAGCGTCGGCATCGGCAGCACGCTGCCCCGGTCCCTGGTCGGCAACAACGGCGCGCTCTCGCTCAACAGCGTCGGCTCGCTGCGGCTCAACGGCGACGACCGGTACCGGGCCGCGACCGAGAAGGCGATCAAGGGGCTCTTCACCGGGATCAACCACCCGGTGCAGGACGCCGTGCAGGACGGCCTGGGCGCGCTGGCCACCGCGCAGCGCCTCGCCGCGAAGCCGTACCAGGCGGCCGAGGGCGTCGAGTACAAGGGTGTCGGCTACGCGTTCCAGCAGCTCGCCCAGCTCATCAAGGGCGGGGCGAACGTCCGGGTCGCCACCGTCGGGATGGGCGGCTACGACACCCACGAGAACCAGGGCACCCGCGACGGCGGTCAGCTGCACCGGCGGCTCAACGAGCTGGCCGGCGCCATGGCGGCGTTCTTCACCGACCTGGGGGAGAAGTCGGCCGACGTGACCATCATGGTCTCCAGCGAGTTCGGCCGGCGGGTCGCCTCCAACGGCGGCGGCACCGACCACGGCCACGGCGGGGTGGTCACCGTGCTCTCCGGCCGCAAGCTCGCCGGCTCGCTGCTGGGCACCTGGAACGGGCTGTCCGACCTGGACTCCGGCGACGTGCCCGAGTACAACAACATGTTCAACGTCTACGGGGCCGTCGCGCAGGGCCGCTTCGGGCTCACCAACGCGGAGGTGGACAAGATCTTCCCCCGGCAGAAGTACCGCCCGATGAAGCTGTACGCGTGACGTACCCGCGCACCCACGCCGCCGGCCGCCGCGCCGGGACGACCCCGTCCCGGCGCGGCGGCCGGCCGGCTGCGGACGTACGCCTCCTGGTGCCGCCGCGACGCGGACCCGGCGGCCGGCGGCTGCTGGCCGCGCTGCTCGTCGTCGGCCTGCTCGCCAGCGTGCTGCCCTGGTGGCTGGACACCCCGCCCGGATCGCTGCGGACGACGGCCGCCACCGTGACCGCCGCCGGCCGGATCACCGGGCTGGTCGCCGGCTACCTGCTGCTCGTGCAGGTGCTGATGATGAGCCGGCTGCCGATCCTGGAGCGGTGGGCCGGCGGCGAGCGGATCGCCCGCTGGCACCGCGACGTCGGGGCCACCCTGCTGGTGGCCGTGCTCGCGCACGCGTCGCTGATCCTGGTCGGCTACGCCGACCTGGAGGACAACCCGGTGCTCACCGAGGCCGGCGTGCTGCTGCGCGACTACGAGGACATGGTCTCGGCGTTCGCCGCCGCCGGCATCCTGGTGCTGGTCGGCCTCACCAGCGTCCGGGCGATCCGGACCGCGCTGCCCTACGAGCTGTGGCACGCCCTGCACCTGTCGAGCTACGCGGTGCTGCTGCTCGGCTTCGCCCACCAGTTCAGCAACGGCGCGCAGCTGTTCCGGCCCGGCCCGGTGCGCACCTTCTGGATCGCGATGTACGTGGTGGTGCTCGCCGCCCTGCTCTGGGGCCGGGTCGTCGCGCCGCTGGCGTTCAACCTGCGGCACCGGCTGCGGGTCGCCGACGTGGTCGCGGAGAGCCCGGACACGATCTCGATCTACCTGACCGGCGACCGGCTGGAGCGCCTGGAAATGCTCGGCGGGCAGTTCTTCCGCTGGCGGTTCCTCGCCCGGGGCTGCTGGTGGCAGGCGCACCCGTTCTCGGTCTCGGCCGCCGCCAACGGCCGCTGGCTGCGGCTCACCGTCAAGGTGGTCGGCAGGCACACCGCCGACCTGCGCGACCTCGAAGCGGGCACCCGCGTCTGGGCGGAGGGCCCGTCGGGCACCTTCACCGCCGCCCACCGCACCCGCGAGCGGGCCCTGCTGATCGCCGGCGGCAGCGGGATCACCCCCATCCGGGCCATGCTGGAGGAGTTGCCGCCCGGCGCCGCGCTGATCTACCGCGCCCGCACCCCGGACGACGTGCTGCTGCACCGCGAGCTGGACTGGCTCGCCGAGGCCCGGGACACCGCGATCTGGTACGTCGTCGGCTCCCGCCACGATCCCGGCCCCCGCCAGGTGATGAGCCCGGACGGGCTGCGCCGGCTGGTGCCCGACCTCGCCCGGCGCGATGTCTACCTCTGCGGCCCGCCCGGCCTGGTCGAGCAGTCGCTGCGGGTGCTCCGCGAGGCCGGCGTGCCCCGCCGGCAGATCCACCTGGCCACGTTCGAGCTGTAGGAAGGCTTCCATGCGTCGCGCCCTGCTCGCGATCACCGGCCTGGCGGCCGGCACCACCGCCATGGTGGTGCTGAAGGGCTCGCCGGGCACCAGCCCGGTCGCCCAGGACCTGCCGGCGGCGCCCCCACCGGTGGTCCCCGCGCCAGCCGGTCCGGCCCCGGGCGGCGGGGAGGTCTCCGCCCCGCCGTCGCCGGCCCGCACCAGCGCGTCCCCCCGGCCCGGTCGCACCGCCACCCGGGCGCCGGCGAGCCGGCCCAGCGTCACCAGCCGGGCGCCGTCCGCGCCGCGCACCACCACGAAGCCGCCGCCCGCGCCGACGACCCGCACCGTCACGGGGCCGGTGGTGGAGAACGAGTACGGCAACGTGCAGGTGCAGATCACCCTCTCCGGGACGCGGATCGTCGACGTGGTGGCCCTGGAGCTGCCCGAGGAGACCGCCCAGTCCGACCAGCGCAGCGAGCAGGTCGACGGCCGCTACAGCGGTGGCTCCGGGCTGGTGGTGCAGCGGCAGAGCGCCGACGTGGACACCGTCTCCGGGGCGACCGCCACCAGCACCTCGTACAAGCAGTCGTTGCAGGCCGCGATCGACCGGGCGAGGTGACGTGCCGGTGCCGGCGGCGGGGCGGCGCGAGTCGGGCGGGTGTCCGTCGGCGACCAGGCCGGGGCTGCGCCGGGTCGAGCAGGTCATGGGCACCGCGATCAGCCTCGACCTCGCCGACGACCTGCCCGCCGCCGAGCTGGACGGGCTGGCCGGGGACGTGTTCGCCTGGCTGCGCGAGGTGGACGCCCGCTTCAGCACGTACCGGGCGGACAGCGAGGTGTGCCGCGTCGACCGGGGCGAGCTGCCGCTCTCCGGGGCCGGCGCCGACCTGCGGGACGTGCTGGCGCGCTGCGCCGACCTGTGGAAGGCCACCGACGGCTTCTTCGACGCGTACGCCACCGGGCGGCTCGACCCGTCCGGCTACGTCAAGGGCTGGTCGGTGCAGGTCGCCTCGGACCGGCTGCTCGCGGCCGGGGCGGCGAACCACTGCCTGAACGCCGGCGGCGACGTGCGGATACGCGGCCACTCCTCGACCGGGCGACCGTGGCGGGTCGGCGTCCGCCACCCGTGGGACGCGATGTCCACCTGCCTCGTGCTCACCGGCACCGACCTGGCCGTGGCCACGTCCGGCGTCTACGAGCGCGGCCACCACGTGCTCGACCCGCGCCGGGGCGTGCCGGCCCGGGGGCTGCGCTCGGTCACCGTGGTCGGGCCGGACCTGGGGCTGGCCGACGCGTACGCCACCGCAGCCGTCGCGATGGGCCCGGCCGGCATCGGCTGGCTGGACGGCCTGCCCGGGCACCAGCACGCGGTCGTCACCGACGACGCCCGCCTCCTGCACTCCGCCGCCCTGCCCCTGGCCGGCTGAGGATCAGCGGAAGGGGCGGGTGGTGGCGGGGCGGGAGCCGAGGGGTCGCGGGCGGCCCGGGCGGGAGCCGACGGGACGGGTGACCGGCCAGCGGCGGCGCGGCCGGTGCCGGGGCGGCGGCTCCGCGCCGTCCGGCTGGCGCGCGGTGTCATCGGTGGACATGTAACCCCCCGCTCCCGGCGCGGGTGCGCCGTCGCCGTGCTCAACGAGCGCCGGCCCTCCGGCGTCGCTGCCGCGCCGCCGTCACATGCCCCGGCGCGGCAGCGGCAGGTGCCCGGGGAGCAGGTCGGAGGTGATCCTGACCCCGGTGGCCCGCAGGGCCTCGATCAGCGCGTTCTGCACCAGGTAGGAGTCGGGCAGTTGCCAGCGGGCCTGTTCGGGCGCGACCGCCCACCGGACGGTGCCCTCCGGCAGCCGGGTCGGTGGGGCCGGGATCCAGGAGCCGGGACCGTGCCGGACCACGTGGAAGCAGTGGTCCAACTCGGGGCGGAGCGGGTCGCCGGTGCGGACCAGGAACATCCAGCGGCCGGTCGGCGTCACCAGCACCGGCCCGCGTACGCCGACGCCGGCCGGGTGCGTCCGGACCGCGTCCAGCACGTGCCGGCCGAGGTGCGTGGGGACCTCCAGCACGTCGAACGCCCGCCCGGTGGGCAGCAGCACCCCGTGCGGCCGGGTGCGCCACCAGGTCGCGACCCGGGCCGGGTCGGCGCTCGCCGCGTGCTCCCAGTTCTCCAGGGCGGGGTGGCAGCCGACCGTCGGACAGCCGGCCCGCCCGCAGACGAAGCGGCTGCGGGCGAGGCAGGCGCCGGGGGTGACGTCCCAGCCGTGCAGGGCGTACCGCACGGCCACCCGGCGCAGCCGCACCCGTTCCAACGGGGACAGTTGAACGACGCGCGGCGCGACATTCCCCCACATGTGCCATCTCCCCTCGCCGGACCCGGCCGGTGCCCAGGTCGCATGTCGAGCACCGTCACTGCCGTAACCCGCGATCGTTGAGCTGACGAACGGCTCGTGCAACTTGCACGAAAACTACGAGAACTGGCTGTATGGCTGACGCACACGCTGTGCGACCAGCGAAAACCTGAGACGTACGGATCGATCGCCGCACCCGGCAGGACCGGCCGGCACGCCCGCTCGAGCAGGCACAGGGGAAGGAACGGGTGGATGGACGAGTTACCCATCGGGCGGCGGGTGGCCTACTGGCGGGGGCGGCGCAAGATGTCGCAGCAGGTCTTCGCCGACCGGCTGGGCAAGTCGAAGAGCTGGGTGGACAAGGTCGAGCGCGGGGTGCGCCGGCTGGACAAGTTCTCCGTCCTCTACGAGATCGCCGACATCCTCCAGGTCGACGTGCAGCTGCTGCTCGGCAAGGACCCGGAGCGGCGTACGGACGCGCTGAACTGCATCGACCAGGTGGAGGTGCAGGAGATCCGGGCGGCCCTGGAGCGGTACGACTCGATGAGCGCGTACTTCGACGCCGCGCCGTGTCCGCCGCCCCTGGGCGACATGCGCAAGGCCGTCAACCACGCCTGGCTCACCTACCAGTACGGCCGCTACGGGATGCTCACCCGGGCGCTGCCGAAGCTGCTGCGCGACGCCCAGGCCGCCGACGCCGGCCACGGCGGCGACCAGGCGGTCGAGGCGGCCCACCTGCTCGGGCAGGTCTACCAGATCGCCTCGTCGGTGCTGCGCAAGCTGGGCGAGTGCGACCTGGCCTGGCTGGCCGCCGACCGCTCGATGGCGGTGGCCCAGCGCGCCGACGACCCGCTGCTGGCCGGCATCGCCACCACCCGGGTCTGCAACGCGCTGGTGGCGATGGGCCGGCCCCGGCCCGCGCTCGAACTCAACGTCACCATCGCCAACCGGCTCGCCCCCGGCTGCGGCAACGCCGCCGACCCGGCCCTGCTCTCGGTCTACGGGATGCTGCTGCTCCAGGGGGCGATGGCCGCCGCCCGGATCGGCGACTCCGCCACGGTCGGCGACCTGATCAACGGCGCGCACGAGGCGGCCGTCCTGTTGGGCGGCGACCACAACCACTACTGGACCTCGTTCGGGCCGACCAACGTGGAACTGCACCGGGCGGCGGCGGCGGTCGAGCTCGGCGACGGGGGCCGGGCGGTCGAGGTGCACCAGCAGCGCATCCAGGAGCCGGCCTTCGGCGCCCTGCTGCCGGAACGCCGGGCCCACCACCTGCTCGACATCGCCCGGGGCTTCGCCCAGATCGGCGACGTGGCCAACGCCGGCGAGATGCTGCTGCGCGGCGACCGCCTCGCCCCGTCGGAGATCCGCTGCCGGCCGATCGCCCACGAGGTGATGTCGGACATCCTGCGTCGCACACGTGGTGCGCCGCCTTCTCCGATTGCGGAGTTGGCTGAGCACATGGGAGTTGGGGTATGAGCGCGGAGCCGGCCTGATGACCGGCCCGCACCCGAGCAGCGAGCGCCGCGAGGTGCTCTACGTCATCGCCTGCGGTTCGCCGCTGGCCCGCCACGTCGGCCGGCTCGTCGAGCTGGCCCACCAGGACGGTTGGGACGTCTGCGTGGTCACCACGCCGGACGGCGCCAAGTTCGTCGACCGGGCCGCGCTGGCCCGGCAGACCGGCCATCCGGTCCGCACCCACTACAAGAATCCGGGCGATCTCGACGTGCTGCCGCAGGCCGACGCGATGATCGTCTGCCCGGCGACGGTCAACACCGTCAACAAGTGGGCGGCCGGCATCACCGACACACTGGCCCTCGGTCTGCTGGTGGAGGCGCAGGGCCTGGGCGTGCCGGTGGTGGCGGTGCCGTACACGAACGCGGCGATGGCGGCCCACCCGGCCTTCCGGGCGGGCATCGCCCGGCTCGCGGAGTGGGGGGTCACGGTGCTCTTCGGCGATGACGTCTTCCCGTTGCACCCGCCGGGCACCGGCGAGCGGCACGTGCACGCCTTCCCGTGGGCCCTGGGTCTGGCCGCCGTACGGGACCGGCTCTGCCCCGTCGCCTGACGCGTGCCGACGGGTCCCCGGCTGACGTGTGGCGTCCGCCGGGGACCCTTCGGCACCGGGGGAGCGCTGGGACACGCCGCCGCGTCGGTGGGCGAGGGCCCCGGCCACGGCTCGCGCCGGTAAGCTGGCCCGCCGTGAGCACCAACGCAGTCCCGCCGACCGTCGCCGACGTGGTCGCCGAGCTGGAGCGGCGCTATCCGCCGGCCTGGGCCGAGGACTGGGACCGGGTCGGGCTGGTGCTCGGCGAGCCCTGCGCCCCGGTGCGCCGGGTCCTCTGCGTCGTCGACGTGGTGCCGGAGACGGTCGCCGAGGCGCTCGACGCCGGCGTCGACATGATCGTCGCCCACCATCCGCTGCTGCTGCGCGGCGTCTCCTCGGTGGCGCCCACGACCTTCAAGGGCCGGATCGTCCACCGGCTGATCAAGTCCGACGTGGCGTTGTACGTCGCGCACACCAACGCCGACGTGGCCGCCCCGGGTGTCTCCGACGCCCTCGCCGCCCGGTTCGGGCTGACCGGGCTTCGCCCGCTGCACCGGCCCGCACCCGGCTCGCCCGCGCACGGCGACGGCCGGGGGATCGGCCGGATCGGCGAGCTGCCGGAGCCGATGACGCTGGCGGAGCTGACCCGGCACGCCGCCGCCGTACTGCCCGCCACCGCCTGGGGAGTTCGCGCCGCCGGGGATCCCGGGCGTATGGTTCGTACCCTCGCGGTCAGCGGCGGCGCGGGGGACGGCTTCCTCGCCGACGCGACCGCGGCCGGGGTGGACGCGTTCCTCACCGCCGACCTGCGCCACCACCCGGCCGGCGAGCACCTGGCCGCCGACGGCCCGGCCCTGCTCGACGCCGCCCACTGGGCGACGGAACGACCGTGGCTGGACGACCTGGCCGTCCTCCTGCGGGAGGCGACGGGTGTCGAGACGCTGGTGTCCGACCTGGCCACCGACCCGTGGACCGTACACGCCGCCCCACCCGCGGTGGACGACAAGGAGCCCAGAACGTGAAGGCTGACCCCCAGGTCCAGCGCCGCCTGCTCGACCTCCAGGCGATCGACACCACCCTCGCCCAGCTCGCCCACCGGCGGCGTTCGCTGCCCGAGCGGGCCGAACTGGACGCGCTGGCCCGGGAGCTGTCCGCGCTGGAGGACGAGCGGGTCCGCGCCCAGGTCGCGGTTGACGACCTGGACCGGGACATCGCCCGCATGGAGAAGGACGTCGACCAGGTGCGGGCCCGCAAGTCCAAGAACGAGGCCCGGCTCGCCGCCGGCACCGGCCCGGCCCGGGAGCTGGAGGCCCTGCAGCACGAGCTGGTCTCGCTCAACCGGCGTCAGGGCGACCTGGAGGACGCCGAGCTGGAGCTGATGGAGCAGCGGGAGACGGCCCAGGGCGTGCTGGACGGCGTCGAGCAGCGGCTCGCCGAGGTGCGGGAGAAGCGCGACGACGCCGAGCGGCGCCGCGACGAGAGCCTGGCGGAGATCGCCAAGGAGGAGGAGTTCAAGCGCGGCGCCCGCCAGCCGCTGGCGGGCGACCTCCCGGCCGACCTGGTGCAGCTCTACGACAAGATCCGCGAGGACACCGGGCTCGGCGCGGCGCTGCTGACCGCCGGCCGGTGCGGCGGCTGCCGTCTGACGCTCTCCGGCGCCGACGTGGCCCGGATCCGCAAGACCGACCCGGACGAGGTCGTCCGCTGCGAGGACTGCCGGCGGATCATGGTCCGTACCAACGAGTCCGGCCTGTAGTCCCGTGGCGCCGCGCGTGGTCGTCGTCGAGGCCGACGGCGGATCCCGGGGCAACCCCGGCCCGGCCGGCTACGGCGCGGTGGTCCGCGACGCGGACACCGGTGAGGTGCTGGCCGAGCGGGGCGAGTCGATCGGCGTCGCCACCAACAACGTCGCCGAGTACCGGGGGCTGATCGCCGGGCTGGAGGCCGCCGCCGAGCTGGGTGCCGCCGAGGTCGAGGCCAGGATGGACTCGAAGCTGGTGGTCGAGCAGATGTGCGGCCGCTGGCAGATCAAGCACCCCGGGCTGCGCCCGCTCGCCGCGCAGGCCGCCGGGCTGGTCAACCGCTTCGCCGCCGTGCGGTTCCACTGGATTCCCAGGGAACGCAACCGGCACGCCGACGCCCTCGCCAACGCCGCCATGGACGCTGCCGCCGGCAAGGCGCCGGCCCGGCCCGCCGTCGCGCCGCCGCGCGTCGTGGAGCCGCCGCGCGAGGTCGCCGGTCCCGACTCGCCGGCCCGCGCGAAAGCCCGGGAGGTGGCCGCCCGCGCCGCGTCGGCGACGAGCACCGGCACCGACCCGGCCACCGCGCCCGCCTCCTGGGAGCCGCGGCCGAGCTTCACCGCCACCCGGCTCGTCCTCGTCCGGCACGGCGAGACGGCCTTCACCGAACAGCGCCGCTACTCGGGCCGCGGCGACGTGCCGCTCTCCGAGCGCGGCCGGGCCCAGGTCCGGGCCACGGCCGCCCGGGTGGCCGAGCTGGCCCCGACCGTCGCGGCCGTGGTCAGCTCGCCCCTGTCCCGGTGTACGGCGACCGCCGAGGCGATCGCCGGGGCACTCGGCGGCGTGCCGGTGCGCCGCGAGGACGACCTGATCGAGTGCGACTTCGGGGCCTGGGAGGGGCGCACCTTCGCCGAGGTCCGCCAGGAGTGGCCGGGCGAGATGGACGCCTGGCTGGCCTCGACCCGGGTGGCCCCGCCGGGCGGCGAGTCGTTCGTCGACGTCGCCGAGCGCTGCCGCCGCGTGGTCGACGGGCTGTGCCGGGCGTACCCGGGGGAGACCGTGGTGGTGGTCTCGCACGTCTCGCCGATCAAGCTGGTGCTGCGCGACGCCCTCGCGGCCGGCGACGGCTTCCTGCACCGGCTCTTCCTGGACGCGGCCGGCATCTCGGTGCTCGACACGTGGCCGGACGGCGGGGTCGCCGTCCGTACGGTCAACGACACCGCGCACCTCGCCGGGATCTGACCCGGGCGGCCGGCCGTCCGGCCGCCCGGGGTCGCCGTTCGGCGCACGCCGTCCGCCGTTCGGCGCAGCAACCTCCTCCCGTAGAACGTGACCCGGGTCACAGGGTCGTAGCCTCCGGCCGTCATCTGTGTCGATCTACGACTCGCGGAGGTTTGTCGCAATGGCCGCACCCGAACCGGAGGCGCCGACCGCGGCGCGCTCCAGGGCGAAGGACCACAGCCCCTGGAACTGGTTGCTCTTCATCCCCATCGTGGTGCCCCTGATCCCGGTCTTCTTCAACGCCGACTCGCCCCGGTTCCTCGGCTTCCCGCGCTTCTACTGGCTCCAGCTCGTCTACATCCTGCTCGGCGTGGCCACCACCACGCTGGTGTACCAGATGACGAAGAAGCGGGCCGGCGCGCCGTCGGACGGGCCGGGCGACACGGCTGCGGGTGATCGCTGATGTGGCGCGACCACCTCACCGAGATCATCGTCTTCTCGGTGCTCTTCCTGCTGGTCAGCGGGATGGGATTCGTGGCGGCCCGGTGGCGGGCCCCGAAGGACATGGCCCACCTCGACGAGTGGGGGCTGGGCGGGCGCAACTTCGGCGGCTGGATCACCTGGTTCCTGGTCGGCGGTGACCTGTACACCGCGTACACCTTCGTGGCGGTGCCGGCGCTGATGTTCGGTGCCGGCGCGGCCGGCTTCTTCGCCGTCCCGTACACCATCGTCATCTACCCGCTGGTGTTCCTGGTGCTGTGCCGGCTCTGGTCGGTCTCGCACCGGCACGGCTTCGTCACCCCCGCGGACTTCGTCCGCAAGCGGTTCGACTCGCCGGTGCTGGCGCTGCTGATCGCGATCACCGGCATCGTGGCGACGATGCCGTACATCGCGCTGCAACTGGTCGGCATCGAGGCGGTGCTGAAGACCATGGGGGTGACCGGCGACAGCGCCCTGGCCCGGCACCTGCCGATCATCATCGCGTTCGCGATCCTGGCCGCGTACACCTACCAGTCGGGGCTGCGCGCGCCGGCGCTGATCGCGTTCGTCAAGGACACGCTGATCTACATCGTGATCCTGGTGGCGGTGCTCTACCTGCCGTACAAGCTGGGCGGCTGGGGCGAGATCTTCGACGCCGCCGACGCGAAGTTCGACGCGTCGCCGAACCCCAACGACGGGGTGCTGCTCAACGCCAACAACCAGCTCCAGTACGTCACGCTGGCGTTCGGCTCGGCGCTGGCGCTGTTCCTCTACCCGCACAGCATCACCGGCGTGCTGGCCAGCCGGAACCGCGACGTGATCAAGCGGAACATGTCGGCGCTGCCCGCGTACAGCCTGCTGCTCGGCCTGATCGCGCTGCTCGGCTTCATGGCCATCGCGGCCGGGGTGAAGCCGCTGCCCGGGTCGAAGGAGGGCACCGTGGACAGCAACACGGTGGTGCCGGTCCTGTTCGACCAGCAGTTCCCCGACTGGTTCGCCGGCGTCGCGTACGCGGCCATCGGCATCGGCGCGCTGGTGCCGGCGGCGATCATGTCGATCGCGGCGGCGAACCTGTTCACCCGCAACATCTACAAGGAGTACCTGAAGCGGGACGCCAGCCCCGCGCAGGAGGCGAACGTCTCCAAGATCACCTCGCTGGTGGTCAAGGTCGGCGCGGTGGCGTGCATCGTCTTCCTCGACCCGCAGTTCTCCATCGACCTCCAGCTCATCGGCGGCGTGATCATCCTCCAGACGCTGCCGGCGGTGGCCCTCGGCCTCTACACCCGCTGGTTCCACCGGGGGGCGCTGATCGGCGGCTGGATCGCGGGCATGGGACTC
Organism: Micromonospora sp. NBC_01740; assembly: GCF_035920365.1. Lineage (NCBI taxonomy): Bacteria > Bacillati > Actinomycetota > Actinomycetes > Micromonosporales > Micromonosporaceae > Micromonospora > Micromonospora sp. NBC_01740. The sequence goes on along the minus strand of NZ_CP109150.1, from coordinate 7,017,529 downwards.
GGCATGTGGATGCTCTACCAGATCCCGAACGCCGCGACCGGCCGCAAGCACTTCGGCGGCTCGGCGTTCCCGCTGGCCGACTTCGGCTTCGACACCCCGAAGACGATCTACGTCGGGATCGTGGCGGTGCTGGTCAACCTCGCGGTCGCGGCGCTGCTCACGGTGGTGCTGCGGGCGGCGAAGGTGCGCGACGGCGGCGACGGCACCACGTCGGACGACTACTTCGCCGACGAGGGCGACCCGCGCGTCGTACCCGGCCCGAACCGGGACGCCGACGCCGCCCCGGAACCGGTCGCCTGAGCGTCTCCCGGACCGCGTCGCCCCCGGCCCCCTGCGGCCGGGGGCGACGCGGCGGGAGTGGACGCCCTTCGTACGCTGACGACCATGACGAGACGCGCGCTGGTGGCCGTCCTCGGCGGCTCCGCCGCGCTGCTGCTGGTGGTCGTCGGGTGTGTGGGGGCCGTGATCCGGGTCGTCAGCGACGACCCGGGCGACACCCCCGAGTGCCGGGAGTCCGTGCGCGCCGAGGAGGCGAAGGTGCGCACCAACCGGTGGGACCCGCCCCAGGAGCTGCCGGACCTCGGCGACTACCTGGAGATCCACTGGCAGGTCCATTCCCTCTCGGGCGAGCCGTGCGGCCGCGCGCCGGGTCCGGTGGACTGGGCCTACCAGGGCGTGGTCCGGCTGCGTCCGGAGGACGCGCGGACGCTGGCGCAGCGGTACGACTTCGTGCCGTACGCGCCCGCCGCCAAGGCTCCCCACTCCGGCAGCCCGGCGGACGCCTGGCCCGCTCTCGCGCCGTTCCTGCCGGCCGCGCCCCGCTGGCTGCACAGCCGGGCGTACGACGAGGCGACCCCGTCCACGCGGTGGCGGACCGCCTTCCTGGACGTCGAGCACCGGACGTTCTTCTTCACGCTCAACGACCACTAGGCCGTATTCCAGAGGCGGGCTACGCCGGCTCGACGGGCAGCCAGAGCTCGCGGGTCGCGGTGCTGAGGTCGTCCGTCGGCTCGGGCACCGCGACGATCTCCGGGCCCGGCCGCAGTTGCCACGGGTTGAAGGGAAACCACTCGGCTGCGGCCGCGGCCCAGATCTTCTGCAGGGTCTGCGGCTGCGGCCCCACGGCCCGGATGACCACCCAGCGGCCCGCCGGGACCTCGATGACCTCGAGATCGCCCCGGACCGGCGTGCCCGGGGACACGGCGACCCCGTGCAGGTAGGTCAGCTCGCTGCCTTCGTCGTAGTCCGCGTCGAGGTCATCGAAGACCGCGAGCAGGCCGCCCGGCTCAGTGTCGCCGAGTGCCTTCAAGCGCAGGTGCTCCTCTGCCGGCAGCGCGGCGATGTGCTGCTGGATGTGCGGGTTGATGCCTCGGTGGATCAGTGGAACCCGGACAGCGTGCCCCACGAGCCAAAACGCGGGATGGTCGACGATGCGGGTTTCCATGCGTTCGCTCCCTTCGGCAGTTGGGCGGAACCTCAAGCTGTAGTGCTGTGCGACAGTGCCTCCGTATCGTGACCGGCTCTGTTGCGGCACACCCGACAGAGGCGGAGCGGAAAGTGTCGGGTGATCGGGATCGGTGCCGCCACACGATGGGGGCATGGACGACACGACACTGGTATCCCGGTTCCTTCGCGACGGCTTCGTGAAGTTGGCGGGCGCCGTCGCACCGCGCGTGGCCGCGGACTGCGCGCGGCTGCTGTGGCGGGAGACGGGCTGCGACCCGGACGACCCAGCCACCTGGACGCAGCCCGTGCACTGGGTGCCCGGCATGGCGCAGGGGCCGTTCGCCGCCGCACCCAATTCACCGTTCCTCCATCACGCGTACGACCTGCTCGTCGGCGCGGGACGCTGGGAGCCGCGTTACTCGCTGGGCACGTTCCCGTTGCGCTTCCCGCACAAGGACGAGCCGAACGACGCGGGCTGGCACATCGAGGGCAGCTATCTGCCTGAGGGTGCGAGCTGGTACTTCACGAACGTTCGCTCCCGGGGCCGGGCGCTGCTGATGCTGTTCCTGTTCAGCGAGATCGGTGCGGAGGACGCCCCGACACGGATCCGGGTCGGCTCACACCTCGACGTGCCGAAGGTGCTGGAGAAGTACGGGGAGGACGGGGCGAGCGGGCTGGACCTCGCGCCCGAGCTGGTGGCGGCGTCCGACCACCGGCCACTCGCCCTGGCCACCGGGTCTCCTGGCGATGTATTCCTGTGCCATCCTTTCCTGGTGCACGCGGCGCAACCGCACCACGGGACGCGGCCGCGCTTCATGGCCCAGCCGCCGCTGGTGCCGGCCGCGCCGTTCGAACTGGAACGGGCCGACGGTGCGTACTCGCCCGTGGAGATCGCGATTCGCCGAGGACTCGGGCAGGACACCCCCGTTCCTGATGTACGGGGAAGGCGGGGACAACGGTGAGGGTGCGGGTGAGTGGCCGCAATGCACGATTCCAGCAGTGGGAGGCACTGCTCCGCAATCGAACCAAGCGGCAGCGTCGCGGCGAGTTCCTCGTGCAGGGCGTGCGCCCGATCACCATGGCCATCGAACACGGCTGGCAGGTTCGAGAGCTGCTCTACGACGCCGACGTCCAGCTCTCCGGCTGGGCACGCAAGGCCCTGGACACCGTCCGGGCCGAGAGGTTCGCCGTCTCCCGTGAACTGATGCACATGCTGGGCGGCAAGGCGGACACGGTTCCGGAGCTGCTGGCCGTGGTCGCGCTGCCGCAGGACGACCTGCGCCGCATCCCGGCCGGGCCGACCATGCTCACCGTCGTGTTCGACCGGCCCACCAGCCCTGGCAACATCGGGACGCTCATCCGGTCCGCAGACGCCTTCGGCGCGTCCGGCGTCATCGTCACCGGCCATGCCGCCGATGTGTACGACCCGAAGGCGGTGCGGGCGAGCACCGGCTCGCTGTTCGCGCTGCCCGTGGTCCGGGCGCCCTCACACCAGGCGGTGCTCTCCTGGGTCGCCGACGTGCGCGCCGACGGCGTCGACATCGGCATCGTGGGTGCCGATGAGCACGGCGCACTGGATGCCGCCGAGTACGACTTCACGCAACCCGCGCTGACCCTGATCGGCAACGAGACCACCGGTCTCAGCGTCGGCTGGCGTGAGGCCTGCGACCAGCTCGTCCGGGTCCCGATGTCCGGGGCCGCCAGCTCCCTGAACGCGGCGGTCGCCGCGACCGTCGTGCTCTACGAATCGGCACGCCAGCGCAGCGCTGCCGCCCGCCGGTAGCGCGCTGATCACACTGGTGGGCTGATCACCCTGGGCCGCGTTTCGAAGTGGGTGCGATGGCGGGCATGGCCTACAGCTCGCGGGCCAACCGTGAGTACCTGCGCCGCCGAGGGATCAAGGCGACCATCCCGATCAAGGCCGGTCAGGCGGCCCCCGCTTCACGCTCCACGACCACTAGCCGCTCGGGTGCCCCAGGCCGGCCACGTGTCGCCGAGGCTCAGCGCAGCGCGCGCCAGAGCAGGTAGAGCCCGATCGCCGTGCCGAAGACCACGATCAGCACCTTGAGCACCACCGGCGGCAGCCGGCGCACCAGCCGCGCGCCGGCGTACCCGCCGACCAGCGTCGCCGGCGCGACCACCGCGACGGCCGCCCAGTTCACCGGCCCGAACAGCGCGAACACCACGAGCGTGGTCAACCCGACCAGCGCGGAGAGCAGGTTCTTGATCGCGCTCACCCGGGCCAGCGTCGCGTCCAGCACCAGGGCCAGGCCCGCGACCAGCATCACCCCGAGCGCCGCGCCGAAGTAGCCGCCGTACACCGCGCCGACGGCGACCATGGCCTGCACGGTGACCGTACGGCGGCGCGGCGCCAGGTCGCGCGGATGCCCGACGAGCCGGCGCAGCGGATCCTGGAACGCCAGCACCGCCGTCGCCCCGAGCACCAGGAAGGGCACCACCAGCTCGAACGCCCGGGCCGGGGTGGCCAGCAGCAGCAGGGCGCCGGCGATCGTGCCGACGATCGTGGTGGGCACCAGCGTGGCCAGCATCCGCCGGGGCGGCAGGTCCTGCCGGCTGCCCGCCACGCTCGCCACGTACCCCGGAAAGACCGCGACCGAATTGCTCACGTTGGCCGGCACCGGCGGCAGGCCCACCGCGATCATCGCCGGGAAGGTGATGAGCGAGCCCCCGCCGGCCACCGCGTTGACCGTGCCCGCGGCGAGACCGGCGGCGAGCAGCAGCGCGGCGTCGGAGACATCCATGGTCACCAGAGGCTAGTACCCGGCCTCGGCAGGACGGGTGCCGGTCGTCCCGGGGCGGCAATGGACGCGGCCGTGGCGTCGTTAGGATGGGTGCGCGACGGACGAGTCGACCGGGCGGTCGCGTCGGCGGGCTCCGGCCCGCCGCCGAGGAACGTCCGGACTCCACAGGGCAGGGTGGTTGCTAACGGCAACCCGGGGCGACCCGCGGGACAGTGCCACAGAAAACAGACCGCCGACCCCATCGGGGACGGTAAGGGTGAAACGGTGGGGTAAGAGCCCACCAGCACCCCGGGTGACCGGGGTGGCTCGGTAAACCCCACCCGGAGCAAGGCCAAGCAAGGGCCGTCACCAGACATGATGACGACCCGGCGCAGACGCTTGAGGGCTGCCCGCCCGATGTCTGCGGGTAGGCCGCTCGAGCCTGCCGGCGACGGCAGGCCTAGATGGATGGCCGCCGCCGGCGCGAGCCCCTCGGGGCGCGCGCCGGTCACAGAATCCGGCGTACAGGTCGACTCGTCCGTCGCCCACCAGCTCAGAGCCTCGATCAAGGCTCTGAGCTGGTTCTATGTTCGGGCGTCGATGGTCGTCCTTGGTCAACTTTGGCCGACGTTTGACGCCCTGAGGGCGCCCTGACGCCCTGGAGACGCCCTGAGCGCCGGCTCAGTTGGCCTCGTCTCGGGTCGGACTGGCTGTGCCGTCGCGGGGCCTCTCCGGGCCGGCGCTCGGTGGTTCCGGAATCGGGGCCGGCGGCTGTGGAGCAGGGTCGGGCACGTCCTGGCGGTGGAGCTGGCGCCGCGACCCGGTGACTCGGTGGCAAGCCAGTCCCGGGGTTGGACTGGCGCGGCAGCCGGAAGCCCCGACGC